>CAMTOV010000162.1 GCA_947074235.1 uncultured Bacteroides sp. | reverse complement strand
TTTGGCGTGGGCTATTGTTTATTACTTAGAGATGGGCAGTCCAGAGCCTCAGATTTGGTAGTTCTCAATAGATCCCACGCTTCTTTATTATAAAGATCACTTTACATTGGGAATCTGGTAAAGATTAATCTAATTAACATGAATAACAAATATTACTGTTCATTATAAATGCTTATTCTATTTCAGGAGTAAGACTCTCTCAACACAAAAGAATTGTTCTACCTAGGCTATCACCCTCTTGCTATACTTTTCCCGGTATTCACCCATAGCATATAGCCAATAATAATTTAGCAATAACACTGACTAACACATCAGTTATCGTTGATTATTTTATCATTTAAACTTCTATGTCATGAAATTTATCCACAAAACACTTTTCCTTATTCTTATAATATCATTAATTGGCTGCAAAAATAAAGTCAAGAAAAGCCAAATTGTATATGATAAAAATACAAAAACGATTCTCTACAACAACAAACCTTTTACGGGGATAGTTAACGGAGAAGACGAAGAGTCGTATTGGAGTGCGGAGATAAAAGATGGAAATATAATCTCTGAAACGGAGAGACAACCCAATGGATATAAAATTATCAAATATCCCAATGATACTTTTGAGTATTACAATAATAACGGAAAATGTATTTCTAAAGAAAGTTTCTATCAATCTTTAGATTAGTTATAATTATACTAGCAAAAAGAATGGGGCTCATGATATAATATCGTGAGCCCCATTCTTTTTTTAATGCTTAGTAACTTTAGCGGCAAAACCTCCACCCGGCTTAAGCAACACTTGTAGTTTTTTATCTTTTGGCAATTCGCTCACAGTTCTTTTATAATCAGAAGCGTTGCGATGTGCATTTGCTCCATCAGCAAATAACTCAATTGAGTAATTACCACTTGGTAAGAATGACAAATCAATATCCATTTTACGCTCATCCCAATTAGTTAACCCTCCGATGTACCAGTTATCACCTTTACGTCTAGCAGTAGCAATATACTCTCCCATTTTTCCATCAAGCACTATTGTTTCATCCCATACTGTAGGAATTTCAGCAATATAACTAGTACACTCTGGTTCGGCCAAATAGTTACTAGGAGAATCGCACAACATATTAAGTGGCGACTCTAAAACAACATATAAAGCTAATTGCCGAGATCGAGTTCCTTGGCTCATTGGTTCACTATTGCAAGGATAATAATTACCGCGTGCAGCATTCTTCATAGCACCTTGCGTGTAGTCCATTGGTCCTGCAACTTGACGAATAAATGGAATTTGAACATCGTATGTCACTTGATCGTATTCAACAGGACTCCATTTCAACTGCTCCAAACCATTTACTCCTTCAAAATTTAATACGTTAGGATAAGTGCGATTCATACCAGCAGGTTTGTATGAGCCATGTAAATCAAGGAGCATATTATACTTAGCACACATTTCGGCAGCTTTATAATTAAAGGTAGTCATTTGTTGATCATCCCTATCCATAAAGTCTACCTTAAATCCTTTCACTCCCATCTGAGAATAGTGGCGACAAATATTTTCCATATCACGCTCAAATGCATAGTATCCTGCCCAAAGTATAATGCCTACATTCTTTGAGGTTGCATAGTCTACTAATTCTTGCAAGTCTATTGCGTCAACAACCTGCATTAAATCCGCTTGAAGGTTAACCGCCCAGCCCTCATCTAAAATCACGTATTCTATATTATTATCCGAAGCAAAATCAATATAAGCCTTGTAAGTATCATTGTTTACTCCAGATTCAAAATCCACCCCTTTGATATTCCAGTCATTCCACCATTCCCAAGCTACCTTACCCGGTTTAATCCATGAAGTATCTTGTATACGTGATGGCGCAGCCAACAAATAGCTCAAATTAGTAGCAGCTAGTTTAACATCCGAATCAACCACTATAGCAATGCGCCAAGGAAAGCTACGTGCACCAACAGTAGCGATATAATCCTCACGTTGAGTTACAATTTGTTGTAACTTATTATGTCCGCCTTGCACAGTTTCTTTTGGATAAGCAGCAAACTTTCCGCTTAACGTAGAAGTTCCCTTATCAGATTTTAAATATAAGCCTGGATAATCTTCCAAATCACTTTCTGTTATGCAAACTTTAACTCCATCATTCAAATCGACAACCAAAGGCAAAAAAGCCATACGCTGATCGTTTAACTCTGACAAACGCTCTGTGGTATATACATTCTCAAAAGAATTAAAGAATTGTGACTCATAATCACCATCCTCTCCTACTTTTATGTAAGGAACAGTAGCGATACCGTCTATTGGGAAATTATAAGCAACCTCCTCTTCAGCAATCTGAAGAGTTTTTTTGCCAGAATAAATAAAACGGTAAGCAATGCCATCATTGTAAGCGCGGAATTCTACATTCCAATGATTCTTAAATCGCAAAACCAACTGATTGTAATTATCATTCAATTCAGCAGCACGATAAAAGGGAGAAGATATCATTTGATTGACGCTTTTCCTACTAGTGCCTAATAAATGTGGGTTTTTACCCCATATCACACCTTCAGTGGTTGTTATTGACAATGGAGAAGAGGATAATACCTCCTTTTCTTTATATTGAATATTATAACTCAATTGTTTATCAACATCAATATTCGCTATTAATTTCCCATCAGGGGATGCTAAATTAAATTCTTTTTGAGCACAGATTGGTAATGATACCAATAGCACAAATAGAGATAAAAAGAGGTTTTTCATTTATTAAAAATTAGTTTTAAAGATTCTGAAACGCAATGTATTAAACATTTTCATAAAAAGAAACAAAAACATCAATTAATTAAAAAACAAAATGAATCAAATAGGGTTGTATAGCTATTATTAGTTACTAAAAAATAGACTATATGAAAAAGCTTTGTTTGTTTTTAATGTTATTGATGGGAGTATCAATATCAGCGTCATCACAAGATTGGAAAAACAATAACGGTGATGATTATTGCTATGGTGGTGGAATGATGTGGAACAATGATAACAATGATTATTGTTATGGCCCCAATATGATGAATGGTTATTGGATGGATAATGGTTGGCATAAATACGGGCAGTCATCATTAAACCTAACTAGCCAACAACAAGAACAATGGAATAATGTAGCAAACAAAGGAAGAATAAATCAACAAGCTGCCAACGATTCTATAAATTATTATGTTAACCAAATTAAGCGTTTACAAAAAGCAAAATCTATCTTTATCCAAGCCGATCTTAATCAAATAAAACAAGTATTGACACCAGCCCAATACACCCAATTTTTAGAAAAGCTTGTTAGTGGTAATCCCAATTAAATATATCTATTTTTAAAATACAATATTCTGTTATAAAGTATTCTTTATTGATAATAAGATATATACAATCTCCATTCTTTGAGAAAAAGATAGTAACTTTGTGTCATCACAATACAAATTTCAATATTGATGACACTCAAAAGAATATTTATTTTTTTAATGAGCGAATTATATGTTCGTCTTTCAAATAGTAAAACATTGAATTCTTTCAAGACCAATGTTTATCAAGTCGATTCATATTCAGTTTTACCTATCAAAAGATACCAATACATAAGTAATATAAGGTTTACTCTACACAATAATACATTCTCACCATTAATGGTTAATAAAAAATTATAGTGATGAAATGGTTTATTAGAAAATATGGAGTAGAAAAGAACACTCTTCTTATAACAGCCGGCCTTGTATGGATAGTAGCCGGATGTAATATATTAAGAATTGGCATAATAACTTGGTATCAAGAATCTGATATTAGCTTATTAAACATTATACTAACCGCTTGTGTTTTTATTTTTTTCTTCTGTTTTATTTTTAGAAATCAGTTTTTAAAACATACAAAAAGAATAAGTAAGAAAAAAACAGAAAATAGTTGTCCTTTTTCTTTTTTTGATGTAAAAAGTTGGTTGATTATGTGCTTTATGATTGGATTAGGAGTAGTTATAAGAAAATTTCAATTGCTCCCTCCCGACTTTATAGCGGTATTTTATACGGGTTTATCATTAGCATTGATTTTTACTGGAATTTTATTTATACGTTATCGTTGGACAAATAATAAGAACTAAGAAATATGAAGAAATCCCCATCACCACTTGTTTCGCTGATACCGGTTATCATATTGATAGCTCTACTGTTTGCAACAATCCGTATTTTTGGGAGTGATGCTTTAAGCGGAAGTAGTCAAGTATCATTGTTGGCTGCAACGGCTGTTAGCATCTTTATTGGTATGGCTTTTTATAAAATTGCCTGGAAAGATATAGAGTTAGCTATTATAAATAATATATCCGGTGTTTCTCCAGCCATTATTATTTTACTTATCATTGGTGCATTAAGTGGTGCATGGATGATAAGCGGCGTAGTGCCTACATTAATCTATTATGGTATAAAAGTAATCCATCCCAGTTTTTTCCTTACCTCAACTTGCATTATTTGTGCACTGGTTTCGGTGATGACGGGTAGCTCTTGGACTACTATTGCTACAATTGGTATAGCCCTTATGGGTATAGGTAGAGCACAAGGATTTCATGATGGTTGGATTGCAGGTGCTATTATATCGGGTGCCTATTTCGGTGATAAAATGTCTCCTTTATCCGATACTACTGTATTAGCCGCATCAGTCACAGACACCCCATTATTTAGACACATACGCTATATGCTCATTACAACTGTACCATCGATGATTATCACACTTATCATTTTTACCGTAGTTGGATTATTATATGGTGGCAATGACACAGCACATATAGCCGAATTTGCATCAAACCTTCACACTAAATTTCACATTACTCCGTGGCTATTAATAGTGCCTATTGTAACAGGAATTTTAATAGCAAAACGGGTTCCTTCTATTATCACTTTATTTATTTCAGCATTATTAGCAGGAATTTTCGCTATCATTTTTCAGCCGGATTTATTATTAGAGATAGCTTCTTCATCAGGTGATTTTGCTAATAAATCTGACGGAATTTTTAAAGGTGTAATGATGACCTTTTATGGCAGCACGCAGCTGCAAACGCCCGATTCTACTTTGACCGAGTTAGTTGCTACTAGAGGTATGTCTGGAATGCTTTACACTATTTGGTTGATTCTTTGCGCTATGTGCTTTGGTGGATCAATGACTGCCAATGGCATGGTGGGTAGTATTACTTCTATCTTCTTAAAATTTATGAAGAAAACAGTAAGCCTCGTATCATCAACCGTTGCAGCTGGTATTACTTTAAACTTAACCACCTCAGATCAATATATAAGCATTATACTTACAGGTAATATTTTCGAAGATATTTATCACAAAAAAGGATACGAAGGAAGACTCCTTAGTCGCACAATAGAGGACTCGGTAACCGTGACCTCTGTGCTTATTCCTTGGAACACTTGTGGGATGACACAGGCTACAATTCTCAATGTACCAACTCTCACATATCTACCATATTGTTTCTTCAATCTTATCAGTCCATTGATGAGTATAATAATAGCTTCGATAGGATATAAAATTATTAAAAAACCAGTGAACAATATCACATAGCAGTTGTTATTGCAATAAACGAACAACGATTTTTAAACCTAAACAAAAAAAATTAAAGTCATGAAGAAGTTTATTGCATTATTAGCATTAGTTATGGTAGGTACATCTATGATGTATGCACAAGACTCTCGTAAAGAAGAAAGAGAAGCTAGAAGAGCTCAAGCTAGAGCACAGGAACAAGCTGAAGATATGGCATCATATCAAGAAGCTATTCAAGCTTTGAAGGACAAACAATTTGTATTGGAAGCAAATCAAGTTATTTTCCGTAATGGACAAAATGCTTTCGTTACTTCAAATACAAACTTTGTATTAGTAAATGGCCAAAAAGGAACTGTACAAGTTGCATTCAACACTCCTTATCCTGGCCCTAA
>CAMTOV010000161.1 GCA_947074235.1 uncultured Bacteroides sp. | reverse complement strand
TTATCATTATATTTGCATCATTATCATTAACTATGATAATGATGCAAATAATAGATAATGAAATTATATGATTGAAACTATATCTATAGCTGGTGTTCCTATTGAACTTATTCCTATTAATAAGGATGAGCTTAGGAGTTTGAGTTTAGACATCTTGTTGAGTTTTCGATTCTATAAGGCGGAATTCAATCGGCACGATTTATGTGTTGCAGAATCAACAGATACAGCGCGTTTATATACACCTCGACAATATCGTCATATGGCAACTTTGGTTGAGCGTATTCTAAAAAGACCGGTAGCTTTTCAGTTGCCTTCTGCTCCTTCTTATATGAGGAGTCGTCTTATTGAGCAAGGAGTTTATTTTATTTTATCAGATCAGTACGTCTTTCTTCCGGGATTGTTAATCAATGAACGGATGAAACGAACTAATAACTTGGAACAACATCTTTCTCCTGTGGGGCAATATATTCTACTCTATTATCTGTTGCATAAGGAAATTGAGAATTTCACCATTGGAGAAATACAACCGCGTACTCCTTATAGTTATCTGGCTGTATCGCGGGCTATCAGTGAATTGGAAGACAAACAGTTTTTTCATATCCATAAAGATTGGAAGACCAAATGGATTTCTTCGCCAATTACTCGGAAAGAGCTTTGGGAAAGTGCCAAGCCTCATTTATCGTCACCAGTAAAAAGGATAATTTATACGGATCAGATAGGAAAAGGTTCGTTCTATGCAGGAGGTATATCCGCTCTCTCTCATTACTCGTTTTTAAATCCAGATGTTCAGCAAACATTAGTTATTTGGGAGAAAGACTTAAAATCGAATGAGAACACTTATGCAGAATGGGGGGCTTCAGATTCCAATTATAAAATAGAAGTTTGGAAATATTCTCCACAAATGGACCTCCAACAGGGTGAATATGTAGATAAACTATCTTTGTATTTATCTCTAGTGAATGAGAATGATCCACGGGTTGAAAAAGAACTAGAAACTTTACTTAATGAAATATGGCAGTAAAAGGATTAGAGATATTTAAAAAATATTTTTCGGAGTTCAGTGAGAACTATATAATTATTGGTGGGACTGCCTGTAGTATCATTTTACGAGATGCAACTATGCGTCCTCGGGCAACCAAAGATATCGACATGATTCTAGTTGTCGAACATATGTCGCCGGAATTTGGCCGACAGTTTTGGCAATTCATCAAAGATGGAGATTACACCACGCGAGAAAGAAAGCGAGAGGAAGGTAGAGATTCTGTGCCGGAGTTGTTTCGCTTTAGCCAGCCTAAAACGGACGGATTTCCTTATCAGATAGAACTTTTATCCAAATATCCCGATATCCTTGGTGTGCCGACGGGTTTCCACTTGACCCCTATTCCTATAGGAGATGATATACCAAGTCTTTCCGCTATTCTGATAGATGAAGAATTTTATCATTTTGCTTTGGCGCACAGCTTAACCGAGGATACCTTACCTGTTGCAGACACAATCGCATTGATGTGTCTGAAAATGAAAGCTTATCTGAATCTTTCTGAGCAAGAGCCACCTGCTCACAGTTCGGATATCCGCAAACATATGTCTGATGTATTCAAGCTGATGGTAAGCGGTAACATCACAGAGTCTGTTGTTCTATCAGAAAAAATGAAAAGAGATGTCACATCATTTGTTGAGAGAATGGAAGCAATGATGCCTAACCAGCCATTGCAAGACAGTATTCAACGCAATGAAGAATTCATCCGGCAGGTACTGGATGAAATGAAACGAATATTTGTACTATCATGAAAATTCAATATGCATCTGACCTTCATCTGGAGTTTACAGACAATTCAAGATTTCTAAAAGAACATCCACTCGTTGTGACAGGTGATATACTTGTCCTTGCCGGAGATATTGGTTATCTGGGTGATGATAATTACAGCAAACACCCGTTTTGGAGTTGGGCTGCGGACAATTATGCTCAAGTTATTGTTATTCCAGGCAATCATGAATTCTATAAAGGCTTCGATTTAAACACTCTTTATAATGGTTGGCAACTTCAAATCCGATCAAATATACACTGTTATTATAATACTGTAATAAAGTTGGATAACACAGATTTGATAGCAACTACACTATGGGGGCAGATACGCTTGGAAGATGCTTTCCAAACTGAAAGTGGTATTACTGACTTCAAGCGAATCCGTCATGGCGAGAACGTACTGGATTGGGTACGTTTTAATCAAGAACATTCCAGTTGTTTCCGGTTCCTATGTGAAAGCGTGAAAAATAGTAAAGCACAGAATATCATTGTAGCTTCTCATCATGTTCCCTCTTATGAATTAAATGCCCCAGAATTCAGGGATAGTAGACTTAACGGAGCATTTACGGCTGAATTAGGGGAATTTATTGCAGCCAGTTCTATCAATTACTGGATATACGGACATTCACACCGCAATATCAACCATCGTATCGGCCAGACCCTATGTTTGTCCAATCAGTTAGGATATGTTTTTGCCAATGAGCATCTAGCATTCAATCCAGGGGCTTACATAGAGATTGCAAGGTTGGATGAAGGGTACTTTTAGCTGAAAATATAAAGATATAGACTTCAAATTGGATGTTTTGTTATCTTTGGGTATTTAATTTAAATCAATAAAAACATGTCAGAGAAAGAACAAACACAAAACTACTCAGATAGTCAGAGGCTTGATGAGAGTGATGCAATGAGAGTTCGTAGCTTGGTTTCTGTTGCTACTAATATTTTAGAGAAAGTTGCTGATAATAAGATTAGTTTTGAGGATATTGTTGAAGACTCTGTAAAGAGGCTAAATTCCATTATAACAACTGAAAAGAAAAAGCAGAGTCCAGATGAGTCAATCGTCGAGATGAACTTCTTAGTCGGTGAAGCATATCAGATGCTTCAAAAGGCTTCTTCTCGCACAGATGGTATATCTGGACTTGGGAGCGGATTCACAAAACTGGATAACATGACTTCGGGTTGGCAAAATTCAGATTTAATAGTTCTTGCTGCTCGTCCAGCCATGGGGAAAACAAGTTTTGTCCTGTCCATGCTGCATTATATAACAGTAAAATCCCGAGTACCTGTTGCTCTATTTTCTCTCGAAATGAGTAATGTTCAAGTTGTAAATCGGTTGATTTCAAATGTGTGCGAGATCCCCAATGAAAAACTAAAAAGTGGCCAGCTTGCTGCTTACGAATGGCAGCAATTAGATTATAAAATCAAAGAAGTAATTGATGCACCGCTTTATATTGATGATACACCGAAGATGAGGATAGAGGAACTGTGTAGAAAGGCTTGCAATCTGGTTGCCGAGAAAGGGGTTAGGTTGATTGTTATTGATTATGTTCAACTCCTGTATAACGAAGTCCGGTATACTGATAATAGATATAATGAAGTAAACTATTTTACAAGAAGATTAAAATCTTTGGCCAAAGAACTTAATGTTCCAATAATTATACTCTCGCAAATGAATCGTGATGTGGAAAGTCGCGAGGGTATAGAGGGAAAACGTCCGCAATTGACGGATCTTCGAGATAGCGGTACGTTATGTGATGAAGCTGATATGGTCTGCTTTATTCACCGTCCAGAGTATTATAAGATTTTTAATGACGACATAGGAAACGATCTCCGTGGTATGGCTGAGATCATTATTGCCAAGCACCGTAACGGTCCCGTTGGTGATGTGTTACTGCGATTCAATGGCAAGTTTTCCCGCTTTTCAAATCCAGATGATGATATGTGTATTCCCATGCCGTACGAATAAGAAGGGACTTCAAGACTCCAATCTCGCATAAACCCTAATCGACAGCAGGGAGATCCGAAGAATAATCAACTTGATGGATTTAAAAGCGATGAACCATTGCCTTTTTAGTATGGAATTGCTAAATGGGTAGTCCTCTTCTTGTTATTGAATACAATGAAACATGAATGCGACAACTGTATGGACAAAGATAATTATGAAGAGGTGGTGCTACAGAATATGTAAAAAGGAATATATAATCTATGCTTCCGTCCATATGAAGGTCAGGGTAGGATTCTTGCACCAGTCGTAACTTCTTATACCAGTTTTCTGTCTTTCAGGTTATTTATATCTGTTCTCCATTCGCAAGTTGCGATCATGCCATTTTATATAAATATAGAAAACCATTTTTCTGCATGCTGTACAAATCTACTGCATGAACAATTTAATGCAGTAGATTTGTACAATGATATACCCTGTTAAAAATGAATCCTTGCTTATCTTGTTCGTTAAGTCAACTTTAATATCGCTCTTTTAGCTTCTTTCTGAGATATCTTTGCATAAATCTGAGTGCTCGACACCTGTTTGTGACCAAGTAATGTGGCTATTGTATAGATGTCAACACCTTTATTAAGTAATCTCATGGCAAATGTATGTCTGAAGCAATGAAAAGTAATGTGTTTCTTTATTGATGCAGCTTCGATAAGTTTTGGGATTTGTTTATTTAATAATGTTTCACTAAGCCCCTTAAATACCTTCCCTTTTTTCTGAGGTACACCTAATAATTCAACTGCGATGGGTGATAATGGTAATTTGAACTTTACTTTTGTTTTATTGGCTATCAATTTTAAGTAAGTATCCTTTTTAGTTCGAAGATGTATATTCTCCCAATCTAAAGAGATTATATCACTACGTCTAAGCCCTGTGTATATTGAAAAGAGACTGGCCTTTTTGACTTCAGGAAACTCCAAGAATGCGGTGTTTTTCAATTGTTGAATTTCTTTTTCTATCAAATACTCTTTATACTGATGGCGTTCCCATGAGATTCTAGAGACATATGATTCTACATTGTCTTGTATTATACCATCTTTGTATGCCAAAGATACGACACTCATAAAAGCACTAAAGTAGGCAGAAGCGGTGTTACGGCATAACCTTTTTCGACCTTTGATACTTCCACAATGAAGCAAATAACTCTTAAAGTTCTCGCAATAACTGGCAGTTATATCTTTAAATTTGCAATTTCCCTTACAGAATTTTTGAAAATGGAGAAGGCTGCATTGAAATTTGATACCACGAAATGAACTGATTCTTAGGAAATATACCAAGAAATCTTCATCCGACCGGTGTATTGATACGAATGAATAGTCTTTCTTGACTAATGACAGATATCTTTCACAGCGAATCGTTTCTACAATCTCTTCAATCAATTGATTATGCTTTTCTTGAATACTATTTGCTGGGTTTACAAATATCTCCAGGTTTAGGAACTCATACCGAATAGTTTTACCTGCTGCATCTATGAAAGTGGGATTGTATTCTAGATAAAGAGAGTACATCGTTCCTTTGTTTTTCTTTTTTCTGCGTATGCTAACTCTATTCATATTTCCCTCCTTTCTATAAAAGATATAAGCCTCACTATATCTCTTCGTCTAAATAGAATTGAACCGTTGTGAGACTTGGTTTGTATGAGATGATGTGCAATTCCCATAAAAAGAGCATGGCTTGTAACCTCAAAGCAATCGGTAATTTCCTGGATATTTAACCAATCCTTATAATAGACATGCTCCCTTTTCCATGCTCTTTCTACGTTTACTTTGTCAAATCGCCTAAGTTGGCCTATGAAAAATGTGTCTACTCTATTTCTATCGACAAAATTTAGTGACCAGGATCTGCTCATTCCTGTAAAGTTCATTATACCCTTTAATGACAAGGATGATGGGCCAAAAGCAGAAATCGGTAATACAGTTAAATGCGAATACCAGTAAAGAAATTCTTTCCACTCTAACTTTTTACTTCCATTGTTCTCGATGCAGAGAAGTACTTTACTATGGACTTGTTTGTAAATGTATTGGCGGCTTAGGCCAGATAATCTTGATGCTTGGGATACTGAAAGAAATCCACCTAAAATGATTTCTTTCCATTCATTATCCAGAGCTCCCCATTGGCTTGGATAATGATTGCGATATTTCTTATTCATTTTATAT
>CAMTOV010000160.1 GCA_947074235.1 uncultured Bacteroides sp. | reverse complement strand
GTGTGTTTACAATCAAAACTTCCGCATTTTCAGTAGCGTTGATTTCGATTTGGCTATATCCACCAATGATTGTAGCAGCAGATGCTTCTGTACCTTGGATGCCAGTAGTAACTTTGAAATCAAGAAGGTATAATTGAGGAGCACTGTTTCTAACAGTTAGAATACCTGTTACATCATATTCCAAAGTAAGATCTTCTGGAATTGTAATACCAAATTGATTGTAAGTTGCAAGTTCTCCAGTTCCTGAAACCAATTTACCAGCAGCTTCATATTTCACTTTTGAGAAAACAACATATTTATTTTGGTCAGCAACAGTTACATCTGAAATATCCATTGATATAGGCGCTACTTCTTCACTAGCAACTCCATCACCAAAAGTAGAAGCAATCATATTAGTCATCTCAATAACACCACTGAAAGTAGCTCTCTCTCCAGTAGCTCCAGCAGGAATGCTTTGACCATTAGTATAAGTCTTACCTAAGCCGCTACCATAAATCAACAAACCATCTGTACCATCAGTTACAAATAAACGTGAACCATTTTGATAAACTACTGAAAGAGGTATACTAATTGTAGCCAACGTACCATCACTTAATGCAATAAAGTCTGCAACAGTTGATACTGAAATAGGAAACTCATAAGTTGCAGTAGAAACAGCACTAATATTATCGCCATTAGCAGCAATAGCTTTAAGTGTAGTAGTAGTAGAAATACTTATTGGTTCTGTGTATTCTGTAGAAGAAATCGTTGGGACTTCTCCATCAATAGTATAATAAATCTTAGCGGCTGTATCTGTACACTTAATTTCAACAGTTTGAGCTGTTGTATAGTTACCAGGGGCAACTGAGAAGGTTGGTTGAGGAGTTGCAGAAGAGCTTTGAGTGGTAATAACCATTGTTTTAAATTGGGACGTCGCCTTGAAAGTCATCCTAAGTTCTTTTGCACTTCCTGTCCATGTTGGAGAAGTATAAGTTCCATAATCAAAACTTAAATTAGCTGTAGCAATAGCTGCACCAGTAAATTCAATCTTAACAATAACCTCATCATCTGTAGTGCTGAATGTCAGATAAGATCCTGAATAACAACGTAAATCAATTCCTGTTTTAGCATTAAACCACAAGCGATTATCGTTAGAAGCTACTTTTGTTGATTCTATATTAATATTTCCTGAACTAAGAGTCCCATTAGCCAAATTCGTACCTGTAGCACTAGCATTAGGTTCAGCAAAACCATAAATTTTACCATCAGCATCAGCTTTAGTGAAATCAAACGTAGTCACCGTTTGTGCAAACGCAGTAGCCACCACAGCTACCATCATAAATAATGAAAGTAATAATTTTCTCATATCATAATTTGTTTTAGTTAATATAGTACAAAGATATAGGTTTAAAAATATTAACCAAATATCTAAGAATGAATTTTTTAATAGGAAATATCATTGTAATAAGTTGGCAAGAATTTACGACGTTTTAGCTACAAGACTGTTACAATAAGGCAAGGAAAATAAAACAGATTGATATTGCAGGAGTAAACGATAAAGAACTATCTTTGTGACAACGATAGACTGAATAGCAATGACAAAAACACAGAAAAAGAAGTTTCCGCTTTACATACAGATACTCATTGGGATGGTGGTGGGCATCATCATCGGATTTATAGCTACACACACTGGTAGCGCTACTATAGTGAAAGATTGGATTCAACCGTGGGGGCAACTCTTTATTCGTTTGTTGCAGCTCATTGCTATCCCTTTGGTGTTTATCTCGCTGGTGAAGGGGGTAACGGGGCTGAAAGATATCAGCCGCTTCTCTAAACTGGGCGGGCGAACCATTCTTATCTATTTGTGCACTACGGTGGTGGCTGTGTTGCTAGGCTTATCGATGGGGCTGCTGGTGAAGCCGGGCAACTTAGTAGACCGTGAGCAGATGGTGCACTTGCAAGAAGACTATCAAGAGGTGGTGATGCAGCGTCAAGAGCAAGTGATACAAGCACAAGATAAAGGGCCTTTAAACTTTCTAACCGACTTTGTGCCTAACAACTTTATCAGTGCGGCCGGCGACAATTCACGCATCTTGCAGGTTATCTTCTTTGCTATCTTCTTTGGGTTGGCTACACTTAGTTTGCCTACTGAGAAAACTGCCTCGGTGGTGCAGTTCTTTGATAGCCTCAACGACATCATACTGCGGATGGTAGATTACATTATACTGATTGCACCTATTGGAGTGGCGGCACTGATGGCCGGACTGATAGCCGACTTTGGAGGCGACACCAGCATATTTAGCGCTTTGGGGGCATATGCGGCTACCGTTACTGTGGCTTTGTTTATCTTGATGCTGGGTTTTTATCCTTTGTTAGTTAGGTTATTCACTAGCATCTCATTCAAGAAGTTTTTACGCTCGATGTATCCGGTGCAACTGTTTGGCTTTACTACCAGTAGCAGTGCGGCTACCCTGCCCGTGACACTCGAAACGGCCGAGCGTGACTTGGGCATCTCTACCGAAGTCAGCTCGTTTGTACTGCCCATTGGGGTAACCATCAATATGGATGGAACCTCGTGTTACCAGACCATTGCGATACTCTTTATAGCGCAAGTGCTGGGGGTTGATTTGAGCTTTGCCGACTTGATGGTGATAGTGGGTATGACGGTGGTTTCGTCTATCGGCACACCGGGCATACCGGGTGGTAGCTTTGTGATATTGACCATGGTGCTGGGTGCAGTAGGCATCCCAGCCGAAGGATTGGCTTTGATACTTGGTATTGACCGTCCACTCGACATGCTGCGCACCGCAGTGAATGTGACAGGCGATGCCACCGTAGCGGCTATTGTAGATGGTAAGTAGCAGTCAGCCTACAAATAATCGTCGATCGTAGCAATGGCTCTATCAATGCTCTCGATGGTTTGGTTGATATAGTCTACATTGAATACGAAGCAAGTTTGGCGAAGCATCACTTCAGTCTCGTACACCTTGAATACATAGTTCCATATCTCAACAGGCGTGCGGTTTTCAAACAGGATAAGCTTATTGTCCAAATTGGCCATTATCATCTTGAGCGCCTCATCTTTAGTCTTCGAGAAGTATCCGTAGAAGTCGCTCGCTATGCGTATCTCATTGTAGGTTTTGATGATATCCAGTCCCAAATACTCATCGGACAGTTTGGGGAAGATGCCCGAAGTCTTCATCAGCTCCAGTGCATCGCTCGAGTACGAATCGATGGTAGCTTGAAACGGAACGATGTAGTAGGTAGCCAAAGAATCGGTAGGCGCTGTTTGCAGGTTGTCTTTATAATGAAGTAAGAAACGAGCGGCGGCCACTTCCAGTTCGATGCGCTCGCGGGTTTCTATCAAGGTAGCTTTATTCTCTTCCAATTCGCTCTTGACGAAGCTCAGTGCGGTGCGCACCTCTTTGCGCTCTTTAATGGCACTAATGGCAGCACTCCCCAAGAAAGTAATGACAATGCCCAGTACCACCACCGATAGTTGGCGAGTATATTCGCCCAATCTCCAGTTCATAGGGTTCCAACGAGACTTAGATGTTTTTTCACTCATAGCGTATGTAGTAGTTTTGTTATGCAGCAAAGATAACATCTCTAGCGATAAAAAAGAACAACAGCGCAAATAAAAATGGCGCATACCTCCTACAAGAGATATACGCCACGATGCTATTATTAAAGTAAGATCTATGCCTTGCGCTTCAATAAATATCGACTGTAAAGGGTGAAGAACGCCAATTGAATAATCATGCCGGGTATAGACACTACTATTGCATCAAAAGCAATAGTTGCATCGAGATAGATAGACTCAACAGCGAAAGCGACAAGCTGATAAGCCACAATGACACCCAACACCTGCCAAAAGCTGATGCGTAGTGAGCCACGCGTAAAGAGCCCCACCAGCAAAGCAATAAGCACACACTGAGCCAACACCACGTAGAGGATAATGCCCGGAGGCATCCCCGTGAGCGCATTGCTAACCAAGGGTGAAGCTACTGCCGAGAGAATGCCCACTGCCCACCCAAAGCGGAAAGCCGCCAAGAAGGTGATAAACAACAAGGGTAAGAATGCAGAGCCTCCCAACGAGAATTGATGCATCAGCATAGGGGTGAACACACTCAATACAACAAACAAAGTAGCTTTGAGATAGGTAGATGGCAACGTAAAGGGTTGCGCGATGGTTTTGGCAATTGCATTCATCATTGTATATCTTTTAGTTAAACATTTCTTATTGTCAGGCTAAAGGATTACTCCTTGCGTACGCCCGATATCATATAGATATCTGCATCGTCGATGATAATATCAACATCAAACTGTGCTTGAAAGTTGCGAGCATCTACAGCCGCCGCTTGCAAATAGCTAGAGATGGAGCTATCGAGTTTGTGGTGACAACCGTTTATCTTGGCTCGGCTATCGGAGTGAGCTATCACAAAGCGACCTCCTACCCTTAGCGAGCGATGGATGGCATCGGCAAGTGCCAGCTTATCTAAGAAGTGTGGATAGGCATTGTGCACAATCACGCAATCGTACCCACGCTTATCATTGTCTAGGAAGTCGACTGCCTCAAACCATACTGCCGCCTCTTGACCGTACTTCTCTTTGGCTTTGGCTATCATCCCTTCAGCGATGTCTATGGCATACACCTCACTCACACCACATGCCAACAGCGGCTCTATCATCACCCCCGTGCCACACCCCACATCTATCACCCTATTGCCCTCGCCTACCTGCGCCAGCGTCAAGATGCGTTGTATGTTCGCCTTATTGAATACACATCGTTCATCCCAGTTGGGAGCCAAGCGATTGAAAAACTCTTTTATTTCATCCGTTTCTACTGCAATCATATCAACTTATGTTATGGGTAAGGGCAAGGAAATTGCGTTGTGCGAGATGCAGACTACCTCATTTAACATAACAGTACAAACATTGTATTTGTTCAACAGTAGGCCCTAAAAGAAGAAAGCCCGATAACAGATTGAATCCATCATCGGGCTTACTATATATATAAGGTGAAAACCTTTAGTTCACGTTAGTTCTTGTTGGCACGCTTACGTTCGTTTTCGTCAAGAATGATTTTACGTAGACGCATAGTCTTAGGAGTAACCTCTACATATTCATCTTCTTTGATGTATTCCAACGCCTCTTCCAGCGAGAATTGGATAGGTGGAATCAAGCGAGCTTTATCATCCGCACCCGAAGCACGCATGTTAGTCAACTTCTTCGATTTAGTAACGTTGATCACCAAGTCGTTGTCGTGAGAGTGTTCACCTACTACCTGACCAGCATAAACCTCGTCTTGTGGGAAGATGAAGAACTTACCACGATCTTGAAGCTTGTCGATAGCGTATGCGAAAGCAGTACC
Organism: uncultured Bacteroides sp.; assembly: GCA_947074235.1. Classification (GTDB taxonomy): domain Bacteria; phylum Bacteroidota; class Bacteroidia; order Bacteroidales; family Bacteroidaceae; genus Bacteroides. The sequence continues at coordinate 605 of CAMTOV010000160.1, read as the reverse complement.
TGCTTCCATGGCCATCATCGAACCGTTGGTGCGACGTTCAATTTCGCCTTTGTAGGGTTGATACTCCTTGAAGCGGTGTGCCATGATAGCTTCACCGGCAGAAGCAGTCAACACGTTGGTACGAAGACCGATGATACCGCGCGATGGGATAGCAAACTCTAGGTTTACACGTTCGCCATTGCTTTCCATCATCAACATCTCCCCTTTGCGGCGAGTTACCATGTCGATAATCTTGCTTGCGTACTCTTCGGGCACGTTTACTGTCAACTCTTCAATTGGTTCGTTCTTCACGCCATCAATCTCTTTGTAGATAACCTGTGGCTGACCTACTTGAAGCTCGTAACCTTCGCGACGCATGGTTTCGATCAATACCGAAAGGTGCAATACACCACGACCCGATACAATCCACTTGCCGTCTTCCTCACTCTTTGCTACACGAAGCGCCAAGTTTTTATCCAACTCTTTCTCCAAACGATCGTGGATGTGACGAGAAGTAACAAACTTACCATCTTTGCCAAAGAAAGGAGAATCGTTGATAGAGAAAAGCATACTCATGGTTGGTTCGTCGATAGAGATAGGTGCCAATGGTTCTGGGTTTTCAAAGT
>CAMTOV010000159.1 GCA_947074235.1 uncultured Bacteroides sp. | reverse complement strand
ATGGAGTTGTCCTTATTTTTGCGCTTTATCTTTATAAACCTATAATTAATTGTAAACCATGAATTTCAGAAAAATCACTTTTCTACTAAGCACATGTTTGTTTTGCAGCGGCTTGCTGGCACAAAACGTAGAAATTTCAACACCAAACACATCGATGGTAATATCGGCTCCTGTGGGTGGCAACCTCAACTATTTGTATTATGGCGCCAAGCTATCTCCTACCGATTTGGAGAATATCGAAAGTGCCGAACCAAGCATCTACTCGGCCTATCCGGTATATGGCATGAATTGCCAAGTAGAATCGGCTCTTGCCGTAAAGCATGGCGATGGCAACATGAGCTTGGAGATGGAAGTAGTAAACGTGAGCACTCGCACCGAAAAGGATGGCGAAGTGACTGTTGTTGAACTAAAAGATAAAGTATATCCTTTCTATGTAGACGTATATTACAAAACATTGAATGGCACAGATGTAATTGAAACCTGGACTGAGGTGAAGCATCAGGAGAAGAAACCGGTTGTGCTCAATCGTTTCCAATCGGCTTACCTACCTATTCGCCGTGGCGATGTGTGGTTGTCGCACCTATCGGGCTCGTGGGCCAACGAGGGTAAACTAACACAAGAGCGTCTAGAGCCGGGTGTAAAGATAATTAAGAATAAAGATGGTGTGCGCAACACGCATACTGCTCACCCCGAAGTGATGTTTTCGCTCGATGGCAAACCACAAGAAAACAGCGGTGCTACCATTGGTGCGGCACTTTGCTATAGCGGCAACTACAAGCTGATGGTGGATACGCACGATGATGAGTATCACCACTTCTTTGCGGGTATCAACGAAGAGAACTCGGCTTATACATTGCCTAAAGGTGAGTCGTTTGTGACTCCTGCGGTGGCACTGACTTATAGCGACGAAGGTTTGAGTGGTAGCAGCCGCAACTTCCATAAGTGGGCGCGCGATTATAAATTGGCTAACGGTAACCAACTACGCAAGATATTGCTTAACAGTTGGGAAGGTGTTTACTTCGACATCAACCAAGAGGGTATGGACCAAATGATGAGCGACATCGCTTCGATGGGCGGCGAACTATTTGTGATGGACGATGGCTGGTTTGGTGGCAAATATCAACGCAACACCGACAACTCTTCGCTTGGCGACTGGGTGGTTGATACTCGCAAATTGCCCGATGGAATCGAAGGATTGATTCGTGACGCTAAGAAGAATGGTGTGAAATTTGGTATCTGGATTGAACCGGAAATGTCGAACACCACCAGTGAGCTATACGAGAAGCATCCCGAATGGATTATCAAAGCGCCTCAACGCGAACCAGTGTTAGGTCGTGGCGGCACACAAGTGGTGCTCGACTTGGCTAACCCTCAAGTGCAAGATTTCATCTACAACCTAGTAGACGATTTGATGACTAAATATCCCGATATCGATTATATCAAGTGGGACGCTAACATGGGTATTCAGAATCACGGTTCTAACTACCTGACAGCCGACAAGCAAAGCCACATGTACATTGAGTTTCACCGTGGATTGGAGAAGGTGCTTCAACGCATCCGTGCCAAATATCCTGAGCTGACAATACAAGACTGTGCCAGTGGTGGCGGTCGTGCCAACTACGGTCTATTGCCTTATTTCGATGAGTTTTGGGTGAGCGACAATACTGATGCCTTGCAACGTGTGTATATGCAGTGGGGTACATCTTACTTCTTCCCTGCTATCGCTATGGCATCGCACATCAGTGCAGCGCCCAACCACCAAACATTCCGCACCATCCCCTTGAAATATCGTATTGATGTGGCTATGAGCGGTCGTCTAGGCATGGAAATCCAACCGAAGAACATGACCGAAGAGGAGAAAGCGCTTTGCAAAAACGCCATCGAAGAGTATAAGATGATTCGCCCTATCGTGCAACTAGGCGACTTGTATCGCTTGCAATCGCCTTACGATAACTTGGGTGTAGCCTCTCTACTATACGCTACCCCCGAAAAGGACAAAGCAGTATTCTACTGGTGGAAAACTGAGCAATTTGTAAACCAACACCTGCCACGTGTGAAGATGGCCGGATTGGATCCAAATAAAAACTACAAGGTAAAAGAGTTGAATAGAGTGGACAACGAACCTCTAAACTTTGAAGGAAAGACATTTAGTGGTGCTTACTTGATGGCCAATGGCCTTGAGATGCCTTACAACCACAAGTTAGATTATCACAAACTTAACGATTATTCAAGCCGCGTGCTTTATTTAGAGGCGGCTCAATAGGTATTAGCATTTTAGGTTTTCAAGATTAACTTTAATCGTCTTTCTATGTGATATAGAGAGGCGATTTTTTTGTTGGTATCAGCTTGTTTGCTGGCAAGGCGTGATTAGCAAGCGGGCAAAGGCTTGCCAGCAATGCTACTATAAAAGACTGATTATCAACACTTCTTTTACACTCGTATAAAACTAATCAAAATACCCTGTAATCCTCCACATTCTACAGATTGAATGATGAGGATTACAGGGTATTTTGTGATAGTTATAGAACTACTTCTTATTACTTAATAACTTTATAAACATGGTTGGTATTATCGATACGGATGATAAAGATGCCTTTATCGTTAAGTGGCAGATACAGTGAAGTATTGTCGGCCACGAGACTCAGCAGCTGCGTGCCATTGGCGCTGAATGCGCTGATACGGTCGCCAATGACCAATCCATTCATCACTACTCCGCCCTCTACCAAAGCAAACGTCACGGGGTCGTTATCGTCTACACCGGCAATGCCTGTACCATCTTTGAGGGTATTCACCTCCATGCTTTCGGATGCAGGCGAGATGTAGCTGCCTCTAGTTATGTTGACATGATAGAAATAGGTAGTTTCACTTGTCAAATCGTGCACGGTGTATTGAGTGCCCGAAACTAAAGTATTGTTGTTGACATGTAGCGTATCAATAGCCCCTGTAGTAATTTCAATATCATCAATGGCCAGGTTGCCCGAAGCTTTAGTAAACGTCAAGCGGATGGCTCTTACATTATCTGCATTAGAGAACGTAAATTCAGGATATTGTTTGCTGGTATTTGCAAAAGGATAAGTAGCAATCGTTTGCCAAGAGCTTCCCTTCATGGTTTCTACCGCAAGATTGTTGCCCGCACCACTGCTTGGATAGCGATACATAAAACTAAGTTTGGTGATAGGTTCATCAAAGGTATTGGTTTGCAGATACTCGCCGGTATTCTTTAAAGCTATTGAGTTGGCAGATTTCCCCGAACTTGAAATGGTTGTATAGTAGCCACTTGCCGTACCTGTCCACCCGGTAGGTAGTGGCTTGCCATTGCTGCCCACCGCATCAAAGTCGAACACATCGGTACTAAGCGTATTGTTTAGTTTATAAACCGACACAAGATGATCGTCGATATAGGGATTGTCTTCCCAGTTGGCAGTGAACGAGCTGCTCGTAATATCGGTAGCATCTAGTATCTGCGGAGCTTCCATATCGGTAGTGCGTAGCTGCACGGTGTTGGTAGTCTTCACATTTCCGCTAGGTTTCACGGCAGTAATGGAGTAGGTATAATACTGCATCGGTGTAAGGCCATCAACCTCGTAGAAGTTGTCAGTGCCTACCGATTTATCTTTTACCACGTAGGTGCTAGTGCTAGCATAGTTTATAGCGTGGCTACCCACTTTATCGAAATAATCTACAGGGTAGACATCCCACTCGTCAGCATCAAACTGGGTGGTAGGGTGCGTAATAGACGCCTTGCGCTCAAAAGTCTTGTCAGCGCCCCAATTAGCCGCATCGTTTACCACGCCCACCACATCTATTTGTATGCCATTGTGATAAAGCGCCACCGCATCATTGCCATTGAAAGCCAACGTAGTGCCATTGGCCAAATCGGCTTTATCATTGAGCGTAGCATTGGTGCATGCGTTATTAACTATCACATAAGTCGACTTATCTGCCAACGTGCCTGAAAGCACCGTTTCATCTTTGAACTCGCCCGCACCATTGTGCTGTTTTCTGATGGAGTAATCGGCTAAATTGATAGTTGCACCAGTGCCGTTGTACAGTTCGATAGCTTTATTACTGCTAGTACCCTCTACGTAAGAAGAAATCATCAAGTTGCCTGCACGAGTATCGCCTTGATATACTGAAACGAGGTAGTCGGTAGCATCCGAATCGGCTGTCCAATGCAAGCGTCCACTCACAGGAGATACTTCATCGGGCTCGAATGCCATGAAAGTAGCCGACGCAATACCACTGATTGGAATAAGCACAGTGGTCATACCACTACTTGCAATGACTAGCGTATCGAGCAACATGCCCGAATTGATTGGAGTAAAAGTAATATCAAACTTAGTGCCCGCTAGCGCATTAGCCTGAGACATTTTGTTGACAGGAAGCGAGAACTGTGTATTCACCTTGAGCGACAGGTTGATATCGGCAGTGATATTGGCCGCTTGAAGATCAAACTCGTTGGTGCAGCTCTGCCCTTGCATGATGATGCCCATATCGAGCTTGATGCCCACACGTGGATACATCATAAACGGTTCGGTTTCTTCGGGAAAAGGATATGCGGTAGTCGTTTTGCTCCCCCAGATATAATCTACCAAATCGGGGTAATCGATAAACGGGTTGCGGTTGCCTTGAATGCCATAAACAATCTCGTTGCGAGCCAATTCCTTATCGCTCACAGGGTCTTGTTTGTGCCACTCCATCAACAGCTCGATAGCCCAGGGCTGCCACACAGGGTATGTGTTGTTGTTCATCATGGGCGAGTTCCATCTATCGGCCATTCCTTCGTAGGTAGTAGCCATGTAAAAGTAAGAGCGAGCAAAGTCGCCTTTATATTCATCGCCCGGCTCGAAGCAAAGACCTTGATAAGTAGTACCGGCTGTATTATTACCCACCTTACTCACCCCATTATCAAATGTGCCGCTACCCGACACCACCCCCATAGGGTAGTTGCTCTTTCGGTGGTTGGCAGTAGCATCCGACGGATAGAGGTGAAACAAATCTTTATAAGCGGCATTCTCGATACCTCCCCACCAGCTCTTAGGCAGCGAGTGCTCGATATTCATATCCGACACGGCATCGTATCCACTATAATACCTCACTACATCCGAGTACATATCCCATACTACTCCACCCGTCTTTTGGTCGGTTTGGTAGAAGCCTTCCCATGTATTGCCAGCACCACCCCCATAGCTATATACAAAGGTGGGATAAGACAAACTGCTTAATGTAGACTTGAGCGTTGCACCTGTTTTGCCTTTCGCAAAATAGTAATATCCTGTAGGGACATCGGCATAGAGATTGACGCAGTAGACTAGAGCTATCGCTATTGCGAGCCAAGGTTTGAGTAATGTATGCTTCATATCATTCTTATTAAGGAGATAAATGTATCAAAAATGTACAATATCCCCAAATAAGTGATTGTAAATCTGTTAATTTAAGATTCCTGAATGCGTAAATTGGCAACCTATATCACAATGATATTTCAAACTAAAAAGAAACAAACAGCCTGACATAAGGGGATAGTCAGGCTGTCTGTACACTTGCGCAAGATGTAATACACGCTCAATGATTACTGCACAAGCTTATGTTGTATATGTTTTAGTAGAGCAAAATACCGCCGTTTGGCTTGATGGTTACTTTGGTTTTTTGTTTCACCTTGATAGGTTTAGAGATAGATTTCAAGTCGTCGCTGCAATAGAGTACCTCGCTACCGGCTAGCATAGGCACATCTAGGTCGAGCTTCACATCTTGGTCGGTAGCATTGACACCCGCCACGTACCATTTATCGCCCGAGCGACGAGCCAACACTACATACTTGCCGGGATAGCCATCGATAAGACGTGTTTCATCCCAAGTAGTAGGCACTTGCTTCAAAAAGTCGAGGCAGTATTGTGGGGCATCGGTCAGATTGTTAGGCGCAAGGGCAAAGTTCTGTATGGGGTTTTGATAGAGCACCGATGCAGCCAACT
>CAMTOV010000158.1 GCA_947074235.1 uncultured Bacteroides sp. | reverse complement strand
CAGGAGCATTTATGCTCTTGGCAACCACCTCTATCACCTCTTGTATGGATGATAATGATTGGAAAACAGACTCGGCTTATGATCGTTTGTTTAGCCCAACAGGAATGAGTGTAGATGCAAGCACTACTGATGCTGAGGTTTCTTGGAAATCTTATCCAGGTTCTAAATACTATATTATTGAGGTAAGCACTGATTCATTGTATGGCAAAACTGAGGAAGTTCGCGAGAACTCATTGGTTTATGGTCAACAAGGTGAAATTACTAGCTCACCCTATAAAATTGATAACTTGAATAGTAACTCTAAATACTTTATTCGTGTAATGGCTTGTTCGGATGAGCAAGGTAACTCTCACTGGAACTATTTAGAAAAAATCTCTTTCAATACGAAAGCTGAGAATATCTTGAACTCTATTCCTACATCAGATAGAGGTGAAGATTTCATCAACGTGACTTGGGAAGCAGGTATGGCAGTAACTCACATTGCTTATGCTGAAGTAATGGGTAGCAGCGAATCGGGTGAAGCTCTCTTGGGTGATATGACTACAGTGGAGTTAACTGCTGAGCAAATTGCTAATGGCGCCTATACTGTAGAAGGTTTGAAAGGTTCTACTGGTTATCAAATTACTATTTTGAATAATGGCCATGCTCGTGGTACTCGTACGGTTACTACTCGTATGGAACTTCCAGAAGCGCAACACGTTATTCGTCTTGCTGCTGGCGAAACATTGACTCAAGACTCTTTGATCAAGTATTCTAATCTTTCTAGCATTACAGTTCGTTTCACTGAAGGTGAAGTATATGATATTATTGGTGTTGATCCAAGCACTGGTGAAGATGGTGGTTTGATTATCCCTTCTGGTATGTCTATCACATTCTTTGGTGCTGAAGGTGATGTACCAGCTACTTTGAATATGAAACGTGAAGTAATCATGGGTGGTATTCATGGGTATATTCATTTTGTTAATGTAAACCTTGTAGATGGAGGTGCACAATATTTGTTCAATCAAGGCAATGATGCTACTGCAGAGGAAGTATTGTTCATGAATACTAACTTCACCAATTTCGCTCGTAGTATTATTCGTTTCAAAGATCAAAAAGCGATAAGTGTAGATAATATGACATTTGATAACTGTGTAGTAACAAACCAAGGTTCTGGTAACTATGCGTTTATTACATTAGATGCTAGTACTTATACTATCAATACATTGGCTTTCAATAACACTGTATTAAACACATTAAGACACAATGGTATTTTGATGTACAACAGTGGACGTGGTTTGGCTAAAGTAGATCAAATTGAATTTAATAACTGTACGTTGTATAACTATATCGGATCTACTCGTTATTTTGTAGATTCAGGTGCTAAAGATACAGGTCCATCAATTAAAATTACTAACACAATCTTCGGTAAAACATTTACATCTGTGCTTACTGATGGCGTATGGGATTCTAAATCACGTGGTATTCGTGGTAAAGCTCCTGTTATAAGTAATTCATTTATGACTGTTGATGGTTTGTTTGATCCTAATCAAAAATCGACTCTTTTCACTGGTTACGTTGATTACAATGGTACTTCAGACGACTTGTTTACTAATCCTGCTAATGGCGATTTCTCTATCAAAGATAGAAACTTCGAACCAGGTGTAGGTGCGGTTACAGAATAAAGATTTATAGTTAGACTATATAATAAAAGCCCATTCGTGTGTAATGCACGGATGGGCTTTTTAAATTGATATCAATATCAAATGCTTTATTTTACCTTATAAACCTCCACATTCTACAGATAGAATGTTAACAGTTATCGTGTGAAATGTGTAAGTTTTAAATTAGGATATTATGAAAGTACCAATTACTATTATGGCTCACCTAGTTTTATAAGTGAGCCATAATTATATAATGCATATCTATTAGTCGATTAAATATCATTTAACACCCCTTTTCCCTGTCTTATAATATCCGGTTCACCACCTGTGCAGTCTACCACTGTAGATAGTTCAATGCCTCCGTGACCACCATCAATTACCAGATCGACCATCGATCCATATTTCTCATCAATCAATTCAGGGTCGGTGGCATATTCTATGTCTTCATGCTCATAGTTGGGCAGGGTAGTTGTCATAATTGGTGCATCAAGCATTTGAGCAATCTCACGAATAATATTACAATCGGGCATACGTATACCCACTTCCTTGCGATTTCTAAATATCTTAGGCAGCTTATTTGTACCATTCAAGATGAAAGTAAAAGGACCGGGAAGGTTCTTCTTCATTAACTTGAAAGTATTATTGTCTACCTTGGCATATTCACTGATGCTACTCAAATCGTAGCAAATAATAGATAAATTATTCTTCTTTGCATCAATGTTCTTTATGCGGCATATTCGCTCGATAGCACGCTCTTTCAACCCATGACAACCGATGGCATACATCGTGTCGGTGGGGTAGATTATCAGTCCGCCGTCATTCAAGATATTCACTATCTCTTGCAACTCTTGTGGGTTGTTGTTCTTCTCATATAGCTTCAGTAGCATGATTGATTAGTGTTTAGTTTACTACTTTATTTTCTTTAAAAAGTCAATAGCCTTTTCTACAGCCTTCTCTTTGATGGTCTCTTTCAGTGAATCGGTATTGGCAATGACTGTGGAGTCTAATCCAAGATGCTTTCCAACCTCTTGCATTGCTTTATCTCCTACCGATTCGGCTGCTTGTTTCAGCATACCTTGTGTGTCTATCGATACTTTAGGCGATGAAAACGTTCCACCAATGTTTAGATTTACCGTGCCTATTTTAGACAAATCACCCGCACTGCTTGGCAGTTTAATCTTTCCTACATAATCTATAGTTTGGTCCAATCCGCTTGAACCCGAAAGGTTGATAGCATAATCACCTAGTTTGATATCAAATGGCTTGGTTATCAATCTACCGTCATTTATCTTGAAATCGAGCGACAAGTCCTTCACCTGCATCTCCTTCAAATTCGGTTGTTTCAAAGCATCGGCTATGTCGTCTATTACTTTTACACCACTCAGTTTGAGATTGTGAGTCGATAGGCTACCATTGGCTTGCACCGTATTCAATACCGGCTTCATTTCTGCATCTAGTAATGTTTCTATATCCATACTTCCTGAGAAGTGCCCTGTCAAGTTTTGGAATATAGGAGCCATTTGCTTAACTAGCTCTAAATCATTATAGGCTTGTTCGAAGCTCAAATTATTAATCTTTATGCCGCTTTTAAATTCCGGATTATTGATGTTGGCGGTTGAGTAGTAACCATTCACAATGATAGATCCTCCCATGGTTTGAACTGATAAGTTGCTCATATTTGCACAAGCATCTTTTACGTTCATTTTGCCATTTATATCATTCAACGACAAATTTGTCATAATCAACTTCTTCAAGTTTACATTCATCTCGAAGTCGATGTTTTGAGGAATCAATAATAGGGTAGGCTCTTCCGCCTTAGTTGTTTCCGATTTCTTCTCTTCACTTTTATCTTTCACATTCACAGTATCGGCAGAGGCAGTCATAAACTGATTTAAATCTATAAATGAACTGCTAAGATTCAGTTTGCCCTTCAATGTGTTATTCTTGAGCAAAAATCCTAGGTAGTTTTCTAACCTACTGTTTATGCTCAAATCACTATTGCCAATTTGAATCTTTGTGTCGCTCAACTCCAAGTGTTGCGAACTAAACGTAAAGAGTGATTTCTCTATCTCTACATCTGGCATGTCGCTTGTTTTGAGTTTCATATCCTTGATGCTTAATTGGCCAGATGCCTTTATCTTATCGTACTGTTCTTTCTCGATATATGACATCAAACCTGAGATTTTTAAATCACTTTGAATAATACCATTTAAATTGAAAGCTTCCGTTGGGTATACCTGTTCTATCATCGATAGATTGATTATCCCATGAGCTGTTACAGCAAACTCTGCATCAGTTACGGGAGTAGATACTTCAGCTGTTAGGCTAAAAGGATTTCCACCTAAACGAAACTTGCAAGGATTGATTGTAACTGAAGTTTGATCTATATTCCCACCAGGATTATTGATTATGGCTAGGATATTAATATTATCTATAGCAGCAGGTAGTGAAGCATATTTAAACTTACCATCAACTACCTCCATTTTAATATCCATGGCAGGCACAATACTATCACCTATAAAGTCGCCTTTCATATAGGCCGATATAGTGGCTAATCCATCCGTTTTTAATTCTTCAAAATCGGTGGTATATATGGCTGGCACAAGCGAAAGAATATCTTTAAATTCAATTTGATTGGTAGCTAAACGGATATCAACGGCCGTTGCTAAATCGCTCAATTTAAACCAGCCATCCAAGCTTGTAGTGATAGTATTTATAGTTATCTCGTTCTCTTTTAATTCATACCTTTGGTTTGAAAAATCGGCATCAATGGCAGCTTTTGCCGTGATAGCAGCATCGAACAAATAAGGAATACCTTTGCTTTGGATAGATACAGTTGAAGCACTACCATTTAGATTGACAGCCGTTTTGTCACTGCTAAAGTTACCAGAGCATATCAGATTGAAATCGTTAATATTAGCATAAAGATTCTCTTGCAGATTCTGGAAAACAATATTCATTTTCTTAATTGCAAAACGATTGAGATGGATGCGAAATCCTGAATCATCAGAAGATTTAAGATTGTCGCCTTTCTTATCTTCATCAATAGTGGATTTAGATTGCAGAGTTGTGTCCACCTTCATGATATCCCAATTGGCTTTTCCATTTGGCAATACAATTGCTTTGAAATTAGAATTGTTTAATTCGATGTTTGTAATTTCAAGTCCTTCTTTATTAAATACTGAAAAAACATTGATTCCAGCGATAAGCCCATCAGCTCGTACCAATGTGTCATTCGAGAATTCATCAACACCTTTTATCCAGAAGTCTTCTAATGTAACTGTGACATTGGGAAAGTTACGAACTATACTAATATCTAATTTGCTGAAATCAAACTCAGCATTAACCATTTTGTGACCTTCTTCTTTTATAATATCATCTATTTTGCCACGTAAAGCAAAAGGTAATATGAATATCAATATTAGAATCACAACAATGAGAGCGCAGATAACTTGAATAACTTTTTTCATCTCGAATAAATGTTTTATACGTTAACTTACGAAAAGCATACTATAATAAAAAACAAATTTAACGAATTGTTTAGTATTTGGGGTAGATAATTGTAATTAATATCGAAAGGGAGTAGCTTTATTACTTACTTTTCTTTCTCAACTCTTTAGCAATACGCCATTGTAGTTCGGCAAGTTCTTCTTGTCCAGCTTTTTCGAGAGCATTGCCAAATAGTTCATGCGCCATGGCATGATTGGGCTTTAGTGTAGTAGCTTTATCAAAATCGGTAAGTGCTCCTTCGGTGTTTTCTGTTTTCAATCGTAGCTTGCCACGGTTGTAATACGCTTTAAAGCTGGCAGGTGCTATCTGAATAGCCTGTTGAAAACAACCCTCTGCATCGAAGTGCTGATTCATTTCAAAAAGTGTTACCCCTTTTCTCACCAAGGCATCTACATATTCGGGATCGAGTGAAAGCGCTTTGTCATAATTGGCCAATGCTGCTTTGCGATCGTGTGCCTGTGTAATGCATTCATTGCCCATTAGTAGATATTCGTGAGCATATGTTTTGAGCATATCTTGCTGTGCTCTCATTCGCTCTTTGAGTCGCTTATTCTCCGCCTTTAGTTTATTGACTACTCCGAGTTTCTTTCGGATAAATCGGCGTTGAACAGGTTTCTCTATATCATATCGAGAGTGTATTGCTAAGAAAAACTGCTCTAAGCACTCCTCCATATCCCCCTTATCGAAGGCACGAATAGCTGCTACATATTGCACATCGGCTTGAGCCTGCTTCAATGCTTTGTCAATAGCTTGACGATTATTAAAGCGAGTAGAGAAGTTGACAATCTCTTGTCGCACAAACACATCCGAACGGTTGATGGGCTTTTTCA
>CAMTOV010000157.1 GCA_947074235.1 uncultured Bacteroides sp. | reverse complement strand
TAGTATTTATAATTCTTGCTCTGTGCGTACATACACTGTACGCACAAGAGCAAGATTTTCAGCGTAAAATAGAACTGACAACTTTTGTCCCCAAGGGGCAATGGATTATGGGTAGTAGTGTCTCCTTTTCGGAGTATAATCAAAAGAATTATCAATTCCTGATTGTAGATGGATTGAACTCGGATGGCTATACATTTAAGGTGACCCCAATGCTCTTTTATGCATTTAAAGATAATTTGGCTGCAGGCGCAAAGTTCTCTTATAAAAGAACATTGTTTAAACTTGATGAAGCTACAATCAACATTGATGAAGACAACCAGTTTGATATAAACAACCTCTATCAGCTAAAACACACATATGGTGGGATGGCTGTATTGCGTAACTATATTAGCTTGGGAAGTAGTCGTCGATTTGGATTGTATTGTGATATGCAGATAGAGATTGCTGGAAGCCAATCAAAGGTTATTAGTGGATCTGGTGAAAGCTTGACAGGTACCTATGCTACATCTACCGATTTTAATTTGGGTGTTGCTCCTGGTATGGTAGCCTTTATCAACAACTTTACAGCAGTTGAGGTTAGTGTTGGGGTATTAGGTTTCAACTTTAGTCGCACACGTCAAGTAACCGATCAAGTCTATGTAGGAGAGCGTTCTTTGAATACTGCCAACTTTCGAATTAATATCTTTTCGATTGGCATGGGTATAACTTTTTATTTATAAAACACAGGCATGAAAAAACGAATAACTACATTTATATATTTGGCTATTTGTATGCTATACACGAGTGCTGTATTTGCACAAGAAGCCTATGTTGATACACTTCGCACGGTTGATGGTCGCGACTCCGTTTATATTCATGCAATGCATGTAAAGGTGATACGCGATACTATTTGGATGCAGTCACAAGTGGAAAATCCTTCAATGAACGCAAAGGTGATACGTGACACTGTTTGGATGCAAGCCCAAGAAGAAGCTCCTCCAACTGATATTATTAAGACAAAAGCTATAGGGCGATATGATCGAAGAATCTTAAATTATCGTTATATCCCTAAAGGAAATTGGATAGGAGGGATAACTTTCTCTTATATGAATTTTGATAGCAATGACAATCAACTATTATTCTCTTTATTAAAAGACTTCGATTTTAACGGTCGTACTTTATCGGTAAAACCTTTTGTTGGTTTTGCTGTAGCTAACAATATAGTACTTGGGGTGAAGTTTGGTTACAATCATACCTTGGGTAGTTTAGATAATCTATCCTTAGAAATAGATGATGATCTTGATTTCTCCCTTCACGATATAAGATACGTGCAAGACCTATATTCATTTGCTTTATTTCATCGTTCTTATGTTGGTCTAGATAGAGCTAGACGCTTTGGATTATTCAACGAAGTTTCACTTGGCTACAACACGGGTACAACTCGATTTAGTAGAAATAAGGAAGTTGACTTTAAAGCAACAGACACGCGAATTCATGAATTGCACGTAGGCATTAATCCAGGTGTCTGTGTATTTATAATGGAGAATGTAAGTGCCGAGCTTTCGTTTGGTGTAGTTGGTTTTAAATATCGATACGAGAAGCAAACGAATAATTTAGGAGAAGTAGGACATAGCAGAAACAGTGGAGCAGATTTTAAAATAAACCTATTGAATATCAACATAGGTATTACTCTTTGCTTCTGAAAATGATAATAGGAATGAATAAATTGAACTTAAAATATTGGAGTGGTAATCTGTGTTTGATATTTATTATCATCCTGTTACAATCGTGTATCAAAAACGATATACCATATCCAAACTTAAACTTATTTATAACAGATGTAGTGGCTAGTGGAATGATAGGACGTGCATCTATTGCCAATGATGATCGTACTGTTACATTGACTTTAGCAGATACTGTTAATCTAAAACGTGTTTATATTTCAAGCATTTCTACTACCGAAGGAGCTACATCTTCGCTATCGGCAGGCGATTATATCGATTTATCGCAAACATATTGGGTGAATTTATCTCTATATCAAGAGAGTCAATGGAGAATTGTTGGCAGTCAGACGATAGATAGGGAATTTCGTTTAGAGAAGCAAATTGGCATTGCAACCTACGACTTAAGAAATCACATAGCCTATGCCAATATGGCTGTTGGCAATTTATCTGATTGCGAAAATATTACTCCTCAACTATCACAATTGAAATTAGGGCCTACAGGTTCATCTATCAATAATATTGTGACTACTACCCCAGAGCTTTCATGGACTTGGGTAACTAGTTTTTGGACAACTAAAGTATATGTAGACTTTAAACATTTTGATGAGCCACAAGAGTGGACTCTTTATATTTTTCCAACAGCAGCAACCGTATCTACCAAGTCTGTTGATGCTTGGGTAAATGTGGCTTGGCTACATGGTGAGGGTTTAGATGATAGTACAAATGGATTTGAAATTCGTGAAGCTTCATCGTCAGAATGGCAAACGGTCAATCAATCTTATATCACTACAAGTGGCGGTAGTTTTACTGCGCGCGTACCCCATTTAAAGGCTCAAACAACTTATGTGTGTCGTGCTTATTCAGGAGATGAGTATGGCGATGAAATATCATTTACCACAGGTGTTGCAGTTCCTGTTCCTGGTGGTTCATTCGATCAATGGCACAAAAGTGGTAAGGTATGGAATCCGTGGGCAGAAGGCGATACACCTATTTGGGACAGTGGAAATGATGGGGCTACAACGCTAGGTGAAAGTAATACACAACCAACTTCGGATACTCATCCGGGAGCAGAAGCTGGTTCGCAAGCGGCCAGATTGGAATCTAAGTTTATTGGTATTGGTTCAATTGGAAAGTTTGCAGCTGGTAATCTCTTTATAGGAGAGTTTAAGAGTGTTGATGGTACCAATGGTATTCTTGATTTCGGTAAACCATTCACGGCCCGTCCTACAAAGCTGAAAGGTTATTATAAATATACTACAGCACTAATCAACTATGCTTCTTCTGAATATGCGGATTTGAAAGGCCAACCGGATACTTGCTCTGTATATATTGCTCTAGGCGATTGGACGGAACCTGTTGAAATACGTACTCGCCCTAGCAATGCGAAGTATTTTGATAAGAATGATCCACGCATTATTGCTTATGCCGAGTTTAATAGTGGAACAACAGTAACAGAATATACACCATTTGAGTTAGAGCTTGAATATCGATCTACAAGCAGAGTTCCTACTTATCTTATCATTGTATGTTCGGGTAGCAAGTTTGGCGACTTCTTTACAGGGGGTGCCGGAGCCATGATGTATATCGATGACTTTACTTTTGATTACGATTATTAGGAGATTTATGAAACGCGCAAAATTTAATATTATACTACTATTTACACTTCTTCTTGGCATAATGTGCTCGTGCCAAGAGGATACCGAAACTATATCTGCCGATAATAAGACAGGTAGATTAGTTTTGGGTTTGAGTGTGGAGACTGATATAGGGGATGTTTTAACGCGTGGCACAGTTGTTGCACCCGCTTTGGAAGAACTTACAATTTTAATAATTAATAAAGAAACATCTGAGCGGACTGTATTGACCAATAATCAAATGGAAGCAATATTGGATATAGGTAGTTATACTCTTGAAGCTACTTATGGCGAAAATGTTTGTGGACAAACTCCTTTTTATTATGGAAAGGCTGAGTTTGTTATTGCTACCAAGCAAACTACAAATGTTGGGGTATTGGTTTCGTTGGCTTCAGCTGTTATACATCCTATTGTGTCTAATGATTTATTATTGCATTACACTAGTCATCAGATAACTCTCTCAAATGGAACTGATGAATATATAATCGATAATGATGTAGACTACTTTGTACCTGCCAATGTTAGTTATATACTGAAATTATCGGGTACTAATGCGCTCGGCGAAAACAATGAAAATAGTTGGACTTTAAACTCATTGTTAAGCAAAACACGCTATACTATCAATTGCAATGCCGACTTGCCCAGCTTCACTTTACCAGAACAAATTGAAGGAAACGCTTGGAGCAAGTTTA
Organism: uncultured Bacteroides sp.; assembly: GCA_947074235.1. Taxonomy (GTDB): domain Bacteria; phylum Bacteroidota; class Bacteroidia; order Bacteroidales; family Bacteroidaceae; genus Bacteroides. The sequence continues at coordinate 1,974 of CAMTOV010000157.1, read as the reverse complement.
TCTATATCACTCCTATGAGCGTGGCGGATATGACTTCTCATGTAGATATGGCTGACAAGGTAGTAGATAATGCTATCTACGAAGCATCGGCTGATGGTGTAACTTGGTATCCTTCTGTTTTTGAAAATGGCCTATGGATTATTAAAAATCTCGAACCATCTACTACATATACTCTTCGCTCTCGTTTTGGCGAAGTGATAAGCTCCAATACTCAAACATTGACTACTGAAAGCGCTCAACAGTTGAGTAATGGGGGTATGGAGAGTTGGAGCTATACAAATGGTCCGCAAGCTTCATGGCCAGACAGAGGACCATTTTGGAAACTATGGTATCCGCGCTCCACAACAGATGAAAAGACTAATCCTGGTTGGTGTACATTAAACTCTCTTACTACTCAAGATAATGACCCCAAAGCATATTGCTCTAATTCTGGTACAGAACAAACAACAGATTGTTATTCTGGAAATTATGCTGCTGAAATTAAAACTATCGGCTGGGGAGATCTTAATACTGCTGCAGGGGCTATATCGGTAATCTATAATGTTACCCCTGGACAATTGTTTTTAGGCACTATTGCAGATTTTAATAATCCTGATTACTTCTTTCAATTTACTACACGACCAGTAAAACTTGCCTATTATTGTAAGTATATACCTAAAGATTCTCGTCAATATTCAGTAACCTGTAAAGTATATGATTCAAATAAGGAATTGTTAGGTGAGTACATATATCAAGAGGGAGCTGTTAATACTTATCAGTATAGGGAAATTGCATTAGATTATATTATCACCAATGTCAAGGCCTCTTATATAACTCTCATTTTTGAGTCTGGCGAGAATAGTACCAGTGAATTAGATAAAGGTAGTATTAGTAGAGGAAGTAGACACACTGGAAATAAACTTTATATAGATGATGTCAAACTTTTATACGAATAATAACAATAATGAATATAAATAATAGACATAAAATAAAAAAGAGTTTAGTTTTGGCCATGGCTGCTTTAGTATTTGTGGCCTGTAATAACGAAGAAGAGGCTATGGTTGAATATGGCCAAATTAGCTTGAATGTAGATATACAAAGCAATATTATGGTAGGTACGCGTGCATCTAGCGCTGCTGAGCTAGGGGATTATCTTGTTGCTATATATCAAGGCGATGAAGTGAAACTCTCTACAACTAAGTATAGCGAACTGCCATTGTATCTTTATTATCCTGCAGGAGCGGGCTATACTATACATGTGGGCAATTGTAGCGAAGAAGAGGCCTTATCGGCCAACGATAACTGGGGTAGACTTCGCATTGTGGGTGCTAGCCCGTCTTTTGCTGTTGTGGCCGGACAAAATAATTTAGTATCATTTGGTTGTACAGTTCAAAATGCTGTAGTCGGAGTTAATTATCAGGATTCTTTCAAAGAAAAGTTTACCGACTACTCTGTAAGCGTATGCGAAACATCGCATGTTAACCGTACATTGATATTTCCAAGCAATGCAACTTTCGAGAGTAATGCTGCCTACTTTAATATTGATTCAGATCCACAAGTCTCTTTTGAGGTAAAAGGAAAACTCAATGGGATAGAGAGGCAAGCTGCCGGAACTATTTCTATTGCAAAGGCTAAATATTATAAGCTGAATATTAAGTCGAACAGTACTGGCGATATTGCTCTGTCTGTAACCATTGATAATAGTGTAGATGAAGAGAGCGAGGATGTAAAGGTAAATCCATACGTTCGATAATGATTCAAGTAGTTTCATAACTATGAAACAAAAGTTTCACCAGTACGAAACAAAAGTTTCATCGGTATGAAACAAAAGTTTCATCGGTATGAAACAAAAGTTTCGCCAGTATGAAACTAAGTAAAACATACTGGATAAAACATAAAAAAAGGGAAGATTGCTGATTACAATCTTCCCTTTTTGGGTTTTGTGTTAGAGTTTGTCGGCTTGTTATACTATACCTTGAGCCATCATAGCTTTAG
>CAMTOV010000156.1 GCA_947074235.1 uncultured Bacteroides sp. | reverse complement strand
CTGCTTATTCGTTTACGGTGATTCGTATTCCATCAGATAAGAAGAAGTAAAAAACAATTATATATTCTGGTGTCCCGATAATTCTTAAAGACTTATCGGGACACTAGTATTATAAGGAATCAACAAACTATTTTGCATATTGAATGAGAGAGATGCTAATATACATTATTTAAAAGATATTTGTTTTTATTTATTTTTTATATCTTTGTGTTAGTTAACCCTTACATTTATATTCTAAGAAGAATGGCCGAACTGAAGAATTTGGTCTTTGAAGAGTACTTATTGAATGAGCTGAAAAAAAGTAATGAGAAGGCTTTTAACGCTCTATTTAAAATATGGTATAAAGACCTAGTCATATTTGCAGGAAGCTTCATTTCTAATAAAGAAAAATGCGAAGATATTGTCCAAAGTTTATTCTTGAAACTTTGGGAAAATCGCTGTTCACTCCACATAAACACTTCATTAAAATCATATTTACTCACCTCTGTTCGTCACTATTGTATAGACCACTACAAGCACGAGTCAATAAAGCGTACTTACGAGGAGTTGTACACCTCCACACAGTTTATAAATGACGATTATGAATCGTATATACTCTATTCCGACTTATCGCAACATCTAGAAAAGGCACTAGCAGAAATGTCTCCCGTTGTGAGAGAAACTTTTGAACTCAGTCGACTATCGGGCATGAAATATAAAGAGATTGCAATACAACTCCAAGTTTCAGAAAGATGCGTAGAAGCCAGAGTGAGCAAAGCTACCCAGATACTACGACAAGAGCTGAAAGAGTTTCTGCCTATTCTGCTTCTCATTGTTAAATTTTAGGGTGTATGTGTGGTTTTTTGTTTTTAAATCGTCTGTTATATAAATAGGAAAAAGACAATGAAAATAGAAAGCACTCATAACGAACAAATCGATATACTTATCATTGATTATTTATCAAACCAGATTGAACCTACAGATAAAGAGTATCTACTAAAATGGATAGACGAGAGTGAAGAAAATTATCGTCACTTTGCCAATCTAAAGAACATCTGGGACAATACACATACACCATTCTCGGCCGATGATATTGATGCGGACAAGGCATACGAGAAAATGTCTAAGAAGATTCATAAGCCTAGAATGCTAAAACCAATCTTATGGTTGGCTCGTATTGCAGCAATCATTGTTATTTCTACCCTATCCATCACTATCTATCAATACCTCTCTACAGATGATATGAGCAAAGAGGTCTTTCAAGAGATACATGCGCCTTATGGCACTTTCTCGAATGTAGAACTTCCCGATGGCTCTATTGTCTACCTCAACTCGGGTAGCCAGTTGAGATTTCCTGTACAGTTCAAAAAAGGAGAAAGAGTAGTAGAACTCAACGGAGAGGCTTTGTTTGAAGTAAAGGCTGATAAGCGCAATACTTTTGTGGTTTGCACACAATCGCTCACCGTCACCGCTACGGGAACCATCTTTCAGGTAGAAGATTTCAAGGGAGATAGTATAGCTGCCGTTACTATGAAAGAAGGTGTAGTGGATGTGAGCATACTTTCATCGCCACCCATTGATTTGAAAGCAGGCAACCGACTATGCTACCGTACATCTACAAACAAATATAGCATTCAACAAACTGACCCATACAAATGGTATGCTTGGAAAGATGGAGTAATGATATTCAGGAATGACCCTCTATCGTATGTATTCAGAAGATTGAGTTTGACATTCAATGTAGATATCGATTTGAAAGATGCTGAGATAGGCAATCACATCTATCGTGCTACTTTCAGAAATGAATCATTAGAAGAGATTTTACGATTGCTAAAAATGTCATCGCCTATTACTTATAAAGAAGAAAATCGCAATAGCACTGAACTATCCAAACCTCGAAAAATTGAAGTTTATTCTTCAAAGAAAAAATAATTTGCATATCAATGTGTGGGTTATTCTATATGAATCGTCTTATTAAATAGAAACACGAATTCTCACTACCCCCATTTCTACTATTCGTGTTATCACTTTTCATAGTACAAACAAACACGACAACATAAAAAAAGATGATAGGAAGTAGCCATGGTTTTTCTGAAACAAAAGCTACTCTATGATATATTATGGTTGTTAAACTTAAATTTGAATGCCTATGAGATAGTCCTTCCAAAAAAGGAATAGGTGAAACAAAAACAGGGAAGGTTTCGCACACCCTCCCCGCCAGTTGTTCAGCTATTCTATTCAAAGTCTTCGTAAACTTAAATTAATACTAAACACAACAAATTTATGAAATCAATTTCTATAAAAAAAGTGTTATGGCATGTTTTTGCCCCTAATTACTGTCTTACTATGAAAATATGGCTCTTATTTATTTTTTGTGGAGTTAGTCATGCGATAGCCATCAATAGCTATTCGCAGACTGCCATATTGAACATCAAACTCAACAATGTGACCGTAGAAGAGGTATTGAACCAAATCGAGGAACAGAGTGAGTACTCTTTTATCTACAACAAAGATCTGGTTGATGTATCAAGGTTAGTAAACATCTCTATCAAAAACAAAAAGATAAACGAGGTGCTTGAGAGCTTGTTCAAAAACGAGCAGGTATCTTACATCATTCTTGACAGACAGATTGTATTGAAGGAGAAAGAAGCGATACAACAACAGTCCCTGATTACTATTCAAGGAAAAATAACGGATCAAACAGGCGAGCCCATTATTGGTGCAAACATTAAAGATGCTACTAACAGCAAAGGCGTAGTATCTAATATGGATGGTTATTATACACTTGCTGTAGAGGCAGGTAGCACCATCGAGGTCTCTTATATTGGTTATGTCACTCAATCTTTTAAAGTCATTGCAAACAGATTCACATACAACATCGAACTGAAAGAGGATTATCAAACTCTTGATGAGGTAGTGGTAGTGGGATATGGTGTGCAGAAAAAGAAACTGGTAACGGGTGCTACCGTTCAAGTAAACGGAGATAACATCCAGAAGCTTAGCACAACCAATGTATACTCCGCTTTGCAATCACAAACTCCTGGGGTGAACATCACACAGAACACAGGTATGCCGGGTGGCGATTATAAGGTAGTGATTCGTGGTATTGGTACAAACGGCAATTCGTCTCCACTGGTGGTTGTAGATGGTGTAGCCGGAGCAAGCCTTACTGCTCTCAATCCTTCGGATATCGAATCTATAGACGTGCTTAAAGATGCTGCATCTGCAGCTATATATGGTTCACGTGCTGCCAATGGGGTTATCTTAGTTACTACCAAACAAGGAAAGATTGGTAGAACTCAAATTACCTTCGATGGATTTTATGGTATACAATCTGTCAATAACAAAGCCAATCTACTCAATGCCAAACAATACATGGAGATAATGAATATGGTGGGCGAAGCCGACGGTACAGGTACATTCAACTTTGCCGAACTAATGCCTAAGCAATATCAGCTAATAGAAAGTGGCAAATGGGACGGAACGAACTGGCTAGACGAATCGACCAACAAGAATGCCCCAACACAGAGTTATGCCATAAATATCAATGCCGGGAATGAAAACATTCGATTGGCTTCGGGGTTATCTTACGTATCGCAAGAGGGTGTGATAGGAAAACCTGCCGTACCTAAATATGAACGCTATAACATGCGTGTCAACACAGAGGTGTTACTCTATAAAGTTGGGAAAAGAGAGGTCTGGAAATTTGGTGAAAACCTAACTTACAGCTATAGTACAAATAATGGCATTAGAATAGGAAATCAATATAGCAATGATGTACACAATCTACTAGTGGCTTGCCCCCTACTTCCAGTTTATAATGATAGTGGAAGTCTGTATGTATATGATGACATGATAAACGATCAATGGAATGTAGAAAGAAGTTTAGCAAATCCTATGGCGCTAATACAATATGACAGAGGTAGCAGAAAAAGCAAGAACTATAATTTCCAAGGAAACATCTTTACTGAAATACAACCTATCGATAAACTCAAATTCAGAAGTACATTTGGATATAAAATGTCTGCCAATAGCTTCAGATCGTATGTGCCTACTTACAAAATTGCGGACAAAAAAGAGAACGTGACAGACGATATCTCGCAAAGCATGGGTATGGGATGGAGCTGGACATGGGAAAACATCTTAAACTATCAATGGAGATTCAAAAACAACTACTTCGATTTCCTTGTTGGCCAATCTGCCGAAAAATGGGGATATGGTGAAAACATGAATGGCAAGAACTCTAATTCACTCTTTGCCGGATCATATGATCATGCATGGCTAGACAATGCTCAAGGCATCAGCACTGAAGAAACAAGCTTAGGTGGGGCACCATGGGGCAACGGTGCTTTGGCTTCATTTTTTGGTCGTATCACATACGACTATAATGAAACATACATGATAACAGCTGTGATGCGTGCCGATGGTTCGTCAAATTTTGCACGAAACAAACGATGGGGATATTTCCCATCAGTATCTGCAGGTTGGGTTATCACCAACGAGAGCTTCATGCAAGGTGCAAAAAGCTGGTTAGATTTCTTTAAGCTACGTGCCAGCTGGGGTAGAAACGGTAATTCCAATATTGAGAACTTCCAATATTTGGCTACTATCTCGTTCGATGAAAACAATGGTTACTTCTTCAATGATGATAAAAAGAACTTAGTTACAGGTGGATATCCTGATATCATGCCCAACCCGGATGTGTCGTGGGAAACATCCGAACAAATCAATATCGGTTTTGATACTTGGTTCTTAAATCAACGATTGGGAGCCAACTTCGATTGGTATCGCAAGAAAACAAAAGACTGGTTGGTTAGAGCGCCTGCCTTGACATCATACGGCACGGGCGCACCTATCATCAACGGTGGAGATATATTGAATAAAGGATATGAAATTGTACTTACTTGGAACGATAATATCAACAGTTTCCGCTATGGAGTAAATCTAAACCTATCACACAACAAGAATGAAGTAACTAAATTGGCAAACAGCGAAGGTATACTTCATGGACCAGAAGATATATTGAGTCAAAACACAGGTGAATTGTATCGTGCACAAGTGGGCTTCCCTATTGGCTATTTCTGGGGATATAAAACGGATGGTATATTCCAAAACCAAGGTGAAATTGATGCAATGGAGGGAGCTGTATTGCAAGCTAGCCCCGTGCCCGGTGACGTGCGGTTTGTAGACTTAAATGGTGATGGAAAGATTGATCCTGAAGATAAAACAATGATCGGTAATCCTCATCCCGACTTCATATTAGGATTGAGTCTAAATTTTGAATACAAAGGTTTAGACTTCAGCATCACTGCCAATGGTGCATTTGGACAACAGATTGCCAAGTCTTATCGTGCTTACGCCAATAATAACTGGGAGAACTATACCACCGATGTGTATAACTACTGGACAGGCGAAGGAAGTACAAACGAGTATCCTAGACTCACCAGTGGTCGTCATACCAATTGGAAAGAGATTTCTGATAGATTGCTAGAAGATGGCGACTATGTAAAGATTAAGAACATTACCATTGGCTATGACTTCAAGAAACTGTTCAAGCAATTGCCATTGCAACAAGCACGCGTGTACTTCACAGCTCAGAATATTCTAACCTTCAGCAATTATTCGGGCATGGATCCTGAAATTGGTTATGGGGGCGATGATGATTGGTGCTCAGGTATTGATTTAGGATTTTATCCTAGTCCGCGAACATTAATTTTTGGTGTTAATCTAAAATTCTAAGAAAATGAGAAAATATATAAATATTCTATTGCCAACAGTATTTTTATTATTTGGTTGCAATGCTTTTCTAGATACAGAAAGTTATACCAAAAAAAATACAGATAACTTTCCTCAAACTCAAGAGGATGCCCAACAAATAACTTCAGCCATTTATAGCTGCCTTACAACACAGATTGGCTACCCTCGCACCATTCACTTCTTTGTTGCCGATATGGTAAGCTATGATAGATTAGGAGGTGGTAGCCGCAGCAGTTGCGACCCGCAATGTATAGCCCGTTTACAATCTTCCG
>CAMTOV010000155.1 GCA_947074235.1 uncultured Bacteroides sp. | reverse complement strand
GCGTAAGAAAAAGTGGATCCATTGCTTAGTTAGTTTTAAAGTGAATATTAATGTTGTTGTTTTTCTACGAAGATTGTTTTGTCGTCAATGCGAGTTACTACAATTGGGGTTTTCTCATCGAGCAAGCCTTCTATTGTTTTTACCTCTATGATTTTTCCATTGATTTCGGCATTGCCTATCTGTGCCAAGCGGGTGATGCAGATACCTGTATCGCCTACCTTGATGCCTTTATCAATGCCTTTGTTTACCTTGGAGGTGATGTTCTCTTTGAGGGCCAGCTTGTCGAGTGTTTTCGATTTCATAAACCAGGCGATAGCGCCTCCGCATAGCAGCATTGATATAACTAATGTAATAACCCCGCCTACTATACCCAAGTTGACAAAGGCATAGAACGTGGCATATATGAAACAACCAAATGCGATGACTCCTGCTATGCTAGTGCCGGGTATCACAAATAGCTCTATCAGCATAAAGATGATAGCTACTATAATAAGAATAGTAATAATGAGTGCTTCCATAGTGATTGTTCTTTATTTTACGGTTTGTTTTTCGGCATTTCGTATCTCTTTCTGCTCAATATAAAGTTCTTCTCGGATTACCTCAATTCTTGCTTCTAAGTCGAGTATAGAAGGGGCGAGCTTGGCTTTGGTCGAAGAGTTTCCTTTTTGATATTGATCTCTTAGCTCTTGTAGTTTTTGCTCTTGTTTATGGAGGTCAGCCTCTTTTTGCTGATACTTTTGAAACAGGTCTTTGGCCCACACCGATTTGAAATCGGACAGGTAGTTGTAGGTGCGCTTATCATCAATCACAAAGTTAAAATCAACTTGTCTGTTCATTTTGGGTTGTTGATAAATCACTGTTTCGAGTCGTTTCAATGCGCTTTTTAGCTCTGTTTCATCGGCCCAAGTGTCTTGTATCGATTGGATTCTAGCCAGTTTTGTGATGGCTTCTGTCTCCATGCCTTCGTAGTTGTAGCTACGTTTCGATTCATTGGGGATGAATACATAGATACATACGCTGTCTTCGGGTTGGTAGCGATCGGATGCAAACCAGCCCAAGTTATTGAACTCGTCGATAACGAGCATATAGTCATTGAAGGGTGAATTAAAAGGCATGCCGATGTTCTCGGGCGTTAAGTAGGTGTCTGAAGCACTATTATAACGTGTCACAAAGATGTCGTAGCCACCGATAGAGTTGTCGCCTGTTGAGGCAAAATAAGTGGTGATGCCGTCTGTCATGATAAAAGGGTAGTTGGTGTCACCCGATCCATTGATTCTCTCGGGTAGCTCATAGCTATCGCTCCAGTCATTACCCAATTTATTCTTAGAATAGATATTGAGTATTCCTTCTGCATTCTCTTGGCCGAAGTAAATTTTATTGCGCAGCTCGGTTTCATATACCGTGCCGGGATGATTGCCCGTGGTTTGAAAGAATTCATTATAAGTATATAATCTACCCGTTTCTTCGCCTATTCTGTAGGCCGATAAGAAATTAGCTTTGTCTATCACCACGCTGTCTATAATGCACACTTCTTCTACACTGCGAAGCATACGCAATCCTACCTTACTCTTATCGAGAAGCGCTTCTGCCTCTTCGGTAGGGCGTTTACGTTTTGTTAAGTCGCTGATGTAAGCCTCGTAAGTCTTTATAGCGTCTTCAAACATATAAAGGTCGTCGTAGTTTTGGGCAAGATATAATTGTCCGCTGGGTACCCTCTTTTGTACGGCACTCTTTAGGTATTTCAAGGCCTCTTGTGGGTCACCGGTTTTCATACAGCACACACCATACCAAAGATTATAGTTGCCATTGCCCGGTTGCGATTTCACCATCTTTTCGAACACGGGTTTTGCCTGTTCGTAGTCACCTTCATTGTACCAAGCACGAGCTTGGTCTAATGTTTGCGCCGATAGTGCAACAATTACTAGGTTGAAAAGAGCGAATAGAATATATATTTTTTTCATATTACTTGTCAAATCTTACAAAGTTCTCAACTTCAAAAATACAAATTTATCATGAATAATATCTTTTTAAGCTTTTCTATTATGTTAATTCTTCTTTAAATGGTTCTTTTCAACTACTTTTGTAGCCGATTTTTAAGATTATGGCAAAGTTTACAGAAGAAGAAGTTGCGCTACGTAGAATCGATAAACGATTTAATAAAGGGGTGGTGCAATATGGGTTGATTGAAGATGGTGATAAAATACTCATCGGGCTATCGGGTGGAAAAGACTCATTGGCATTGATTGAGCTATTGGGTCGTCGTTCGCGCATCTATAAACCTCGTTTCTCGGTAGTGGCGGTTCATGTGGTGATGAAGAATATCCCTTACAAAAGTGATTTGGAATATCTACGTGCTCACTCTGAGGCACACGGTGTGCCTTTTGTGGTATACGAAACGGAGTTTGACCCTACTACCGATACTCGCAAATCGCCCTGTTTTCTTTGTTCGTGGAACAGGCGCAAGGCGCTCTTCACAGTAGCTAAAGAGCATGGCTGCAATAAGATAGCGTTGGGACATCATATGGATGATATATTAGAAACTCTTTTGATGAATATGACATATCAAGGAGCATTCAGCACGATGCCTCCTAAGTTGGTGATGCGGAAATTCGATATGACAATTATTCGCCCTATGTGCCTCGTGCATGAGTCCGATTTGATAGAGTTGGCAGAGCTACACAACTACCGCAAACAGGTGAAGAACTGTCCTTACGAGTCGCAATCGAGCCGTAGTGACGTGAAGGGCATCTTAAAACAGCTGGAAGCACTTAGTCCAGAGGCCAGATACAGCATGTGGAACAGCATGACCAATATTCAAGAGGAACTTTTACCCGATAAAATAGATTAAAGATATGAATGCTTTTTATACAATTATATTGCTGATATTCTCTAATATCTTCATGACGTTTGCATGGTATGGCCATTTGAAACTTGAAGAGATGAAGCTTGTTACGAACTGGCCATTGATAGCCATCATTGTTTGTTCGTGGCTGATTGCTTTCTTTGAATACGCTCTGCAAATACCAGCCAATAAGATGGGGTATATAGGCAATGGTGGCACATTTACCTTGATGCAGCTTAAGGTGATTCAAGAGGTAATATCCATATCGGTGTTTGTGGTATTCACTATGGTGCTCTTTAAAAATGAAACACTCCAATGGAATCACTTCGCTGCATTTGGTTGCTTGATATTGGCCGTTTACTTCGTGTTTATGAAGTAGTTTAGTTGATTTTGACGATATACTGGGCCATGCCTTCGGTGAAATAGCTTTTGTAGGAACCATCTTCGCCGCTATATATAAAGTAAGCTTCTACGTTTGGATGCTTCTTGATAAATGCTTCGGCTTCTTCTAGTCCCATCACCATAAAGGCAGTGGCTAGTGCATCGGCTGTCATGCAATCTTCGGCTATCACGGTAGAAGAGAGAATGCTATGTTGCACGGGATATCCGGTGCGTGGGTCGATAGTATGCGCATACTTCTTGCCATTTTTGTAATAGAAGTTGCGGTAATTGCCAGATGTAGCCATACCCATATCTGTCAACTGCAAAATAGTTTGTATTTCTTGATTGATAGATAGAGAGTCGTCTACCGGCTTGTTGATGCCAATGCGCCACAAACCATCACGTGAGTTTCTTCCTTTGGCTACTATCTCGCCACCTATATCTACTAAGTAGTTTCTTACCCCTTTGCTGCTTAAGAAGTTGGCAATAACATCTACGGCATATCCTTTAGCAATGGCGCTACAACTGAGTTGCACACGTGGGTCGCTCTTCTCTACGATGCCCTCTCTGAGCCACGCCTTTTCGTAGCCTACTATCTGTAACAGACTATCTACCATCAACGAATCGGGGAACTCTCCTTTCTTAAAACCAAAGCCCCAAGCATTGGCAAGCGGGGCGATGGTGATATCAAAAGCGCCATTTGTCTCCTTCGATACCTCTACGGCACGGTTGAAGCATACTTGGAAGAAGCTATCTGTTACAAACTCCTCGTTTCTATTGACGCGGCTAATAACGGACTCTTTATTGAATGGCGATAGTGAACCATCGAACTTCTTTAGTTCCAATTCAATTTCAGAATGTAAGTCTTCGGTATGTTGATAGGTGATGTTGTAGATGGTGCCAAATACAATACCGTTGATGGTTTGGTAGCTTCCTTCGTTTCGGCGTACCAATATCCATACGGTAGCTGCTACCAACAAGACAAGCCAAAGCAGGTTTTTCTTACTCTTCATATATTTGATGCTTTAAGAAAGATGTTCGAATAGAATTTTCACGCCAATAATAATAAGAATAACGCCACCCCAAAATTCGGCATGAATCTTTTTGGCAAACTTGCTACCAAATTTGATACCAATGAATAGGCCAATGATTGACATGATAAACGATACGAAACCTATGATTGATACCGGACTAAGGATCTCTTTAAAGCTTTTTACTCCTAGAAAGGCAAATGAAACACCTATAGCCAAAGCATCGATGCTAGTAGCTACAGCCATAGTTAGTATCAGCTTGAGGCTCGACGGGTTGAAGTTGCGTTCCTCTTCTTTCTTAAACGATTCAAAAATCATCTTTCCCCCAAGGAATAGTAAAATAATAAAAGCTATCCAGTGGTCAATCTCTGTGATAAGATGGCTAAAAGTGCTAGCACACAGCCAACCGATGAGTGGCATGCCGGCCTGAAATAAACCAAAAAAGAAAGCCATTGTAAGAATGGTGCTCCACTGTGTTCTCTTTAAGATAATACCGCTAGCAATAGATACAGCAAAGCAGTCCATGGCTAAGCCAAGAGCTAATAGCCAAATTTCAAAACCAGACATTATTTAGAAGGTATTTTGTAGATTAATGAATAAGTTACACCCAACGTGTTTTTGTTGTATTTACCAAATCCTGGCACCATCCATGGATTGCCATATTCACTGATTGATTCAGCAATGCGATACTTCATGCGAACTGCCCATCCCATGTGGAAGTTGCGGTAAATCTTTACGTTCACTCCTACTAAGAACTCGAACCACTGTACGGTAGCTTTTTGTCCGGGATGATTGTAGGGCACTGTGCCACCCCAGATATAGTCTTCGAAGCTGGGGTTAGATATTTCTCCTCCATAGATAGGATCTTTCAACGCAAGGCTGTATATATCGTAGGTGATAGGGCTAAAGGCGTATCTAACACCAACATACAAGAAACTGCTTTTGTCTTTCTTTTTTGCCATGGTGTTGTAGTCTACTCCAATTTTAAAGAAAGGTGAAGTGCTTTTGTAGTTTGTGCCTGTTTCGCTCCAGGTGTCAGTAGTACCTAAGCCAGCTTCGATGGTTGGAATAAAGCGATTCTTAAGGTTAACACCAACGCTTATTTCACTGCTCAAGAAATCGCTACCCAATACTCTTGCACCAAGTCCATAGATATCTAGGCCCACATATACGCCGTTGTATAGAGGAATCTCTTCTTCTCCTTCTTTCTTCTCTTTCTTCTTTTGATCACGCTTGGGCACATGCGGCAGATATCCCTGTTGTTGTTGAGCAACAGCGGGCATCACCATACAAAAAAGCAAAAGCAGACTAATTGCTAGCTTTAAAGAGGAATGTAAGGTTCTCTGTGCCATTAATGTTAGCGTTTTTGTTGTTGATAGTGATTGAGCTAAGTTGATGCTCAGTATGAGTGATGTCTGTAATTTCCTGCTCCATGCTATATCCACACTCTATAGACTCAAAAAATAAAGTGTTCTTTTGACTGATATAAATAGTATCGGCAATAGCTGGATCGGTGGCATAATCGTAATGAAATACAAGTACGGTCATGTCCGACACATAACTAAGTGGCAAAGATACAGCTTGTACATTTGTTTCTCTATTGATGATAATCGAATCAGTGCCCAGTGCAGTCACAGTAAGGGTAGGGAGGGTGTCTCGCTCTGTATAGCCTGATGCAGCGGTAGTATAGAATGAACCATTAATCATGGCACGCCCTGCAATCGAACAATCATCATCCGAACAAGAGGTAAGGCTACCTGCGA
>CAMTOV010000154.1 GCA_947074235.1 uncultured Bacteroides sp. | reverse complement strand
AAGATGGCTTCTTTTATAACTTGGTAGAAGGCTCGCAGCAGGTAGGCGAACGCCCTACAGCAGCATTCCCCAGTTCGCACGTGGGCATATCTACCATTCTTATGATTATGGCGTGGCGTGGCAGCAAGGTTATGTTTGCTTGTCTTGTACCTTTCTATTTCTTTTTGTGCTGTGCTACCGTTTACATTCAAGCGCACTACCTGATAGATGCTATTGCGGGGTTTGTATCTGCTTGTATCCTTTATGTAGTGGTAACGGCTATGTTTAAGAAGTGGTTTGCTCAGCCTATGTTTGGGTAGTGTGTGGCTGTTCTTTCTTTTGCCCCTGCCGCAAAAGAAAGAACCAAAGAAAAAGGCGGAGCTGGAACTTTGCAGGCTGATTCTTTCCTTCTTTCGCTAAAGCATCGGAACTCGCTACGCTCAAACAGCCGATGCTTCTTCACGCTCTTTCAGTCAATAATCTTAATCGCCTACAAAATGAGGCCCAATTCAGGTACAAATTACCAGGTACAATGTACAAACTAAAGATATATTAAGTCCGTGTCGTCCGCGTTCTATTTTTTCTTTAAATTGTAAATTGTAAATCGTCCAGAGGTAAATGAATAGGGTTGTACCTTGTAAATTGTACCTTGTAAATGACTTTAGCGAATCACAATCTTCACCGCACCGCTAGCAATCTTCACAATATACATCCCCGCTTCATCAATCGTGATGCTATCGGTATATCCTTGATAGATAAGAGCGCCCGCCAAGCTATATACCGTCACTTGCTGAACCTCGCTCAATACAATTTTGTTGCCATCTACTACAAAGCCATTATCACCTTGTGTGCCGACTATGCCTGTAGCGCCATCACTGATATTAGTAAACTCTTTCCAGCCATCCGCAGCCTTGTGCGCATCTATTGTGCCTACAGGTACTATCACCGGAATTGATTTATCCACATTGGCAAATACATCTGTGCCCAATGTAGGCGGAACGGTAGCTAATGAAGTAATTGTTGCTAACAAACTGCAATCTTGAAATGCGCCAATTCCTATCGTAGTGATTGAAGCGGCCAATGATGCCCATTTGAGAGCTGAGCAATCGTAAAACGCACAGCTACCAATCGTTACTAGCCCTGTGCAGCCGGATAAGTCGATATACTCAAGGGCGGAAAAACTAAATGCTTGATTGCTTATCTTAGTGATTGAAGGGGGTAATGACGCCGATTTTAGAGCCGAGCAAGCGTTAAACGCAAGATTATCAATCGTTGTTAGCCCTGTGCAGCCGGATAAATCGATAGACTCAAGACCGGAATTCCAAAATGCGCCAATTCCTATCGTAGTGATTGAAGCGGCCAATGATGCCCATTTGAGAGTTGAGCAACTCAGAAACGTAAATTTACCAATCGTTGTTAGTCCTACGCAGCGGGATAAGTCGATATACTCAAGATTGGAAAAACTAAATGCTTCATCTCCTATCGTAGTGATTGAAGCGGCCAATGACACCGATTTGAGGGTTGAGCAACTTCTAAACGCATTGTTGCCAATCGTTATGATACCTTCGTCTACCACAACGTTCTTGATATTATCCTTTACATTCCACCAGGGGGAGTTTACTACACCATTACTAAATGTATAATCCTGCATAGCTCCCGTGCCACTGATGGTAAACACACCATCGCTATCTAGTTTCCAATAAGCATTATCACCACATGTGGCACTGTTCTGCCCCCATGTAGATACCACTACTAAAAGTATTATTAATAAAGAAGTAATGCTTTTTTTTCATATTTATACTCAATGATTAGTTTGTTAATTCTTTTAGAAAGATATTATTCGCAAATATATATATAATGGGCTATAATTAAATTATTTGTGTTGAATAAAAGGAGTATTATATCTCCAAAGTATGGATACTTATTGGAAGTACAAATTGTTACAAAAATACATGTTCATGGTAGCCATGCCAAGTGGCACGAATCTGCTAAATGTGGTATTTATCTTTAAAAAGCGCCATCAATCCTCCTGCCCGTACATCTCTTCAACTCGATCGAGAATCACAAACAACTGTTCCACCGTTTCGGCACGGAGCATAGCGATGCGTGTTTCTTTAAAGTTGGGGATGCCTTTGAATAAAGGGGTAGCCGCTAAGTGACGACGGATATGCAATATTCCACGACGCTCATCGAGTCGGGCTACACTGTCGTTCACCTGTTGACGAAGGATGTCGAGATACCAACCAAACGACTCAGCAGGGAGCTGCTCGCCTGTTTCGAGATAGTGCTTCATCTCACGAAATATCCATGGACGTCCTATACTGCCACGACCCACCATGATAGCATCTACGCCATAGCGTTCGAAATATTCTTTCGCTTTCTCAGCCGATGTGATATCGCCATTGCCAATGATGGGGATGTGCATGCGAGGGTTGTTCTTTACCTCACCAATCAATGTCCAGTCGGCCTCGCCGGTGTACATCTGCGAGCGAGTTCTGCCGTGAATGGCCAATCCCGCAATGCCACAATCTTGCAACTGCTCGGCTAGCTCTACAATGATTTTATGATCGCAATCCCATCCTAGGCGAGTCTTAACGGTCACGGGGATGTTTACTGCATCGACCACCGCACGAGTTATTTCGAGCATCTTGGGTACGTTTTGCAACATACCTGCACCGGCTCCCTTGCCTGCCACACGCTTTACGGGGCAACCAAAGTTGATGTCCAAGATATTGGGTTTCGCCTCCTCTACTATGCGTGCCGCCTCCACCATGGCATCGGTCTCTTTGCCATAGATCTGTATCGCCACCGGTCGCTCCTCATCACTGATGTTCAGCTTCTGAGCCGTCTTGTTTACCGCACGAATCAGTGCATCGCTCGACACAAACTCGGTGTAAACCATGTCCGCACCAAATCGCTTACACATCAAGCGAAAAGCCGGGTCGGTCACATCTTCCATCGGAGCCAATAGTATGGGGTATTTCCCTAAATCAATATCTCTTATCTTCATCTTTCAAATAAATCTCTTTTGCAATAGGTTGTAGTTCAGTTCGTTGCAAGTGCCTTGCTGGGCATGCCTTGCCACCACGCTGACCAGCCCTTGCCAGCATCGGGCCGAATTATAAATAATCTTATTTGGCTGCAAAAGTACGGAAAAACCCTTACCTTTGTATGCTTTTTCTTATTAAGTTAACTTTCTGAAAGAGATGTTTGTATTTCATGATAATGCCTCTGATGACGAGTTGAAATAAAGTAGCAGTTTTTTAATTTATAATAAACTCATTATTGATGATTGATAACGCAAATATTCTAAATCAAGACTATCGATTGTTTCGAGAAGAGATAACACAACGCATTCGTTCTGCTCAGTATGAAGCGTTGAAGGCTGTAAACAAAGAGATGATTGCTTTGTATTGGGATATAGGTAGAAGAATTATCGAACAACAAACAATACAAGGATGGGGTAAATCGGTTGTAGAATCATTATCTCGTGATATACAAACTGAGTTTCCTGGTATTCAAGGTTTCGGCGCACGTAATATGTGGGATATGGCTCGTTTCTACTCTGAATATCACAATAATGAAATTCTGCAACCATTGGTTGCAGAAATCAGTTGGTCTAAGCATATTGTTATTTTATCTAAGTGCAAAAATACTCAACAAAGGCAGTTTTATATTCTTGCTACACGCAAGTATGGCTGGACTAAAGATGTATTGATAAATAAGATAGAACTTGATACTTATGAAAAGTTTCTTGTAGGCCAAAATAACTTTGATATTACTCTGCCAGATACAATTAAGAATCAGGCGATACTTGCTATAAAAGATGATTACTCATTGGTATTTGCTGAATTGAATGAACAACATTCAGAATATGAGTTGGAGCAATCTATTGTAAAAAATATACGTTCTTTCTTGATGGAGTTTGGAACGGATTTTTCTTTTATTGGGAATCAATATAAATTGGTGGTAGGTAATAATGAGTATTTTATAGATTTGCTGTTGTACAACCGCAAGTTGCAAGCAATGGTTGCCATAGAGCTAAAGATTGGCGATTTTAAACCGGAGTATAAAGGGAAAATGGAGTTTTACTTGAATGTACTGAATGATACTGTTAAGTTGCCTCATGAAAATCCGGCAATTGGCATTATTATCTGTAAGAGTAAAGATAGAACTATTGTAGAGTATGCACTGAAGAGTTCTACGCTTCCTATTGGTGTTGCTACCTATCATCTATCAACAAGTTTACCCGATGACTACAAGGAACTTCTTCCTAATTCAGAAGAGATTGCTCGAAAGATAGAGCTTTTAATAGAAAAATAATAATTGTATATATAATGAATATGCGTTTACAAGATTTTGAAATAATGGCACCCGTTGGCTCACGTGAGTCACTGGCGGCTGCTATCCAAGGAGGAGCCGACTCCATTTACTTCGGCATCGAAAACCTAAACATGCGTGCTCGTTCGGCCAATACGTTTACTATCGACGATTTGCACGAGATTGCTGCCACTTGCGAAGAGCATGGCATGAAGAGCTACTTAACTGTAAACACAATCATCTACGACAACGACATCGCTTTGATGAAGGTGATTGTAGATGCAGCCAAGAAAGCGGGTATCTCGGCGGTGATTGCTGCCGACGTAGCTGTGATGAGCTATGCACGTAGCATCGGGCAAGAGATACACCTGAGCACTCAGCTTAATATCTCTAACGTAGAGGCGTTGAAGTTTTATGCCAACTTTGCTGATGTGGTGGTGTTGGCTCGCGAGCTTAACCTAGAGCAGGTGGCCGAAATCTATCAACACATCTGCGAAGAGAACATCTGTGGCCCTAGCGGCGAGCAGGTGCGCATCGAGATGTTTAGTCACGGAGCATTGTGCATGGCGGTGTCGGGCAAGTGCTACTTGTCGCTTCACGAAATGAATACATCGGCCAACCGTGGTTCGTGCACACAGATTTGCCGCCGTGGATATACGGTGAAGGACAAAGATACCGATATCGAACTGGAGGTAGATAATCAATATATCATGTCGCCTAAAGACTTGAAAACCATTCACTTTATGAACAAGATGATTGATGCCGGCGTGCGTGTGTTCAAGATTGAAGGACGTGCACGTGGGCCTGAATATGTGCGCACCGTAGTGGAGTGTTACAAAGAGGCTATCAAAGCATATATCGCTGGCGACTTTACCGAAGATAAGATTACTGTATGGGATGAGCGCTTGAAGACTGTCTTCAACCGTGGTTTCTGGGATGGTTACTACTTGGGCCAACGCCTAGGTGAGTGGAGTGCCAAATATGGTTCGGACGCTACAGAGCGCAAGATATATGTGGGCAAGGGCATCCGTTACTTCAGCAATATCAACGTGGCTGAATTCTTGGTAGAGGCTGCCGAACTGAAGGTAGGCGAGAAGATTCTTATCACTGGCCCTACTACAGGTGCGGTATTTGCTACAGTCGATGAGATACGTGTAGACCTTAAACCGGTAGAGGTGGCTCGCAAAGGCGATCGTTGCTCATTCAAAGTAGACGAGAAGATACGCCCCAGCGATAAACTATACAAACTGGTTTCTACCGAAGAACTAAAAGCATTTAAAGGCGGTAAAGAGAATTAAAACATCGACATGGCAAAATACATCTATGAACTCACACTAAAGGTGCGCGACTACGAATGCGACCTGCAAGGCATTGTAAACAATGCCAACTATCAACACTACTTGGAGCATACTCGCCATGAGTTTTTGGCATCGGTGGGGGGCGACTTTGCTGCGCTTCACCGTCAAGGAGTAGACCCCGTGGTGGCTCGCATCAATATGGCTTTTAAAACTCCCTTGAAGAGTGGCGACGAGTTTGTTTCTCGTCTCTACCTGCGCAAAGAGGGCATTAAATATGTATTCTATCAAGACATATTTCGCAAGGCCGACGAGAAGATAGTGGTGAAGGCTACCGTTGAAACCGTGTGTGTGGTGAATGGACGATTGAGCGACTGTGCTTTGTTTGAAGAGCTATTCAAAGAGTTTTTGAAGGATGAATAGAGAGGAATGCATCGCCTGCATGGCACTCAACTTAGTGCCGGGCATTGGCTCTACCGGAG
>CAMTOV010000153.1 GCA_947074235.1 uncultured Bacteroides sp. | reverse complement strand
CAAAAAAGAATGGGCATTTCCAAAACTGGAAATGCCCATTCTTTTTGCGTTTACTATAAAAGTAAAGCTTATTTTTTACGGTTACCGTAACGGCTCATGAACTTGTCAACACGTCCCGCTGTATCTACCAATGTAGATTTACCTGTATAGAAAGGGTGAGAAGTGTTAGAGATTTCAATCTTAACCAATGGATAAGTTTCACCTTCGAATTCAATTGTTTCTTTAGTGTTTACAGTTGAACGAGACAAAAACATATCACCATTTGACATATCTTTGAATACTACCGGACGGTATGATTCTGGATGAAGATCCTTTTTCATTTTAGTATTTATTTTTTAATTATTATATCGTTTACTATTTGGTAAGAATAGTGTAATGGTCGATTTTCGAGTTGCAAAGATAATGCTATTCTTTGAAATAGAAAAAAAACAGCCAAAAAAATAGCCCAAAGTGTTGTTTTTCACATAACTTTAGTCGCTCTCAATTTTATTGTGAGTAGTTTTGTCGTTCAAATTATTATATATGATGAGATTTAATATGAAGAAATTATTCGTTTTAGTCAGCTTACTGATGCTAGTGGCTATCATTGCTCAAGCACAATTTAAAAAATCGCCAAAACATTACAGCGTGGCATTTTACAACTTAGAAAACTTGTTTGACACAATTCATGATACAGGTAAAAACGATTATGAATACCTGCCTTCTGCGGCCAAAGAATGGAATACAGAGAAGTACTTCTCAAAACTAAATAATCTGTCTAGGGTGTTGAGCGAACTTTCTCGCGATAAAGTGAAGCAAGGACCGGCAGTGATTGGTGTAGCCGAAATAGAAAATCGTAGAGTTTTGGACGATTTAGTGGCTCAGCCTTTGCTTGCACCTTCAAAATATGAGATTGTTCATTATGAAGGCCCTGATAAAAGAGGTGTTGATTGTGCTTTGCTCTACGACCCTGCACAATATAAGGTTTCATCGAGCAAGCTTGTTCTATCCGAACCCTTTGAGGGGGATACCACGCATCAAACAAGAGGCTTCTTGATTGTGAACGGAAAGTTGGCTGGCGATAAGATGTGCTTCATTGTCAATCATTGGCCTTCGCGTGGTGCTGCCGAACCGGTTCGTATTCATGCTGCTAAGCAAGTACGTGCATTGGTAGATTCGCTAGAACGCACAGATAAAAAGTTGAAGATTATTGTAATGGGCGATATGAATGACGACCCTATGGATAAGAGTATGCTGGCGCTTGGTGCAAAGAAATATCCCAATGAAGTAGGAAAGGGCGATATGTATAGTCCTTTTTGGGAAGTGCTAGAAGATAAAGGTGTAGGCACCTTATTATATAGAGGCAAATGGAACTTGTTTGACCAGATTCTTGTGAACCCCAACATGCTAAACAGCAAGAAAGGACTTAAGTATAATGACAATGAGGTGTTTATGCGTGAATACCTGTTTGAACAAGAAGGAAAGTACAAAGGCTCACCACTAAGAACCCATGCCGGTAATAAATGGCTTAATGGGTATAGCGACCATTTACCCACTATTATCTATTTAAAGAAATAGAAAGTAGTTTGCAACCTAGAGATTACAATCAGCTATTAATTGTTAGATATTGTTTAGCTTTTTAGTCAAAATGTTGCTTTTTGCAAATATATTTCTTACGCTTTGGTTTTGTATTAAAATGATTATATATAATTTTGCGTAGAATTTTATTCACTAACAAATAAACGTTTAAACAAAATGATTAACTACAAAGATTTAGGCCTTGTAAATACTAAAGAGATGTTCGCAAAGGCTATGGAAGGTGGATATGCAATCCCTGCTTTCAACTTTAATAACATGGAACAATTGCAAGCCATCGTTAAAGCTGCTGTTGAAACTAAATCTCCAGTAATCCTTCAGGTTTCTAAAGGTGCTCGTCAATATGCTAACCAAACTTTGCTTCGCTATATGGCTGAAGGTGCTGTAGAATATGCAAAAGAATTGGGATGCAAAAACCCTGAAATCGTACTTCACTTAGACCACGGTGATTCATTCGAAACTTGTAAATCTTGTATCGATATGGGATTCTCTTCAGTAATGATTGATGGTTCTCATCTTCCATATGAAGAAAACGTAGCTCTTACTAAAAAAGTAGTTGACTATGCTCACCAATTTGATGTAACTGTAGAAGGCGAACTTGGTGTATTGGCTGGTGTTGAAGATGAAGTATCTTCTGATCACCACACTTATACTGACCCAGCTGAAGTAGTAGATTTCGTTCATAGAACAGGTTGCGATAGCTTGGCTATCTCTATTGGTACTTCTCATGGTGCATTCAAATTTACTCCAGAGCAATGCCACATTGATCCAGCAACAGGTCGTTTAGTTCCTCCTCCATTGGCATTCGATGTATTGGATGGTGTAATGAAAGAACTTCCAGGTTTCCCAATCGTTCTTCATGGTTCTTCTTCAGTTCCACAAGAAGAGGTTGAAATTATCAACGCTAACGGTGGTGCATTGAAAGCTGCTATTGGTATTCCAGAAGAAGAATTGCGTAAAGCTGCTAAGTCTTCTGTATGTAAAATCAATATCGACTCTGATAGCCGTTTGGCTATGACCGCTGCTATCCGCAAAGTATTTGCTGAAAAACCAGCTGAGTTCGATCCACGTAAGTACCTAGGTCCTGCTCGTGACAATATGGAAAAATTGTACAAAGAGAAGATCATCAACGTACTTGGTTCTGACAACAAACTAGTAGATTAATCTAGTTCTAAAGAATAAAGTAAAGAGTCATTCTGTTAAGAATGGCTCTTTTTTTGTGAGTAAATGCTATCTTGAATGATTATAATGTTTACATTTGTAAGATAAAAGTAGCGATATGCTAACTAAATATTAAATGTATATGAAAAAGCTTCTATTTACTCTATCTCTTCTCTTAGTTTGTATTAATTCGGCAATAGCACAAAATAAATATTGCTTGAGTTATTCTAATCTTATTAATGATGAATGGGTTTCTGCTCCTTCTCTTAGTTTGGATGCAAAAAGCACTACTGATAAATTATGGACTGGTGGAGCCGATTTTAAATCCATTACATCGGATGCTGCTTTAGACAGGATTATAAATCATGAAGCTCGTTTTGTGGTATATGATGGAGTGCTTTATGTAAATTGTCGCCCATTGAAATATCAAAATACAGCACTGGGCAATGGATATGCACAGGGGTTTCTATTAAACGATAATAAAGTTTGTTTTGTTGGAACAAAGGTTGGTCATTCTACACCGAAAAAAACAAAAGGTTCGGGCGTAACATTCAGTATCGGTGGTGGTAAAGTAGAAACATCTCTTACTGATAAAAAAACTGTTTGTTATATTATAGACAGCAGTAGCAATAAAGTACAATGCATTGATCGTAAATACATGAAGGAGCTTCTTAAGAATCATCCAAGTTTGCTTAATCAATACAATGATGAAGGCAAAAAGAAACAAGAATCGGTTGAAACAATCATTAATTATCTCAACGATTTTAGAAAAACTACACCTTATTGATTATTTGAAAATAAAATCAACATAAACTGGTAGATGGTCGCTAAAACCGCCTTGATACTTCATGCCATAGTAAGTACGAAAAGGTTGTTGTCCACCATATTTGTTATCATCTGTCAATAGAAATGGGAATTGGGCTATGTGGCTCAGTTCCTCTTTTGTATAAAATGGGCTAGAGGTATCTAGCAAATTGCCCGAAACAATCAAGTGATCTAACAGTTGCCACTGTCCTCTGTACTTATACGAACCCAAATTCTTGTTGCGCTTCACTTGATTTGCCAATAGGTGATACAGCTTTTCGCTTGATATATCTTTCGATATGGGCTTTGCTTCCAATACTTTTTGTATAGATGGGCTGGTAGGGTAATCATTGAAATCGCCCATAATGATAACTTGCGAATGAGCTCTACTCGCTATGATGCTGTCTGTTTGCTGGCGCAGTATCTCTGCCACTCTTAGGCGGAAAGGTTCACTCTCTTTTATCCCTCCCGAACGGGAAGGTAAGTGTGCTACAAATACATCTAGCGTGTCGCCGGTTGCAATAATGCCCGATGCATGCAAGATGTCTCTAGTAGTTCTCTTGAACTCTGCAGTTTGAGGAATGCGAATACTTCTTGAATGGATTGGTTTGAACTGGTCGCGTTGATAGAGGAGTGCCACATCTATTCCTCTTTCATCGGGAGATTCGGTCATTACGTAGCGGTATGTTTGCTCTTTGAGAGGAGAGTATTGCGTGAGTGATTTTAGTACATAATCATTTTCTACCTCGCACAGCCCAACAAGTGCAGGTGGAGCATCTTCGCCAACGGCTACAATAACACGAGCCACATCGTTTATCTTCTTTTTAAAACGTTTGGTGTTCCAATTTCTCATGGCATCGGGTAGGAACTCCTGGTCATTTTTCAAAGAATCATGGCGAGTATCAAATAGATTTTCTACGTTCCAAAACATCACCCTGAAGGGAGGCTGCGTTTGTTGCGCTAGCAATGGAGTAACCCCAAGTAAGCAAAGCAGTAAAGATAAAAAAGGGATGAACTTATGCATCATTTTGCGTTGGGTATCCATTCAAAGCAGCCGGCATCTGGCGCTTCATCTGCTAGGCGAGTATTGCCCATTAAGTCGTATGGATAAAGTTGCGCATCCTCCAAAGCGGCTATGTTGATAGCTGCCGAAAGCGAATCGATGCGGAAATCGTAGTTTTGCTCACGACTGTCGAGTGTGATAAAACGGTCATCCTTCTTCCATGTCACATCTACTATCTGGTCGTTCTCCAATTCGGTAGAGTTTACTAGGCAGTTAGAGAAGTAGTAATTGAACGGGATAGACTCGTCTATCGTACTAGCTCCCATAACTTCGTCATTTGATGAACCGGCTATGATGCAGTTGCGAAACGATGCTAGCGAAAGCGGGTAGGGGATGTCGTTTCTCTCGTTTACGAATCTAAGAGCCACACCTCTCTTTATATCCCAACTATAATAATTGGCGATGGTGCAATGCACAAACTCATATTCACCACCCGTTAGGTTTACACAATAGCCGCCAGCATTGCTTATCTGACTGTTACCTATCGTAGCTTTGCAATCGGTCATGTTGAGTGCATCGCCCGATACTTGATGGATGATAGAGTTGGTGAAGGTGAGTTTTTGGCGCTCGATGCCTGCCGAGTCGCAGCGAATGCCGAATATCCCACCATGAATATCTACTTGGTCGAACTCATTGTCGAAGCTGCCGGAGTGTATTCTGATGCCGTCCCATTGGCCGGGAAGTTTGTCGTAGGGGAGGTGAGCAAACATATTGTCGGTGCGGTCGCCACGGAATACAATAGGGTTGGCCAACGAGCCTTGTGCCACCATTTGCCCGTAAACCTGTATGCCCGATTTGCCATGAAAATACAATCGAACCCCTTCTGTAAGGGTTAGTTTCGCGTTTTCTTTAATCACCAAACTATCATAAATAACGATAGGACGACGCGAATTAATCAACGTGTCTTCCGTGATTTGCTTTCCGCGAAAAGCCACAAAGTCTTGTCCGTATGCTTGCAACTTCACATCTTGCCTCACACCATTGGTGATGAACACGATAGAGTCTCTTTTGAAAATAGGCTCGTCGCTATCTTGAGGAAAAAGAGTAGCTTCTACAAATACAAATAAGCTGTCTTTTTGTCTAATTTCCACATCAGTAAACGATGTACCCTTGATGCCATCTACGTTAATTCGGAAACCCGAGTTGGCAGCGTCGGCCAATTGGATAGAAGAAATTAGTAGCGGCTCTTTGTGGCGATTATACACTTTCAAGATATGTGTAGAGGTGCCTACACCAGTCAATATGGTGTCTAGATGTAAAGTATCGTACGAGAACTCCAACGTGTGCGAGGAGTTGGTTGAATAATTATCTAAATCATTGCAAGCCGACAAGAGGCCAAGACAGCCAATTAGTGAGATAAGAAAGTATTTGACTTTTAATTTCATGTTTTGAATCTGCATATTGACATGGGCAATACATAGCCTATGTGTTCTAAAAACGCAAGAAAGCCCTTTTTATTACTTGCTATATACTTTAATTAATAATATTATTGTAGGCTTAACGTTCGTTATTGACAAT
>CAMTOV010000152.1 GCA_947074235.1 uncultured Bacteroides sp. | reverse complement strand
GCGACCGTTTCAGTAGTGCTACTCGCCCTGTGAAAGAGTTGAAAGATTTTGCTCGTATCACTTTGAAACCAGGTGAAAGCAAGGAAGTAACTTTCAAAATCACATCCGACAAACTTGCCTTCTATGATAAGAAGATGCAATACGGTGTAGAACCGGGTGAATTTATCGTAATGGTAGGTCCATCATCGGCTGATGATGTATTGTTAAAAGAATCCTTTGTTGTGAAATAAAGAAATAGTCGTTTTTGTAAATTCTCAGAATAGGGTTGGGCTTTATAGTTCAACCC
This sequence comes from uncultured Bacteroides sp., assembly GCA_947074235.1. Lineage (GTDB taxonomy): Bacteria > Bacteroidota > Bacteroidia > Bacteroidales > Bacteroidaceae > Bacteroides. Next base: position 5,847 of record CAMTOV010000152.1, on the reverse strand, counting down.
TTCTACTTTATATAATGTGTCGTTTTGAAACACGACATGACCTTTCACTATTTACCCTATTGATTCTTGTAATAAATATGTAACCAATTCGTAAATCAATCGTATGACTTATGTATTACGTGCGTAATTCTATCGCTGCAACTTTGCATCATAATAAGAAACGAACGAAATACAATGACTAAGAATTTAAATTGGACAACAAATTTTGATTTAGGGAGAAAACTATTCCTTACTTTATTGGCTATTCTTGCTACGATGGCTGCTGTGGCAGGCAATCTGTCAGGAACTGTATTGGATAAACAGTATGGTGACCCCATGACGGGTGCTACGATACAGATTATTGGTACTACTCTTGGTGCTGTGGCCGATATGGATGGAAACTATGAAATTAAAAATGTTCCATCGGGCACATACACTATAATAGTAAAATATGTAGGATATAAAGAGGTTAATCTTCCTAGCGTAAAGATTGACAACGAACATAAGGTGCTCAATTTTGAATTGGAGAGCGATGCACAAGCACTTGGCGAAGTAGCGGTGGTAGCTCGTGTAAAACGCAATACAGACGTATCGATGATGACTGCACAAAAGCAAAGTTTATTGGTGCAGAGTGGGGTATCAGCACAACAAATAAGTAAAACACAAGATAGGGATGCGTCGGAGGTAATAAAGCGTGTACCGGGTGTATCTATCATTGACGAAAAATTTGTTATGGTGCGTGGGCTATCACAGCGATATAACAATGTGTGGATCAATGGCGGAGCAGTACCTAGCTCGGAAGCTGATGCGCGTGCCTTCTCATTTGATATTATTCCCAGTTCGCAACTCGACAATATGGTGATAATAAAAAGCCCTGCACCGGAATATCCAGCCGACTTTACCGGTGGTTTCATTGCACTAAACACCAAAGAGATGCCTACTGAAAACTCTTTTCTTATATCGGTAGGTACAAGCATCAATGATCAAACCCACTTCAAAGACTTTAAATACAATCAAGGTAGCTCTACAGATTTTTTGGGTTTTGATAGTGGTATGCGTATGCCTACTGCCGGATTTAAAAATGAGATGACAACCTTCTCACCAAGTAGCAATCGTGTTGATTTGCTGAACAATGGTTTTAATAACAATTGGTTGGTTAAGAACTCCAAGCCCACTGCTGATTTAAGATTGAATGCAGCCTATGCACAACGATGGGATATGGAGAGTGGCCGTCAGTTTGGCGTGTTGGCTACTGTAAACTATAGCAATACGTACAAACGCTATATGGATATGGAGAACTCGCTGTTTGGCTCTTATGATATAACTAGCAATCACTCGGTGTATTTGCGCAAAAGTACAGACAATCAATATAATCATGATGTACGCATAGGAGCTATGTTGAACTTAATGTTTCAGCCTAAGAACCGCAATCATCATTATGAATTTAAGAACATATTCAATCAGATAGGAAAGAACCGCTATACGGAACGTCACGGCTTTGATGCACAGAGCAACGATGAACGAAACATGGAGTACTACTATTCGAGTAGAAGCACCTATAATGGACAGTTCACCGGCAAATACACATTGCCCGAAGGTAAACTCGATTGGAGTGCCAGTTATTCATACGCCAATCGCCACATGCCGGACAGAAGGCGAATATTGCTGAATGACTCTGAGGAGACAGGGGTTATAGCGTTGGCTACCGGCAATGATATTTCACGTGAGTTCACTCGTCTTGAAGAGAATATCGGCTCGGTAAATGTAAACTACCTGCAAAACTTCCAGTTTGGTAAGTTTGCTCCTGAACTGCGTGCCGGTGCATACGCCGAATATCGTACACGTACTTACAATACACGCCAGTTCTCTTATGCTTGGGGCAATGATATGCCTAGCGGATTTAAGCACTTTGATGTAGCAAGCGAGCTGATGCAAGAACAATATTATGGAGAAGAAAAGCTATTCTTGTACGAACGCATTCGTAAAACCAACGATTATCAAGGAAATAATTGGGTAGGTGCAGCCTATTTAGCAGCCAATCTCCCTATCACAGATAGATTTAATATTTATGCAGGTGTGCGTTATGAGTACTCAAACATGGAGTTGATTCGTAATACAAAGAACCATGAAGAGAGTCACGCCAGCATGTTTTACAAATACAATGACATCTTTCCATCGGCCAATGCGCTGTATAAACTAACAGAGCAACAGCAATTGCGTTTCTCGTATGGTAAGTCGGTCAATCGCCCTGAATTTCGTGAAGTTTCTACTTCGGTCTATTACGATTTCGATTTAGCGGCCAATGTAGAAGGTAATCCTTCTTTGAAACCTGCCTATATTCACAATCTTGACCTACGTTATGAGTGGTATCCATCGAGCGGAGAGTCATTCTCGGTAGCATTGTTTTACAAGCACTTTGATTCGCCTATCGAGTGGACATACACCGTGAATGGTGGTACGGACTTAACTTACTCCAACACCAATGCCAAGGCTGCCAATAACTTTGGGATTGAGATAGACTTCCGCAAAACGTTAGACTTCATCGGGCTACGCAACTTTAGCTGGTCATTCAATGGGGCTTTCATCAAGAGCAAGGTCTTGTTTGATAAAGATAGTAAAGAAGAAGACCGTGCCATGCAAGGACAATCGCCTTACTTGATTAATACCGGTATTTTCTACAATCAACCCAATTGGGGTTTGAATGTGGCTGTGCTTTACAATCGCATTGGTAAACGTATCATTGGGGTGGGCCGCACGGTAGGAACTAGCGGTGAGCAAACTACCAAGATACCTAACTCGTATGAAATGCCACGCGATGCAATAGACTTGTCATTGAGCAAGAAGTTTGGTTCGTTGGAAATCAAAGCTAGCGTACGCGACCTGCTGGCTCAACGAGTTAACTACAAGCAATTTGGTAGCGTTATCAATGCCGGCGAAAAATTGGAGTATGAAGAGGTGACAAGAAGTTACAAACCTGGAAGAAACTACCAATTATCACTATCGTATACATTTTAAAAATAAAATAAACTCAAAAACTAATCGGGAGGAAAAACTCCCTCATTAATTAGAATCAAGATGAAACAAATGAAAATGAAAGTAATGAAATGGAGCAGTCTATTCTTGTTGACTGTAACCCTGTCGAGCATGATGGTAAGTTGTAACGATGACGAAACAAAAGTTACCATTGAAGATCCTAATGGTGACCCAGCGGTGATTCGTCCAACGGATGCAGGTGAATACTCGGGACTTGCAACTAGCGATGGCATTCTTTTCAACAACGGCACAGAGATTGGTAATGGCGAGCAGGAGTTCTGCTTTACAGGAAAGCAAACCATTCCTGCCGGTACTTACACACTAAAGGGCTGGGTATATTTGCGTCCGGGAGCAGAGTTGACTATCGAAGCCGGAACTGTAATCAAAGGGGATAAAAATACAATGGCTTCGCTTATTGTAGAGCCGGGAGCTAAAATCTATGCTGAGGGTACTGCAAGCAGACCTATTGTTATGACATCGGCACAGCCTGCCGGTAGCCGTCGCCCGGGCGACTGGGGTGGTTTGATTGTTTGTGGTAACGGAACAAACAACAATGCCAACGGACAGCAAATTGAAGGTGGACCAAAAACAAAACATGGTGGCAACGTAAAAAATGATAATTCGGGTATTCTTAAATACATCCGTGTAGAGTTTGCCGGCTATCCATTTGCTGCTGATAAAGAAATCAACGGTATCACTTTTGGTTCGGTAGGTAGCGGCACAGTAGCCGAGTACTTGATGGTATCTTATTGCAACGACGACTCATTTGAGTGGTTTGGTGGTTCTGTAAACTGTAAGTACTTGGTGGCATATAATGGTTGGGACGATGAATTTGATACAGACAACGGTTTTGATGGTCACGTACAATACTGCCTTTCTATCCGCGATCCAAAGATTGCCGATATCTCACAATCAAACGGATTCGAATCTGATAACAATGCCGATGGTAGCACTATCGAGCCATGCACATCTCCTATCTTCAGCAATGTAACATTCATTGGTCCAATGACGCAAAAGAACTTGGCAGCCGGATTTCAAAACACGACTGATTATATCAACGCAGGTAGTATGAAACCCGAAAATGAAGCAGCTCTTGGCAAGTTCCAAGCAGCTATGCACATTCGCCGTAGCAGCAAGTTGAATTGCTACAATTCGGTAGCACTTGGTTATCCTATCGGTTTAATTATTGATGGCGAAAAAGGTAGCTGTCGTGAGTGGGCAAACAAGGGTGATATCAAATTGCAAAACGTATTTTTTGCAGGAATGGGTGTTACGGGGTCTGACTTTAATAAGAAATACGAAGATGAACGTGGTACTTGGGCTTTGGTAGATGGTAAGAATACTATCGCATACGATGCTTCACAAGAATCATTCTCAACTTCATTCCTTAGAACTCAAAGTGGTTGCCGCTTCGACTTGACTGAGACTGATTTGAACCTAACTGATCCAAAGAGTATTGGACAAGCTTACTGCCCAGGTGCAGGTAGTCCGCTACTCAATGCAGCAAACTTCAGTGGCTTAACCAGCTCATACATCAACCAAGTTAGCTATATTGGTGCTTTCAGTGGCGCGTCTGACAACTGGTTGGAAGGTTGGACAAACTTTGATCCACAAAATACAGTATATTAATCTCTATATTAATGCTATTCAAAAGAGCGCTTGAGTCTATATTGGTTCAAGCGTTTTTTTGTATAGTATGAATGTATAATGATAACTGTTACATTTCAAGAGGTTAAATGATTGATTCTATTTGTAGAATGTTGAAGATTACAAGGTAAAATGCATCAGTTTTAAATGATCTTTAAGCGATATTGATTATCAGTATGTTACAAAACTTCTGTTAGGTCGTTTTCATCAAAAATTAGGCAGTGCCTTTTCAATGATTAGGCAGTGCGAAAGCGATGATTAGGCAGTGCGTAATCTTCAATTAGACAGTGCGTAAATAGATGTTGGAAATAAGAAGTGTGAGAAACGATAGTGGAAAGTAAAGCCAACAAAAAAAGCCCTTTCTCACGAACGGGCTTTTCATGCATACTTTCCTTGAAAAAGAAAAACCGGAAAGTTATGCGTAAGGAGAGAAAAAAAAGGGAAGTCTCACGACTTCCACAATTCTTCTAACCTTAAATCTAAATCTCTATGAAAAAAACGTATGCAAATATACCTATTTGCTACATATCAAGTTGTTAACAAAACACATAAAAGAAAGCTTAAGTTTTAATGTGTGCAAATATTCCAAAATAGTTTATTAACTACCTAGCCATTTTAATAAACGTTTATAAATAGGGTTCAATTTTAATAAATCTGGAACGCCAATTATCATCATCTGTTTGCGAGCTCGAGTGAGTGCTACATTGAGTTTGCGGTCTATTCGCACGCCATCTTCTTCCATCTCATTGGCCAACATGCGAAGCTGATACGGAGCGTTTACACAAAAAGAGTAGATGATTACATCACGCTCGCTACCTTGGAAACGTTCTACTGTATCTATAATAATATGATTAAGCGGTTCGATGCCTAGTTTCTCGATGGCACGCTTTATCAATACAATCTGACTGCGATAGGGAGTGATGATTCCCAATGTGGTTTCGGGAGTGAACGATCCAGATTGCATGGCTTGTTCGTACACTTGTTTGGCCAGCTGTGCTGCAATAACTGCTTCACTGTGGTTTATTTTGGTAGAACTTCCTATGGGTTCGGCTATAGAAGGATAGAACTTAGCACGAACAATGTCGTCGGATTCTTCCATTTGGTGAGTTAGACCTACCGATTGCAACTGCCCACCATAGAATGATTCATTGGGGAATTGAGCAACATCGGGATGCATACGTCCTTGGC
>CAMTOV010000151.1 GCA_947074235.1 uncultured Bacteroides sp. | reverse complement strand
ACATTAATTATTTCCTTTACTATAACATTTTGCAAATATATTAATAAATATGAAATAACAAGCGTTTAAAACAAAAAAAGGTTTATATTATGACTATATGATATAAAATATATCAATATTATACTAAATAACATATCAAATAAATAAAAAACAAGCTAAAAAAGCATCATATCACAAGAGAACCAAACTATCATTATGCTACTATATTAAGATTTTAATGACATTTACACGCATATTTAGCCATAAACACAATCGTTAAGTATTAAATATTATAATTATATGAATTTTATATTATATATCACTACAAATATATATACGAAATACAATCAACTAATTGTTAAAGAGTTAAAGCCGCAACTATTGTGAGAAAGGAAAGTAAAAATAAATATTATTGTTAAAATTAACAATAATATAAAGATATAGAGGAGGTTAATATGTTCATACAACAGGGTAAATTATCGAATAGATTTATATTCGATTATTGAAACATACAATTAATGAAATTTATACAGAGAAACGCAAAATACAAAAGAACGTTTTTATCGAGACAATCATAAAAGCAAAGAGGCTGTCTAACACCATTACAGTTAGACAGCCTCTATTGTTTTAAAAGCTAGTATATTAAATACAAGCCTTAATTACCAAGTAAATACATCATCTTTCCATCCCCATGCACCAGCACCACAATAGTAGTAGTTAGATAATACTATTTTCTTTTCATTTAGGTCTACGTATGAATAATCCGGATCTGAATCAAAATCAATTGTCACCATACCATATGCAGGATTAGAATGAACGAAACCTGTTACAAAAACATATCCTCTAGAGTTTTGACTTTCAAACATAGTCATAACATTGTTTCTCACTTCGAATACAAAATCGTATCCAGAAGCATATAAATCTTTAAATTTATATGCATTGTGATTGTCTACATCACGGTAAAGTTCGCGTTGACCATTCACAAAAAATGATTTCAAATCGCCAGTCACATAAAGCTCCCAAGTATAATCGCGTCTAACACTTAAGTTGAAATTAGTTGCCTTACCAGTAATAGGATGTTCAGGCAAGCTGATTTTCACAGGATAGGCTGTACCAGGCAACATGCTTGAACGATTAAAAGAAACAGTAAGAGTTGATTCAGTTTCACCATCTGCAAACTTCAATTCAGATGGCACATTAAACAAGCTTTCTGTGTCACTGTTTGCAATTTCTATCACAGCTTCACCTTTTGGATTAACACGTCTTACAACAATATTATATTCGGCTGGATCATCAGCACCAAACACATAGCTACCAGAAGTTGAAGTAAAAGTAGACTCAGTATTTGTAGGATAATACATTACGCGGTCTGTATCTTCGCTGCATGCCCCAAAAGCAAGGCAAATTGACAACACAGACAATATATATGATATTTTTTTCATGTCTTATATTCTTTTATTAATTAGAAATTAACGTGGATTTTGATCACTTACATTCATATTAGCATTACTATCAAGCTCTTTTTGAGGAATCAAAGTAATGAAGCGATTATCACCTGGTTCTAATACTCTTTTAGAAGTGTGATTTGAGCCTGAATAATTGCGAGTATAACCTAGATTTAAACGCACAAGATCGAATGCACGTCCCATACCCTCAGTCCAAAGTTCAATGCGACGCTGAAGAAGAATTTCATCCATAAGGGTAGAAATCATACCTTGTGTATTTGAATTGTAAGAAGAAGATTCTTCTTTTTTAGCCAATTCCTCTTTATACCATTCAATTGAACCATCTTCAAGACGCTTTTCCGCAAGCTCCACCAACAAAGCTTTTGCTGCACTGTAATTGCCTTTACGACATTGTGCTTCTGCAGCCATTAGCACCATCTCCTCAGCACGCATATAGATAACATCACCTTCACTGGCTGTTATGTTAGCATATTGAAATTTAGTTTGACCATAAGCATATACAAAAGTCGCATCTTCGGGATCGTTAGCTCTTGCAGGATCTTGCCACCATGTAGTTTTACGTAAATCGGCATCAGGAATTGCATTCCACAACCAAGCATCAATACATTGAGGAGCACGCGCACCATAATTACCCGTTAAATCCATATGAGACAAGAATGGGCCGAAAGGACCTGTTTGATCTTTGATTACAACGAATCCCCACATAATACTTGCTGTAGAAGCATCATTAAATGCACCTAATTCAGAAATTGTAGCAACTCTAGGCATATTAGGTTTTGCCAAAGCTTGAGTTGTATATTCAATTACATCATCCCATTTCTCTTGTGCAAGAGCTACACGAGCCCACATACCATAAGCTGTATGTTTGTCAATATTAGAAGCATTCTTTTGAGAAACGTTACCTTCAGTGAAGTAAGTAGTAGAGGATTTGAAATCAGCATTGATTTGAACAAATAGTTCTTCAACTGTTCCACGTGGCTTACCTTCAGTTTCTGCAGAAGTTCCTTCTGTATAAATAGGTACCCCAGGAGTATGCAGATTTACAGGATAGTTACCTTTACAGAACACGTTATACAAACAGAAGTATGCAAAACCTCTGATAGCATATGCTTGACCTAGAATATATTTTCCTTCGCCACCATAAGAAAGCAAGGTTTCTTCATTGTCAATAATATAGTTTACTTGAGAGATGAGCGTATAAAATAAGTTCCATTGCGCATATTGACGACCGCTTGAGTTAGTAAAATCACTATCCACATTGAAAGCATAGTCATAATAGAACCAACCATTACCTTGATTTGCCATCAAGTGATCTTCTCCCAAAAGGTCTCTAACAAGAGTCATCGTAATCAAACCTGGATTTTCTGAAGACCAGCTGTCTGACCAACCGTTCATAAACATTTGACGATATACACCATTTACGGCAACTTGTGCAGCATCTGCGCTACCAAAGATTGATTCACCCGGAACCATGTCGGTAGGATTTGTATCTAGCAAATCCTGATTACATGAGCTAAACAAAGTGGCACATGCAATAGAAGCAATATATATTAATTTTTTCATTATGAATTCTTTTTATGAATTAAAATTTCACGTCTACACTGAATGAGATAGTACGGTTAGGCGCATAAACATAAGTTGTACCACCAGTTACACTGTATTGTGGGTCCATACCTTTCAAGTGAGTAAATGTATAGATGTTATCACCTGTTACAGCAAAACGAACGTCACCCATTCCCCAGCTCTTAACTAATCTTGTTGGCAATGTATAACCTAGTGAGATGTTTTTCAATGCAAAATAAGATGCATTAATCAACTGATCATCAGTAGCAGGGATGCTTTTACCAATTTGATATCTTGGAATATCAGTAACATCTCCTGGTTGTTTCCATGCTCTTTCAAGGTTTACATGCTTAGCCTGACCAGCATAATAGAATCCCATTAAGCTATTGTAAACACCATCAATCATCTTACCGCCAATAGAGTAGTTTGTAGCAATAGATAAATCGAAGCCTTTATATTTCAAGTTTGTACTAATAGAACCGAATAGACTAGGAAGTTTGCTACCTGCTACATAACGTGAAGCTTGAGCATAAGTCTCATTTGTTGTAATATAAGGATCTACGCTTTTACCGCTACCATCTACATTAGCCCAAAACAACTGATCACCTGTTGCAGGATCAACACCAGCCGAACGACACAAATAGTAAGAGTAGATTGCTTCACCTTCACGAATGATTTGATTTCCGCTTAGGATATCTTTACCATCATCAGTAAGCTTCAACACTTTATTCTTCATAGTAGAAGCCATCACTGTAAGATCCCAAGAGAAATCTTTTTTCTCCATCAAACGACCAGTGATTGTAGCTTCAAAACCTTGATTTCTCATACTACCAGAGTTACGATAGTATCCTTCGAAACCAGAAGACATTGGCAATGGGTAATAAAGCAACAAATCTGTAGTTTTACGTGAATACCACTCTAAACCAATTTGTAAACGTTGATCAAACAAACCTAAATCTAAACCAACATTAAGATTGTGATTAGTTTCCCAAGTCAAGTTTTTATTAGCCACAGCACTAACAATTGCTCCCGATTCATTAGCGTTAGAATAACCTAAATCATATAGAGATTGCCATGCATAATATGTACTCAAAGCATCATTACCTTGTACACCATAACTTGCACGTACAGCAAGATTGCTAATCCAATCAAGATCGCTCATGAATTCTTCTTGAGAAACACGGTAGTTACCACCTACAGACCAGAAGTTACCCCAACGGTTATCTCTGTGGAAACGAGAAGATCCATCGCGACGGAAACTACCAGACAAGTAGTATTTATCAGCATAGCTATAGTTCACACGGCTTAAATAAGACTCAATACGATATCTATCAGTAGAACTATTTGCTGATGCAATTGTAGAAGCTGCATCTAATTCAAACAAGTCACCAAATGGGAAGCCTGTTTTACCAGCTGCCAAGTATTCGCTACGCATAGCATACCACTCGTGACCAACCATTACATCAATATTGTGCTTACCAAAGTCTCTTGCGTATGACAATAGTTGATTGAAAGTATAACCTAATGTTTTGCGATTAGACTTTGTGATACGACCATTTACTGAAGCACCATTACCAAAGTAAGGGTTATAGTAAGTCATAGAAGAGTTATTATAATAGTCGAAACCGAAGTTCAAGCGAAGAGTTAAGCCCTCTGACCAACCATCTTTCATATTACCGAAATCAAGGTGAGTACGACCAGACAAGTTATCTACAGCAGCACGATATCTATCATCATAAAGTGTAGCAACACTATTAAAGTCTTGTTGCAAACCAGTAGGACGACCTGAACCATAGTCAAAAACTCTATCACCATTTTCATCAAGAACAAAAGCACCACCGTTTGTACGATCTCTTTCATATATAGGGAAAATAGGTCCCATCAATGCAGCAGAAAACCAAACATTGCTGGTTGCACTTGTACTCGTTTGAGATGAGTTAGATACGTAATGAGCAAAATTAGTGCTAAAACCAGTAGCAAACCAATCTTTTGGTTGTACCTCTATGCTTGCACGACCTGTATAACGTTGGAAGTTTGTAGTTTCAAGAATACCATCTTCGTTTACATAACCCAAAGAGAACATGAATTGACTTTTCTCATTACCACCATTCACACCAAACACATATTCTTGGCGAAGAGCGTTTTTACGAGTCACCTCATCCAACCAATCATCTTCCCACAACAATTGTGCATCATCGCGCACTTTACCTGTAGCAGTATTAATAAGATCAGCAATTGAGTAGTTAAAAGGATTGTATTTTTCGTTAGGACCAAAAATTTTAGTAGCCCCTGTAGTCATCTCGGCAATTGCGCCAGACCCAAACTCATTATAATAAGCAGAGTAAAGAGCCTCAACGTATTGTTTTGACTTCATTGTTTCATAACGTGGAAGTGCACGACTTGACATACCGACTACAGCTTTCAAACTTACCTCTGTGCGTCCTTCTTTACCTTTCTTTGTAGTAATCATGATAACACCATTAGCACCACGAGAACCATAAAGAGCCGATGCAGAAGCATCCTTCAGAATAGTAATGTTTTCAATATCATCTGGACTAATTGCAGAAATAGCGCCATCGTATGGCATACCATCTACTACATAAAGAGGTGTATTACCAGCATTGATAGAACCAAGACCACGAATGTAGATGTTTGCAGAAGAACCAGGCTGACCACTACCCGACGTAGCTTGCACACCCGGAGCAAGACCATCAATAGCTTTAGTCACATTTGAAAGTTGACGCTTTTGGATTTCCTCAGATTTTACAGTAGTAGCAGACCCTGTAAAAGAAGATTTTTTAGCAGTACCATAAGCAATAATCATAACCTCATCAAGAAGCTCAGAATCACTTTTCAAATAAATCGTCATGTTAGATTTTATTGCAAACTCTTGTGTTTGCATTCCAATATAAGATACAACAAGTGATTTTGCCGTGCTTGGAATATTAGACAGTCTAAACTTACCATCAAGATCTGACACTGTACCCAAATTTGTATCTTTTACCAATACAGAGGCGCCCACTACAGGAAGCCCATCATCTTCAGAGATTACAACTCCTGTAACCGTCTGTGTTTGCGCAGTTACCAGACTTATGCCCACAAAAAGGCATGCCAGTAACGACATTAATTTTCTTTTCATAAATTCTCTCTTAAAGTTTTACTTTGTA
>CAMTOV010000150.1 GCA_947074235.1 uncultured Bacteroides sp. | reverse complement strand
TACATGATTCATGGTAAATCAAGATACTCTACAATCAATCGAACCTGCCTTGAAGTATAAGAATGATCATTCTTGCCCTCGCCATGCGAATAAAGCTGAGCATGAAGACCAGGGCAACGACGAATCCATGCCCTTAACTTACACATCGCATACTGAGAAGGAAGATGAGGATGATAGAGCTGAGCCAGCTCAGTTTTAAGATAAGAACGATATTCAAAATTATTTGCTTGCATAGTGTTTGTTTAATTATTACACCAACAAATTTACAAAATATAGTGCAGATTTACAAATAAACAAGACGATATAACGCAAAGTAAAAGAAGGTAAATCAATGTAGAAAGAAGTAAGACAAAGTACGTATAACGGTGTGGTGGAGAGGTAGTATATTTGTATCACAATAAAAGCCTAGGGAGGTAGCCAAGTATAAAGCATGCTTAGAAAACGGCAGCTGAGACGGCTTGTTATTGTAAAATAAATATATTATTAAACCATTTAAATTTTGAAATTATGTCAGTAGGATTTAAAAAAATCATGAAGAAAAATCCGGCCAACCGTGAATTACCGGGCAAGTACTACCCCACTCTAGTGGTAACGGGCAAAAGTGTGAGTTTAGAAGACTTAGCCTATAAGATGAAAGAGAAGAGTTCGCTAACCCTGGGAGATATCAAGAGTGTGCTGATAAACTTTGTAGAGAGTATGCGAGAGACACTCTACACGGGATCGTCAGTGAATATTGAGAATTTTGGTGTGTTTAGCTTGTCGGCCAAATCAACGGGAACAGAGGATAGAAAGGAGTGTACAGCAAAACTCATTCAATCGGTGAAAATTAACTTTAGATCATCAAGCAATGTACGACCGGATATTACTACGACTCGTGCGGGCGAGCGAATCGATTTTTTCGATATTGAGAGTTTGCTGGAAAGCAATAGTGAAGGGAACTCCAATACACCAGGAGGTGGTGATACAGGTGGTGGCTCAGCTGGTGGTTCAGGTGGTGATGTGGTTGATCCATCGAATTAATGGTAGCAAGTAAGTGAATAGCTAATAGTAAAATGGCTGCAAAGAGGAGTAATCTTCTTTGCAGCCATTCTTTTTATAGTTATATCACAACTAGGGATTGAACAGGGTTTGATTGTTCTCAAATAGTTGCTCTATCTTAGCGATAATACTCTTACTAAGCTTCAGCTTTTGATAGGAGGCATTGAAGGCTGTGATGCGATGAATATCGGTTCCTACATAATCGTAAGCATCGATATTGAGCAAATCGAGAGCCATGTCGCGCACTACATTGCCATAAGCGCCACTGAGCGAAAACAGGTTGAGCTGAAACTTCACCCCTATGCGTTTGAGTCTGCGCAACTCATTGAACGATTGATAGAGATATCTTTCGGGGTGAGCCAACACAGGAACAAGCTCGCGCAACTGAATCTCATACATGAGATTTTCGAAGTTATTGGGCGCTGCAATATAGGAGGTTTCAACCAAAAGGTGCCGACCATCGTAGGTAAGCGCCTTGTTGCTTATTTTATCTACAAAGTTATTGTCGAGCATATACTCGCCTGCCAACTTAAACTGAATGCTTGAAGGACATTCTTGCAAGAATTCGTTGAAACGTGTTTGAAGAGATTCTGACAGATTATTGGGCAAATCACCCGCAATATGTGGAGTTAAGAACATTTGCTTAACCCCAACCTCTTCGAGAGCGGAAATAGCACGTCGAGCCTCTTCGAAAGTGGTTGCGCCATCATCTACTCCCGGCAAAAGGTGGGAATGGATATCAGTGCACCCAACTATCAATTTAGAGTTCTTGACGTAGGTTTTTCCTGTTAGAAATGAAAACATAATAGTTGTGCGTGTTGTATTTATTTTGAGAATATATATTCTTATTTTCCTAAGAAGCGGTTGAAAATGCTCTTAGCTTGCTTGCGAAATCCTTTGTTATCTTCTTCGTTGCCATAGCCATATCCGTAACCATAACCATATCCGTAGCCATATTTGTAGCCATAACGTGAACTATGAGATACATTGTTGAGCACGATAGACAGGTTGGTAAACTTGTCTTGGTGATATAGTTTTTCTAGTTCTGGAAGCTGACGACGATCCATCATACCGGCACGTACTATATATATGGTAAGGTCGGCCACACGGTTGACAATGGCTGCATCGGCTACTACATTGGCCGGTACATTGTCGATAATGATGTAGTCATATCGTTTGCGAAGTTCTTCTATCAACTTGTCGAAGCGCTCATTAAGCAACAATTCTGCAGGGTTTGGAGGTACAGGTCCGGCAAGGATTACATCCAAATCGGCACTTAGCGTACTCTTTCCTATCAAATCGTCTACATTGTTGGTGCGGCCCGAAAGGTAGTTGGTAAGACCGGTTTTGCTGCTAGCATCGGCAAATATACCACTCAACGTACCTTTACGAATATCGACGTCGATGATAACTACCTTTTTCTGGGTTTGAGCAATACTCATGGCCAGGTTACTAGAAACGAATGTTTTTCCGGCTCCCGGGTTGCTACTGGTGAACATCACTACTTGTAGCTTGCCCGATTTGCTTTGCATAAACTCCATGTTGGTGCGGATGATGCGGAAGGCCTCAGATACAGAGTCGCGTCCGTTGGGGCGAACCACCACAGCATCGTCTTCGTGAGTTTTGCCTTTTCCGGCCAATTTGGGCACATCGCCAAGTATAGGGATGGTGAGGTTTTGTTCCAACTCTTTGCGTGCATGCACTTTGGTGTCGAGCAGATTCATTAAGAATAAAACACCGGCAGGGATTAGAGCACCCAACACACAAGCTGCCAAAAGAATCATCATGCCTCTAGGAGCTATCGGATTGCTGCTACCACCCGCTGCATCGATGATACGTGCATTGCTCTCGGTGATGGCTTGTGTCAACTCATTCTCTTCGCGTTTGTTCAACAGGTAAAGATATAGCTCTTCTTTAATTTTTTGTTGACGCTCTACAGTCAATACATATTTTTGTTGCGATGGCACGGCTTCAATACGACGAGCTGTCATATTTTCTTGTTCGCGTAGGTTATTGATATTGATATTCAACCCGGTAATCAGGTTGTCTACCGAGCGAATGATGGTTTGACGCATGGCATTGAGCGAATTGTTGAGGTCCATCACCACGGGATTGCGGTGGCTGCTACCCAACAATAGTTTGTCGCGGCGAAGCAACATTTCATTGTATTCGCTAATCATTTGTTCGATACCTCCATCATTTACTCCTGTATTGGCAGGGATAAGATCGGATGCTTTGGCTGGATCGAGCAAGTATTGACGAATAAACTTGGCCAAACTCAATTGGTTTTCGAGGCTCAACCCTTCTTGCTTGAAGCGGCTGGTGCTTTGCAGATACATACCTGTTTCTGAGGTGATATCTGTTAATTGGTTGTCGCGCTTAAAGTTTTCGATGCTTGAATCTACACTACCCAACTCTTTTTCGATAATGATAAGACGTTCGTTGATAAAATTGGATGTATTGACAGCAATTTGATTTTTATCGTTGATAGCATCTTCGTTGTAGATAGCGATTTGCGTATTGAGGGCATCGGTAGCACGAGGGGTTGACTCATCTTTGAATGTAAGATTGATGATGGTAGCAAATTTGTTGGCCAACGCTACTGTGAGTTTACCCATATAACCATTGACAGCCGACTCCATGGTATTCTTAGTGAAGTAGATAGGCTTGTCGTAATATACATCGGCATAATAGAGGGTTGGGGTAACTACCAATCTTCCTACTGGAGTGTCTATGGTATCGCCCAAATTTGTTTTGATAGTGGCATTATCTGAAATCTCGCCACCGGCAGCTGCCAATGAGAAATTGGATAATTCAACTTGCGCAGAGTCAATAGGTGTAACCTCAAAAGAGAAGCGTTGACCATCGGCTGCTGTTTCAAAATTTACATCTACGGGAGACTTTGTATAAAGTTCAAGCTTGCGCAATCCTTCGTTGATTTTATAGCTTTTATCGAGCGAAAGACGACGAACTACCTTTTCGGCAAGGCTGCGCGATTGGAATACCAATAATTCATTGTCTACATTGCGACCGCCTCCAAAGAGATTAAGGTCGGAGAAGATGGCCGATTCGCCAAAGCCCCCTCCTCCACTTTGTCTATCATCGCGAATAAGCACTGAAGCATTGCGCTGGTAGGTTTTGGGAGTAGATTTTATATAAAGCACTGCAACCAACACGCAAACGATGATGGATAGTGCAAACCAATACCAATTGGTACGAACGGCCATTAAAAGGTCGGCTAGGTTAATTTCCGATTCCTGCTCAGCACCAACATTTGGATTGTTGTATTGATGCGGATCTTTTTGAGAATAATTAGACATAAGTAATTTTTAAAAGTCAGTGGGGGTTATTTAAATATAGTAATCAATAAAGAAGTAATAGTAGCTAGCACTGATACTCCCGATAGCCACACTCCTACTGAGTTGTTGGAGTTGACACGGCTCTGACCCGAGCGGGCTTTATTGGGTTCGACATATACAATGTCGTTTTGTTGCAAATAGTAACAAGGTGATTCAAACAAATCGGACGAACGAAGGTCGTGGTGAACAATCTGACGTTTGCCATTTACCTCACGAATCACAGACACACGCTCGCGATTACCATAGATACTTAAGTCGCCTGCCATACTGAGGGCTTCGAGCAATGTAACACGGTCGCCGGTGATTTCGAATGTGCCTGGTTTGTTTACTTCGCCAAGCACAGATACTTTGAAGTTAAGAAACTGAACGGTTACGATAGGATCTTTTATAAGGTCTTCGCTGATAAGTTTATCTTTGATATACTCGATAAGTTGCTGACGAGTGAGTCCGGCTACATGAATTTGGCCCAATATAGGGAAGTCGATGTTGCCTTCTTGATTGACTAAGTAGCCCATCAAACGTTGTTGTCCGGCAACGCCACCACCAATTTGGAAAGAAACTAAGGGTAGATTAAAGGGAAGTGATAGTTCCTCGTTTTTACTGTTTACAGTAATACCTAGCAAGTCGTCTTTATGGATTGTGACTTGATAATCATTTTCAATATCTTGATTTTTTACAAATTGTATATCTTGTAAATAGACAACATCTTTGGTAGAACCACACGCTGAGATTAGCGTAACTGTAATAATAGCAAGAAATAAGTACTTTAGTTTCATTATATTAAAATTAAAAATTAAATCATTGTTAATAAGCGCTGTGTTGTTTGCACTGGATTAACAATAAAAAAATGTTTGTTCAAATTTGCTCAATTTATCGTTTATTTAATCAATTTCAAATAGCTTTTGGGCAATCTGATAGAGGCTGTAAACAAACCGTGTATGTGAATGACGACGTATGTGCGATGGGAGTCGGAAGCTATTTCGCCTTCCAAACCGCTAAATTCGCCTTTCACAACGCTCACCCTGCTGCCTATCACCAAATTTTCGTTGTCGAAGCTAACTGCCTCGGGTGCTAAATCCATCACCATCATGAAGTCGTGCATCTGCTTGTCGGGCACAACAAGCATTCCTCGTTTGCATAAATCGGCGATATAGTAGATGCCTATGCCATATTTATTGTGCAAATCGATGGCCTGCTGCTTGGTAGCGTGAACAAATATCATGTTGCGTATAACGGGAACTTCTACCTCTTTGCGTCGATATTTCAGTTGTCTGACTTCGCGCCGAGTAGGTATAAAGCACTCTACTTCAAGTTTTTGAAGTGCCTCGCGCACGGATAGTTCTTGTTTATCGCGAGTACGAGCGGCATACCAACATAGTTGTTCTTCGGTCATTTGGGTGCAAAGATAGCGGTTGAAGCAAGTAAGTGCAAAAAAATATATAATTATTTTTCTTTTTATTATTGTAAATGGCTAATTTGATTTACTATTTACTATTTACATTATACCTTGTTCTTTGTACTTTGTTCTTTGTACTTGAATTCGCCTTGCGGGTGGTTGTTCATTTCTTTTGGCTTGACCCAAAAGAAACGGAACCAAAGAAAAGGTCAAGGCTGCATTTTGTAGGCGGCTGTTTTAATGATTGCTCTAAAGCATCGGAACTCGCTACGCTCAAACAGCCGATGCTTCTTTACGAGCAATCATCAAAACAGCTATTTCGCCTACAAAATGAGGCCATCTTTATTTACTATTTGACGATCCTATTTTTATTTACAATTTACGATTGAAAGAAAAACTGTGTCTAATTCATGTACAAAGGACAA
>CAMTOV010000149.1 GCA_947074235.1 uncultured Bacteroides sp. | reverse complement strand
TCTATTTGTAGAATGTGGAGGTTTACAACGTAAAATGTGGAGGTTTTGAAAAAGAGACTGACATTTATTGAATCTAGTGGAATAAAATAAAAAAAGTCGAGGACAGCTTACCAGACCGTCCTCGACACTAACCAATTGTATAAACTACACGTTTAATTAAATAAAGACTTTCGTCTCCACTTAATTTCTTCCAGTCATTTCGACTAATTCTTTAATTTTATTATTCAAACTTTCAGCCTTCATCAATTCTTCAATAGAAAGATGCATGCGATATCGCCAATAATGTTTGGGGTTGGCAGGAACATTGATACGCTCCTCCTCTACATGAGGACTTCGCCACTTACCATCTATTGCCATCCAATCTTGCAAAGACATGATGCATAACATCGATTGACTATAGAGTTGATTCCTCACAATTTCTTCGCATAATTCAGGAGTAGCAATTGAAGGGGCAGTACCATAATGTCCCATCATATTATTATAATAACGCTGAGTTTGGTTTTGATCTTCTTCCCACCATCCACGTAGTGTAGACATATCATGAGTTGAGAAAGTGCAAACCGAGCGATATGGATATTCATTTAAATGACCAAACTCGTAAGCTGGGTTCTTTGGCATACGCTGTATTTCAAGACTTAGGATGCGCAAATCATTCATCACCCACTCTACGCATTTTGGAATCATACCCAAATCTTCGCCACAAACCAACATACGTGTTGATTGAGTAAGTTGTGGTAACTTTTGCATAGCTTGTTGTTGCCAGAAATCGTTGTGACGTTGATAATAATATTGATCATACAAACGATTAAACGAAGCCTTCTCCCAATCATTGAGCGAGCGATATGCAAAATCGAGCTGAGCACTAATGCGAGGATGATACATACCAGGGTTGCTACGATCGCGTACAAAAAGCACATTACTAATAAGTGAATAAAGCCCTTCGCGTACCCATATACTATCATCATCAGTTTTCCCGGCAAAGAAAGCCTCCACTTTACGTTGAGTATCAAACTCTGGACGCATGCGATATCGCTCCCAAGTGCCATTGGGCTCAATGAATGTTTCTTTCACAAAATCAGTGTGTGGACCAAAAACTTGTCCCAAGAAATATTCATGAATATAGGGTTCTAAGAATTCACCTCGAAATGTCAATCCATAGCTTTCTACCTCTTCGCGACTCATAGGCAAAGCAGGAACGAATTGTCCTAAAAGTCCGTGAACTGAATTCATAGGAATTTCCCATATACGGAAAAAACCTAGAATATGATCAATTCGATATGCATCAAAATATTCGGCCATCTTGCGGAATCGTTTCATCCACCAGCTATAGCCATCTTTAGCCATTACCTCCCAATTATATGTAGGGAATCCCCAATTTTGTCCATTCACCGAAAAATCATCGGGTGGTGCGCCAGCTTGACCATTTAGATTGAAATAATGAGGTTCGGTCCACGCTTCAACACTATTGCGACTAATACCAATAGGGATATCGCCTTTTAATACTACCCCATGTTCGCGGGCATAGTTGCTAGCCTCTAATAGTTGTATATGCAAATGATATTGAATAAAGAAATAAATAGACAGGTGTACATAATCTGCTGAAGATGGCTGACACATCTTATCAATTTCTTCGGCATTGAACATTGTATAGCGAGGCCATTCACGGAAGTTGGGCGTTTTATAAGCATCTCTTAAGTAACTAAATACTGCATAAGGCTCTAACCACTCTTTATTTGCTTCAAAAAACATTTTATAATCATTTGATGCTAATACTTTATCACCTTCTTGCGCAAATATCAGTTTAAAATAATCCCACTTAGTTTGATTTACAGCTTCGTAATCAACCGTTGGTAAAGCATTAAGCTCTACTTGGCGCTTTTCAAATTGAGCCATTGCGTCATTATCGCTTAGTATGCCCATCTTTTTTAAATCGGCATACATAGGGTGAAATGCATAAATAGAAATACTATTGTATGGATAAGAATCAGTCCAGGTATGCGTAATGGTTGTATCGTTGATAGGAAGAATCTGAACCACCTTTTGATTGGTGCTCATAGCCCAATCTATCATTCGTTTCAAATCTCCAAAATCGCCTACACCAAAACTATGATCTGATTTAATTGAAAATACAGGAATAGCAACTCCCGCACCTTTCCAATTTGGAGTATCAAAGTAAACGTAGCGATCTGCAATTACAATTGTTTCATTATTCTTTATTTCGGGCTCAGCCATATAGCGATTGGAATTATTTTCCCACGCCACCATGCATTGCTCTTTCTTATTGTAAAGTACAAATTTATACTCTAATGGAAAGGTAATCTTTGTGAAGTCTAATTCAACCTGCCACTCAGGGAAGTTGATATCACTCATCAGTAAAGCTTTATTAGGATCCCAATTGCCAAGCGCATTTTGGTTGCCACAAATAGCAAGACAATGATCGCTATCAATAGTAGGAGCATATGCTTTAAAAAGGATACTTTTCTTGTAACTTTTAGGAGCAACATCACGATGTTGATGAGCTAATAAGGATTCGGTAAATGCTGCACTATAAAAATAAGATTGTTCGGGAAGGTTTTTCCAACTATCATATATAGTATAGCTTTTTTTATTATCACTGCTTAAATAAAGACAACGTTCATAGCTATTCCATTCGTGCCGAACCATTTCGCCGTTTTGATAAATGAAATAACTATACTGTATTTCTTTATTTTCGATTGATGGAGTAAAAGAGATATCGGCAGTCCAATGAATACCATCTACTGTATTTAACTTCAGCGCATTCTCTTTTTGCAGATTGCCTAGTTCTGGTATATCACCAAGAATACGAACCTCTTCTCCCCAGTTGGTTCGATATTCAATATTAAATGAGATAAACATATATATATCAGATTTTAGTTATTAACAAACGATAATACAAGTTTAGGACTTTATTTTTTATTATGTTAAAGTCTATATTGCGAAGTATTCTAAAATACTATGCAAACGTTTGTGTTAAACGCATGACCATCCATTTTGTTTCATATTTATTTATAATTTAGAATAGTTTTGGTACAAATTAATAGTTTAGATTTTAAATCTTATATAGGTTTATCTTCTCATTAATATAGTACTTATCTTACTGTAATTTAAAGATGCATTTGATAGAAAACTTACAGCAAAGAACTTAATTTAGATTTTCATCACGCTTTCGCTTTTTCCAAAGCTGCCAACTATTGACAATGTTTTGCCACAACACATAACTACCCGGCCCAATAGCGGATAGAGGATTGAGATATGTAAGTGCCATCCAGATAGCAAGAATTGTATTTTTTTGTCCTAAGGACTGACCTCCACTAATTCTATCGTTATATACGCCTCCTATTTGTTTTCCTAAGAAAAACTGTAAGCAGCATGCCACTAATGCAGAAATAACAATAAGTATTTCGGTGAAACCATCGCCTCTAAAATTAAGAATGGAGTCAAGCGTTTTACCCGTAACAATGGCTAGCGAAAGTGCCCATAGATAAAAGGCCAATTCATGCCATCCCAACAATTTCTTATGTACCTTTGGTACAAACTGTCTTAATATTAAGGCAACAATAAAAGGACATATCAGCAGCGGAAATATCTTACTGAGGATAACTAGAAAAGCATCAACAAAACCAAGATTAGCATGTGTTTCAATCAAAGGAAAGAAAATAGGAATAGCTATTGCAGCACCTATATTTGCAATCAATGTGTAAGTTGTAACACTAGCCGCATTGCCACCAAGCTTGGAAGTGATAACAGCTGCAGCCGTAGCAGTGGGGCAAATGATACAAACCATGGCTCCTTGAGCCAAGACTTTATTAAAAACAGCTAAAATAGAATAAACAGCCAAAGCTCCAAGAAACTGAATAAGAAATAACCATAAATGCCACAGCTTGGGTTTTAATTCATATGGCGAAACCTTACAAAAGGTGAGCAACAGCATTATGAAAATAAGATAAGGAGTAATAGGATATAACAAAATCATCCAAGGATAAGTGACACATCCTACAAACATAGCTATAGGCAAGGTCCAATCTTTAAAGAACTTAAGCATCTATTTATTTCATCAATTAGTAAATTGGACACAAAGTAACAATGAAATCTACTAATCTCATCCATTAAATAGGGTAAAAAAAGCAAAACTTTAACACAGATAGTAAGTTTTCTGCAAAATTCTACTACATTTGCAACAGTATTTTTGTTAGAAATGAAACGTTTTAAAGCCTATATACTACTATTCGTAATAACTATTTGCATAGTAAATTATTCTTTTGGTGAGACAAATCAAAAAAATAAAGACTTTGTGGTAGTGATTGATGCAGGGCATGGTGGTCACGACCCCGGAGCAGTAGGCAAAATATCGAAAGAGAAAGATATTAATTTAAAAGTAGCATTAAAAGTAGGAAATCTTATATCACAAAACAATAAAGATGTAAAGGTGATATATACTCGTAGTAAAGATGTGTTTATACCTTTAATGCGCAGAGCAGAGATTGCTAATAATGCAAAAGCAGATTTGTTTATATCAATTCATACAAACTCCGTAGCCAGAAATAACACGGCAAAAGGAACGTCAACTTGGACATTGGGTCTTTCAAAATCGGAAGCAAATCTAGAAGTAGCCAAGCGTGAAAATGCTGTTATATTATATGAAAGTGACTATAAAAGTCGATACGCTGGTTTTAATCCTAATTCGGCCGAATCATATATAATATTTGAATTTATGCAAGATCGCTATATGGAACAGAGTGTGCATTTAGCATCGCTAGTACAAAATCAGTTCAAAAACAGATGTAAACGTAGTGATAGAGGTGTACATCAAGCTGAGTTTTTAGTATTAAAAGAAACTGCTATGCCAAGTATCTTAATTGAACTTGGTTTTATTTCAAATCCAGAAGAAGAGAGATACTTGAATACAGATAATGGTTTAACTAATTTGGCTAATGGTATCTATCATGCTTTCATTACTTACAAACGCGAACACGAAATAAGACTAACAGGTAGTAGCCAGACTACAATACCAAGTGAAACAAAAGCTAATCAACAAAGCACAAGTAATAAAACGGCAGCAAATACTGATTCGAATACCAGCAATCAAGGGGAAATAGTATTTAAAATACAACTTCTTGCTGCTTCATCTCCTATCAAAGCAGGAGATAAACAATTTAAGGGTTTGCAAAATGTAGATCATTATAAAGAACGCGGAATGTATAAATACACATATGGTGCTTCGACCAATTATAATAAAGTATTACAAACTCAACGAAGTATTAAAGATAAATTTAAAGGAGCATTCATTATTGCTTTTAAAGATGGCAATAAAATAAATACAAATGAGGCAATTGCTGAGTTTAAAAAGAAACACAATAAAAAATAAGAAAAAATGAAATATATCACTAAAGAAGTTAGAATAGGAATCGCAGGTATAGTAGCATTGTGCATATTAATTTTTGGGATTAACTTTCTCAAAGGCATCAATCTATTCAAACCAGCAAGTTACTTTTATATTCAGTTTACTAATGTAAGTGGATTAGCAAAATCAAGCCCTGTGTATGCTGATGGTGTACGCATAGGTATTGTACACGATATTCATTATAACTTCAATGAGCCAAGTGATGTGTACGTAGAAATTGAAGTAGATACAGAACTACGAATACCTAAAGGTAGCACAGCCGAATTAAGTACCGACTTTATGGGTGGTGCTAGACTTGATCTTCTTCTTGCTACTAACCCAAGAGAAAAAATCATGGTTGGTGACACCATCCCAGGTAACGTGAATGGTGGCATTATGGAAAATGCTGCTATGCTTATGCCTGAAATCAGTAAAATGATTCCTAAGCTTGATTCAATTCTTTCATCACTCAACAGCATTTTGGCTAATCAAAGTATTCCTTCTACACTTAGCTATATGGAGAAGACAACTGCTAACCTAGAAGTAGCAAGCAAACAAATTCGTATACTTATGAGTAACGATATACCTCAGCTCACTGGTAAATTGAATACTATTGGCGACAATTTTATAGTAGTAAGCGAGAATCTAAAAAAGGTTGACTACGAAGCTATGTTTGCAGAAATAGACCAAACACTAGCAAGCGTAAAAGATATGACTGAAAAGATGAATAGCAAAAATGGAACTATCGGCTTATTGCTTAACGATCCTCAGCTATACAATAACTTAAATGAAACAGCTTCTAATGCTGCTAGTTTATTAGAGAATATTAA
>CAMTOV010000148.1 GCA_947074235.1 uncultured Bacteroides sp. | reverse complement strand
GTTTATACCTACTCACTAAGAAGCTTGGCCGACTTTAAAGGTCGCATACTCGAATCGCACTTCGAAGGCATGTTGCTCGACTTCAACAACAAAGAGCTGGTGGTGCAGTTTATCGGTAAATTCAATGCTTACAACCTATTAGCCGTATTTGGCGCAGCGGTATTGCTTGGCAAATCGGAAGAAGAAGTATTGGTGGCACTTAGCACCTTGAAACCGGTAGCCGGACGCTTTGATGCAATTCGCTCACCCGAAGGATATACGGCGATTGTAGACTATGCTCATACGCCTGATGCATTGGTGAATGTATTGAGCGCTATCCACGGGGTATTGGAAGGCAAAGGAAAGGTAATCACTGTGGTGGGTGCAGGTGGCAATCGCGACAAAGGTAAACGCCCTGTGATGGCACAAGAGGCTGCTAAACAAAGCGATCGTGTAATTATCACATCAGACAACCCACGCTTTGAAGAGCCACAAGACATTATCAATGATATGCTAGCTGGACTGACTAAAGATGATATGCGCAAAACAATTAGTATGACCGATCGCAAAGAGGCTATCAAAACAGCTTGTATGCTAGCCGAGAAGGGTGACGTGATATTGGTGGCCGGCAAGGGGCATGAGAACTATCAAGATGTGAAGGGAGTGAAACATCACTTCGACGACAAAGAGATATTGCAAGAGATTTTTTCATTGAATAGCTAAAATAGAGTCTATGTTGTATTATTTATTCGACTGGTTACAAAGAATGGATATTCCGGGAGCAGGGATGTTTGGTTATACTTCATTCCGTTCGCTCATTGCAGTCATTTTGGCTCTATTCATATCTACTATATTCGGCTCACGGTTTATCCGCTTCTTAAAAAGCAAGCAGATAACCGAGACACAACGTGATGCTAAAATTGACCCATTTGGAGTGGGCAAAGTGGGAGTACCAAGTATGGGAGGGGTTATTATTATCGTGGCTACTCTAATACCTTGCTTGTTATTGGGCAAGCTTCATAATACATATATGATATTGATGCTTATCACTACGGTTTGGCTAGGAGCATTAGGATTTGCCGACGACTATATAAAGATATTCAAGAGAGATAAAGAGGGACTTCATGGTAAGTTCAAAATTATTGGCCAAGTGGGACTAGGCCTCATCGTGGGATTGACTCTATATATGAGCCCAACGGTAGTTATCCGCGAAAACATTGAGATAAATAAGCCGGGACAAGAGATGGAAGTGGTTCACTCTAACGAGAATGTGAAATCGACCAAGACTACTATCCCTTTTTTGAAAAGCAACAACCTTGATTATGCCGACTTTGTGAGCTTTATGGGCGAACATGCGCAAACGGCAGGTTGGGTATTGTTTGTTATCGTCACCATCTTTGTTATTACCGCTGTATCTAATGGTGCTAACTTAAATGATGGGATGGACGGAATGACAGCGGGAAACTCCGCCATCATTGGCGCTACGCTGGGTATATTGGCTTATGTATCTAGCCACATGGAATTGGCGCAATACTTAAACATCATGTATATACCGGGATCGGAAGAGTTGGTAATCTACATTTGTGCATTTGTAGGTGCATTGGTGGGTTTCCTTTGGTACAATGCTTATCCTGCACAAGTATTCATGGGCGACACGGGTAGCTTAACCATTGGAGGTATCATTGCTGTATTTGCCATTGCTATTCATAAAGAGCTTCTTATCCCCATTCTTTGTGGCATATTCTTAGTGGAAAGCGTATCGGTAATTGCGCAAAGACTTTATTATAAGATAGGAAAGAAGAAAGGTGTGAAGCAACGTGTATTTAAGCGTGCGCCTATTCACGACCACTTCCGCACATCGATGAGCCAAGTGGAAGAGGGATGTCGTGTATTAATTACCAACCCCACTACCCTGTTTCATGAATCCAAAATCACTGTACGCTTTTGGATTGTAACCATCGTATTGGCAGCTATCACTATTATCACATTGAAAATAAGATAAATCATAAACAACCAAGCAATAGGTAAAACAAATAATCAAGGAACGAAGAGATGAAAAAGATTGTAGTATTAGGAGCAGGCGAAAGTGGAGCAGGAGCAGCAGTTCTTGCCAAACTAAAGGGATTCGAGACTTTTGTTTCGGACATGTCGACTATTCAAGATAGATATAAGACTCAACTTGACAAGTACGACATCGCCTGGGAAGAGGGAAAGCACACAGAGGAATTGATTCTCGATGCTGATGAGGTGATAAAAAGCCCAGGCATCCCCAATGATACGCCGTTGATGCTTAAGCTTCAGGCCAAAGGCACGCCTATTATTTCTGAAATAGAGTTTGCCGGTAGATACACTAATGCCAAGATGATATGCATCACTGGCTCGAATGGTAAGACTACCACTACAAGCTTAATCTATCACATCTTCAAGAGTGCAGGATTAAATGTAGGACTAGGTGGCAACATAGGCAACAGCTTGGCACTGCAAGTAGCTCTCGAAGATCATGATTATTATGTGATTGAGCTTAGCTCTTTCCAACTAGACAATATGTATCAGTTTAGGGCAAATATCGCCATCTTAATGAATATCACACCCGACCATTTAGATAGATACGATCATTGTATGCAGAACTATGTGGATGCTAAGTTCCGCATCACGCAAAATCAAACACCCGATGATGCGTTTATCTTCTGGAACGATGACCCAATCATCAAAAAGGAGTTGGAAAAGTATGGCTTAAAAGCACATCTTTATCCATTCTCAGCTATCAAGGAGGATAAATCAATTGCCTTTGTAGAAGACCATGAGATGAAGATAACTGAGCCGATAGCATTTAATATGGAGCAAGAGAAGTTGGCACTAACCGGTCAGCATAATCTATACAACTCGCTAGCGGCTGGTATTTCTGCAAACGTAGCAGGCATCACAAAAGATAATATTCGCAAGGCACTATCCAACTTTGAAGGTGTGGAGCATCGCCTAGAGAAGGTGGCTCGTGTAAAGGGAGTGGATTTTATTAATGACTCGAAAGCAACCAATGTAAACTCTTGTTGGTATGCCCTACAAAGCATGACAACCAAAACCGTGCTTATCATTGGTGGTAAAGACAAAGGAAACGACTATACAGAGATTGAGGACTTAGTGAAGCAGAAATGTTCGGCCTTGGTTTACTTGGGACTGCACAATGAAAAGCTGCATGAGTTTTTTGATAAGCTAGGATTGCCCGTTGCTGATATCAACACAGGCATGAAAGATGCTGTGGAAGCAGCATATAAGCTAGCGAAGAAAGGAGAGACAGTATTGTTGAGTCCTTGCTGCGCCTCATTCGATTTATTCAAAAGCTATGAAGATAGAGGTGATCAATTTAAGAAATATGTAAGGGAACTGTAATAATAGGAGTTAACAACATGGATCTATTAAAGAACATATTTAAAGGGGATAAGGTAATTTGGATTATCTTTCTTCTATTGTGTCTCATTTCAATTGTTGAAGTGTTTTCGGCGGCTAGTACGCTAACTTACAAAACAGGCGATCACCTAGGGCCAATTACTCAACATTCTGTTATATTAATGGTTGGTGTGGTGATTGTAGTGTTGATGCACAACATTCCTTATAGGTGGTTTCAGGTATTTCCTACATTCCTATATCCAATTTCAGCAGTTCTATTGGCGTTGATTACCACAATGGGGTTTCTTACCAATGATAGAGTAAATGGAGCTGCGCGATGGACTTCATTCATGGGTATTCAATTTCAACCATCGGAGCTTGCCAAGATGGCAGTTATCATACTTGTGGCTTTTCTGCTTTCTAAAAAGCAAGATGGTGAAGATGGAGAGAATCCCAAAACATTCAAATACATATTAATATTCTCGGGCATTATATGCTTCCTTATTGGTATAGAGAATTTCTCTACTGCCGCGATGTTATTTTGTGTAGTATATGCAATGATGTTTATTGGACGAATAGCTTGGAAGAAACTTATTGGGCTAGCAGGCTTTTTATTCATTATTGGAGCTATTGGTGTAACAGTAATTGTTTCAGTTCCCGAAAATACAAATATTCCATTCTTGCATCGCGCATCAACTTGGAAAAGCCGCATCACCGGTTTTATGAATGATGAGTATATACCGCCTGCTAAATACGATATAGATAAGAATGGACAGATTGCACACGCTAGAATCGCCATCGCTACTAGTAATGTGGTAGGAAAAGGACCGGGTAATTCTGTGCAACGCGACTTCTTAAGTCAGGCTTTCTCCGACTTTATATTTGCTATTATCATCGAAGAGCTGGGGCTATTGGGAGGGGCCTTTGTTGTCATCTTATATATATGGCTACTCATTAGAGCCGGTAAGATAGCCCAGAAGTGCGAAAGAGCTTTTCCGGCATTCCTTGTGATGGGTATTGCATTGATGCTCGTCTCGCAAGCTCTTATCAATATGGCTGTTGCTGTGGGATTGGGCCCAGTAACTGGTCAACCATTACCGCTAGTAAGTAAAGGAGGAACAGCAACCTTTATTAATTGTGCTTTCATTGGCATGATATTAAGTGTAAGTCGCTATACAGCAGCATTGGAAGAAAAAAAGAAATTAGAAGAAGAAGGTCTAGCAGTAGATACTATAGAACAAACAGCTGCAGAGCCTACTGCTGAGATATTAAATAACGACACGGTGTTTGAAGAAGAGACCTCTCTAAATTAACTCAATATGGAAAAACAATTAAAAATAATAATAAGTGGTGGTGGTACTGGAGGACACATATTTCCTGCCGTATCCATAGCCAATGCTATAAAGAAGCTTCAACCCGATGCAGAGATTCTGTTTATAGGTGCAGAAGGTAGAATGGAAATGCAACGAGTGCCCGAAGCGGGATACAAGATTATTGGACTACCCGTTGCTGGATTTGACCGCAAGCGCTTGTGGAAGAATGTGTCGGTAGTGATGAAGCTACTCAAAAGTCAATGGAAAGCAAGAAGTATCATCAAGGAGTTCAACCCACAGGTAGCTGTTGGTGTTGGTGGCTACGCAAGTGGCCCTACGCTAAAGACTGCCGGCATGATGGGAATACCTACATTAATACAAGAGCAAAACTCATATGCCGGTGTAACCAACAAGCTTCTCGCTAAGAAGGCAAACAAAATATGCGTGGCATACGATCACATGGAGAAGTTCTTTCCGCAAGAGAAGATAATGATGACAGGAAATCCTGTGAGACAGGATTTACTTGAGAAGAAAGTAAGCAGAGAAGAAGCCTTGCAAACCTTTTATTTTGACAAAGACAAAAAGACTTTATTGGTATTGGGAGGGAGTTTAGGAGCCAAAACCATCAATGAATCGTTATTAAATAACTTAGCATTCATCAAATCGCACCCCGAAATACAAATCATCTGGCAAACGGGAAAGATTTACTTTCAACAAATACAGGAGGCGTTGAAGAAAGAAGCAAAGATTGATAATTTATACGTAACGGATTTTATCAAGGATATGAATGTGGCCTATGCAGCGGCCGATCTTATTGTTTCGCGTGCCGGAGCAGGTTCTATTTCTGAGTTTTGCCTATTAAGCAAGCCTGTGATATTAATACCTTCTCCCAATGTAGCCGAAGATCATCAGACTAAAAATGCGATGGCTTTGGTTGAAAAAGAGGCAGCGGTATATATAAAAGATAGTGAAGCAAATGATAAATTGCTCCCTACAGCGCTAGAGATTATATTAAATGAGGACAAGTTGAATAGTATGAGCGAAAAAATTACTACTTTAGCGCTCCCCGACTCAGCTGCTATTATAGCTAAAGAGGTTATCAAATTGGCAACAACATGAATTTAGAATCTATCAAATCAATATATTTCATCGGTGCAGGCGGTATTGGCATGAGTGCACTGGTTCGCTACTTCCTTTCGAAAGGGAAGTTTGTGGCGGGCTACGACCGCACTAAAACCGAACTAACCGAAACACTGACGGCCGAAGGGGCTCACATTCATTATACGGATGATGTGAACGCAATCCCTGCCGAATGCAAAGACCCACAAGAGACATTGGTGGTGTTGACTCCCGCTATTCCTCAAGACCATACGGAACTTAACTTCTTCCGTACACATGGTTTCGAGATTCAGAAGCGTGCGCAAGTGTTGGGTACAATCACCAACCACAGTCAAGGACTTTGTGTAGCGGGTACTCATGGCAAGACAACTACTTCTACCATGATAGCCCACCTATTCAATCAGTCGCACATTGGATGCAATGCTTTCTTGGGTGGCATATCAAAGAATAG
>CAMTOV010000147.1 GCA_947074235.1 uncultured Bacteroides sp. | reverse complement strand
GTTTTTTTGAATGCACGCAAAGTTAGTATTTATTTCCATTTTTTGCTATAAATTCATTATTAATTCATGGCTTGTATCATTTTTCTGTCACTTTGTATGTGGTAACAAAATGTTTGCATAGAGTTTGAAGCCCGCATTTATCGCATTTTGGTGTACGTGCTTGGCATACATATCGTCCATGCAAGATGAGCCAATGGTGTGCTATGGGCAATAAATTATTTGGAATTTGTTTAACTAACTCTCGTTCTACACTGAGTGGGGTTGTATCTTTTTTTGTAACTAAGCCAATGCGATGACTCACTCTGAATACATGTGTATCTACGGCCATAGCAGCTTTGTTGAATACAACGGATTGAATGACGTTGGCCGTTTTGCGACCTACACCGGGCAACTTGATTAAATCTTCTAATGTGTCGGGTATCTCACTGTTGAAATCGCGAACCAACATTTGTGCCATACCTACCAGGTGTTTTGCTTTGTTGTTTGGGTAGGATACGCTACGAATATACTCGAAAATAACTTCGGGGGTTGTAGCGGCCAGTGCCTCAGGAGTTGGGAAATCGTGAAAGAGGGGTGGGGTAATCATATTAACTCGCTTGTCAGTGCACTGTGCAGATAGGATAACAGCAATCAGGAGTTCAAAAGGATTGGAGTAGTGCAATTCGGTTTCTGCAATCGGCATATTTTCTTGAAACCAAGCGATAATTTGTTCGTAACGCTCTTTCTTTCTCATCGCAATTTATTTTTATGATAATGTATAGCTACTTTTTTATTGAAATAGATTAGAGAAATAACGGTTAGTGCGGCACCAAACAAATAGGCAGTGTGGAAATTGCTGATTTGTGCTATGAACCCTCCTAACAACATGCCTATACCAATACCTATATCCCATGACGTGAGATAGGTGGAGGTGGCGGTGCCTCGCAAACTATTGGGTGCTAAATTAACAAATAATGTGTTATAAGCTGGGAACATGACTCCAAATCCTACTCCTAAACAGAAAGAAATAAAGAAAAATAGTATAGTGCATAGCAGTATATTCCATTTCATGATATAATTGCAACTACCTAAAAGTAGGAATGACACCACAACAATATAGAGTCCGGTGGAGATGACTTGGGTAATTTTGCCTTTGTCTACTACTCTGCCTGAGAATATACGAGATATGGCCATGCCTACAGCCATTAGTGTGAAAAAATAGGCAGTAGAGACTTCTACTCCAATCTCTTTGGCATAAATGGCCACATAGTTGGTTGTCATGCCATAGGGCACGGAAAGTAATAACAAGCTGATGCCTGCGGGGATGCCTTTAATAAGGATAAAGCGGTCGAGGGATATAGGTTCGCGTTTAACGGGAGGTTTATAGGGGGTCTTAACAAAACTGGCAAACACAAACCCTAGGGCGCAAGCACAGAGTGCACAAGCAAAAATAATGGTGTAGCTCACTCCGGCATCATGCATAAAGAGTCCGGTCATGGGGCCAAACGACATGGCTAGGTTGTTGGTAATGCCATAGTAACCGAGTCCTTCGCCACGGCGAGAGGAGGGCATAATGTCTATGACCACTGTGTTGCCACTCACAGTGACTGTGCCAAAGGCGAGTCCGTGAATGATGCGAAACAAGATGAACAGTGTGAGTGATGAGGCAAAGATGTAGCCTGCGAAAACAAAAGTAAAAACAAAGTAAGCCAGCAGGTAGAGAGGCTTTCGTGCAAAGGTGTCGAGAAGATAGCCCGAAAATGGGCGGATGCATAAAGCGGCTATGGTGTAGCACGATAAGATGATGCCGATGGAGAAATTGCCTGCATGAAATACCTCGGATAGGTAGAATGGGAGTACAGGAATTAAAAGCCAAAATCCAAAATAGACTAAGAAATTGGCTACGAGCATACAAAAATAATAAGGAGTAGCTAATCTATCCTTCATGACCGTGTTTATAAAAAAATGAGAGTTGAAATAACTACACTTATAGGGTAGTCAGTGTTCAACTCTCATGATATATTTAATGAATGATTGCTTTTTAGTAAGCAGCTTCAAATTCTTTTAAGAAACGCATGTCGTTTTCAGAGAACATACGGAGGTCTTTTACTTGATACTTCAAGTTGGTGATGCGCTCGATACCCATACCCAATGCATATCCGCTATATACTTTGCTGTCAATGCCGTTTAGTTCAAGTACGTTAGGATCAACCATACCACATCCTAAAATCTCTACCCAGCCGGTGTGCTTGCAGAAAGGACAACCCTTACCACCACAAATATTACAGCTGATGTCCATCTCGGCACTAGGCTCAGTAAATGGAAAGTAAGAAGGGCGAAGACGTATCTTAGTATCGGCACCAAACATCTCTTTTGCAAACAATAGCAACACTTGCTTTAAGTCGGTAAAAGATACATCTTTATCAATATAAAGAGCTTCAACTTGGTGGAAGAAGCAGTGTGCGCGATAGCTGATAGCTTCGTTACGATATACACGACCCGGGCAGATGATGCGGATAGGAGGTTTTGCTGTCTCCATCACACGACTTTGTACAGACGAAGTGTGTGTGCGAAGCACTACATCAGGATTTGCTTCGATAAAGAAAGTATCTTGCATATCGCGAGCAGGATGTTCAGGTGCAAAATTCAACGCTGAAAATACATGCCAGTCATCTTCAATCTCAGGACCTTCGGCGATGCTGAAGCCTAAACGAGCAAATATATCAATGATTTCGTTTTTGACAATGGTAAGCGGATGGCGTGTTCCTAGCTTCACAGGATAGGCCGAACGAGTAAGGTCTAAATCGCAAGCTGTGTTGTCTTGACTAGCAAATTGATCTTTTAAAGCATTGATTTTATCTTGTGCTTTTGTTTTTAAATCATTCAAGCGCATGCCTACCTCTTTCTTTTGATCGGCTGCTACGTTTCTAAAGTCTGCCATTAAATCGTTGATGGCTCCTTTTTTGCTTAGATATTTAATGCGTAGCGCTTCTAACTCATCTGCATTGGAAGCTTTCAGTGTTTCAACCTCTTCAAGAAGTTGCTTAATCTTAGCTATCATATAGTTATATATTGTAATTATCGAATAAAATTGACGCAAAGATAATGCTTTTATCCAATTACACTTTTATATCGTCTTAGTTTTTTGACCTCATTGGTTAGATAAGAAGTGCAAAATATCATCAAATACAACCTGATGGTCGTCTTCATTTAGAACTTCGTGACGCATTCCTGCATAAACTTTGTTGGTGAAGTTATGATAACCAATTTTGTGAAGCAAACTAAATGTCTTTTTCAATCCCTTTGTACCACCTGTTACCGGATCTTCTTCACCCGATATGCTCATGATAGGTAAGTTGGGGTTTTGGCACAAATAGTGTTGAGTTAAATTGAGCTCGCGAGTTGCTTCAAACACTGTCAATATAGAGCGATTGGGGTATGCATATCCGCAGAGTGGATCGGCTTTGTAAATAGCCAAATTTGTCTTGCTCGAACTTACCCACTCTATATCTTCACCATTCATAGCCAATTTGCGAAGCAGCATGTTATAGCTCTTACCACCTCTGCACCAAATGATGAGGCGGGCAAGTAAGATGCCAATAGGAGTGAACGTATTATAATATACAGTGCCGCTAAGGATGAGTTTTTGAATTTCTTTGTCGTGTTTTTCGAGATAGCAACGAGCAAATACCGAACCCAATGAATGGCCCAGTAGAAAAAGAGGCAATTGAGGGTGAAGCGTGCGGATGTGTTGTGATATCAAATATTGATCGTCAATAATTTTTTGCCAACTGTCCATATACCCCAGCGGATAGGCAGCATCTACCGAAGCGCCATGGCCTCGATTGTCGGATACAATGACTGTGAGCCCATTTTTGCATAAATACTCACATAAATCGAAATAGCGCTCTTTGTGCTCTACCGACCCGTGGATAATTTGAAGCAAACCTATGGGGTGTTGGGCTTCAAATAGTGCAACAGACAGCTTTAAACCATCTGTAGCAGTTAGTTCAAATAGATTCATTCTCTTCAATCCTTTTCTTTATTGCCTTTGCATTTGGTAGGCGACAAATCGTCTACATCTTCTTTTTGCTCTTTGTTTTTTTTGATACTAACCGCTATTAAAAAGATAAAAGAGGCTGCCAAAATAATACCAATAATAATCTTCATGAGTGTCATAATAAGTGTCGTTTTAAGTGAATATTATTATTATAACAAATCTAATCATTTTTTGATTTAGAGTTATATTTATTATTATTGATAGTTATATTGATGGAAAAAAATAATGTCTTACCCTTTTGTTTAAGCAATTATGCCTAGTAACTTGATAATAATCAATATGGAAGATGCTTCTCAAATTAGTCTGAAATTTACAATTGCAAATGCCACGTGCTAATAAACACAAATATCGTAGCAATAACAATTAAAGCAATTAAGAACAAAAAGATAATTATTGATAGAGGCATTCTATCTTTTCCCGCCGGTCTATTTTTTGTTTCGTTAATATGGCTTTCTTTTTGCTGCCTCTTGATGAATTTCTCTATTGCTTGCTTCTCATTACAATAAATGACGATCGATTTCTCTTGTTCGCTGTCGGGGGTGATATAGTCGATAATTAAGAAATTGTTTACTTGAACATCACTTCTTAATTTACTGCCCGAAATGCCTCCTAAATAAATCCCTAGCGGACCAAAGAATGCTCCTCCAATAAATGCTTTACCATAGGCAAATTTAGGCGATTGAATAATCTCTGCCGAGGTTGTTTTTTCGATATTTGTAATTTGAGAATAGTGGATGTCGTATTTATAAGTAAAATCTACCTTGATACGAATGCCATGGGTGTGTAGATGGATATAAACTTTGCCGCTAGGCAAATTGGGTATTCTATTGACTTGTTCATCATAAATGCCTTGTATAAATGCATCGTTCTTCCAATTAGCAATCTCTTCACCAATGCGTAAGTTGGATGCTATTTTTTTAATACTTGCTCTCTTCTTTTCAGGATTTTGAGAAATCCACCATGCCAATGCATCTATTTCAGCCTGCTCTTGAATAGCATTCTCTTCTTTCATATTGGTAGATGTGATATTGACTGCCTGCATGGGCGATACCGCCATTGCTATCAATTGGTATTTCTCATTGGGAGTATATGTGCCCGGATACCTCTCTTTAATGAAACTATCATACTTCTCTTTGCTTGCAAAAGAGATAATCTGGATAACCCATTGAGGATTTTTAGTCTGCATTACAAATACCTCTTCACGTTGTGGAAGAGTTATCTGTACAAAGGGGTATTTATCTTGTAGCATCGTTTTTATCCTTTCAATTGAAGATTAATAACAAATGTAATGATTATTAAGTTGATAATGATATTCAAATATGATTTAATAATAGGTAATAAGTCTGTTTTTATTATCTTTGGATTAGAAGAAATTATAAACAAACTAAATCTCATTATTATGGAATTTCCTTTAGCTTTTGGTATAGAAAAAACGGGTTTGCCTTTAATCCTTTCGTCGGGAAAATTGCAAAATATTTGTTTCTTAATTGATACAGGTGCTTCACACAACTATATATTCAACTATGTGTATGAGCATTTTAAAGATGAGTTTACAGTGCTTGGAGATAAACAACAACTGATGGGTATAGAAGGCAATTATAAAGAGGTGTTTACCATTGAAGCCACTTTTGGTTTTGAGGGAACAGATTACACTTCTGTCTTCTCGGTGCTAGAAGCAGATAAGGCAGTAATGCAAGTTTTTGAAGAGACGGGAGTACAGATTCATGGGGTGCTTGGCATTCCTTTTTTTATTGAGAATAAGTGGGTAATTGATTTTGAACAATTAAAAGTGTACTGTCGTGAGTAAAGTGAAATCTGAAGAAAAATTATATATCGTTGTAAAGCATGTGGGCTTTACATTTATAGTCAACAGAAGGGTAAAACACAATCTTGTACATCCTGCATATCTCTCTTTTTATCGACAGTTTTTCTTAGAATCTCTTGTGTTGGGTTATTGGGATGAGAATGGTGTATATATAGATAAATCTACGCCAAAATCGGAATGGGGTAAGTTTGTATACAAGAAGATTGGGCATGGAGTGGTGCTGTGTAGCGACAACAAACTTAGAAACTGCATGAGGGTAATGATTCACTTTGAATGTGATGGAAAGGCATACTCAGAGGTGTTTTATGTGGATAATACCATTCGTTATGCTGGAGTGATGGGGAATGATTTTATGGATAAGATTAAAGCGTTTACTTGATTTAGTTGGAAAGTAATAGTTGTAATATATCAAATTG
>CAMTOV010000146.1 GCA_947074235.1 uncultured Bacteroides sp. | reverse complement strand
TGTTAGGGGTAGTGTCTAAGTCTTGCTTTTTAGTGTCTAAGTCTTCCCCCAAAGTGTTAGGGGTAGTGTCTAAGTCTTGCTTTTTAGTGTCTAAGTCTTCCCCCAAAGTATTAGGGATAGTGTCTAAGTTTAAAACATTATCTCTAGCAATAGTTATAATAAACTCCTGCAAAGATTCATTGTTGACAAAAGAGATTTTTTTATCTCTACTCAATGCACGTTGAATACCGCTACCTGCACCCGTATATGGGAGTAAGTATATGGCATTAGCAAATAAGAAATTGTTTCTAGGCATAGAAGTGCCAGCTACTATATCATCAATGGTAAGTCCATTAGACAATGTTCCAGGGCTATGGATTTCCACTCTGTTGTCAAAAATAAAAATGCGAATAGGCGATTTCCTATTTAGTGAGCGATGTACTAATGCATTAACCACCAACTCAACCAAGCAAATATATGGTATCTCCATTTCACCAAGTGAGTTGAACTCAGATTCCACTTGAATCGTTTTAAGATTGCGTTTAAAGAAACTCATAATGGTTTCAAACTGATGAAGCAGATTACCTTCCATGTCAGTATCGTGCACCTTGTCTTTAAACTGGGTTCCACCTACATCGTTACCCACAAAACTAATACATTTAGCAGTTATTGTAGGTAGCCACCGTTGTGTGTATTTGCCAAACAATAATATAGCAGCTGTTGTAAGATTACCATCTGGGCGAATGAATCGTAAATTACGTAGCAACTGTTCTTTGTTGTGACCTTGCACTATTGCACCAGCCACTTGATCTAGGGTAGCCTCTTTAAAAGAGTCGCCAATCAATCCCTTGCGTTCAAGAGCTGTAGAGAATTTATTTTTTAGGAATGTCTTAATAGTTGCTTCATCTAAATCATCAATCGTTGCATGCTTTACTGCCGCTTCATCTGGATCAAAGCTACCACACTCCGACATCATTTCAGCCAATTCGGCATTGTCAAACACCTTACGTTTATCTGCACCATTTTTCATCCACACAATGCCTTTATTATCATGGTAAGGCTTGTTTATGCCTTCTTTTACGTGTACAACAATAATACTTCCATCATTTACAGCCACTGTTTCAATATCCAGTAGCGTGTTGGGCACAACATTCTCAGAAGCAATATTGCTAAGCATATTAGTTGTTTCTTGCACTTCTTGATAAGATAACGCATTGATATCTCCTGTTTTGTCATTGATACCAATAATCAATCGTCCACCTCGTGCATTGCTAAATGCTACCAGTTCGCAACCAATATCATACTTGTCGATAATTCGCTCTTTGAATTGTAGCTTGCTTGTTTCGCCACTATCACGATATTTTAATATGTCGTCTATTGTTAGCATTCTAATTATTTTTAGATTAATCTACAGCTCTTCTCCAATCAATTGCAAGGATACTTCTGATTTCTACCTTCGATTTATTGTCATCCGTAATACACCAAAAAGGGAATTCTCCATTGTTATTACGTGAAGTGTCGATAACACAATTCCAATAAGAAGACTTGTTTATTGCATAGCCTGGATCTAAACAAAATATTTTGTGTAGATATTCATTTTCGTCATATTCCGTTCCGATAGCTAATATGGCATGACTAAAATCATTGTTAACAATATGGAGCACAACAGGAGTATCATTCTCAACATATGCTTTTATTATTTCTTTAAAGTTGGAGGTTTTTGAATGAACATTAATGTCTAAATTTGTGCAAAAGCTTTTCAACTCTTTAGCCATTGTAGGTAAGAAATAACCACTTCGTATTAAACCTTGTTCTTCTAATAAATGGCTAAGAAGCTTTCCGATAGTTGTTCTTTTGTCTGGTTTTCTTGATTCCTCAATACCTACATCTTCCTTTGAAATATAACCTATACACAAAAGGGCCATAATTGTACTATATACCGCGCAAGCTCCATCAAGCCCACCTTGTTGATAGTGAAGTGTGGTCCATTTGCCGTTTGCATCTTTCACTTGTAATTGTTGACGTGATAATCTAATTCTATCATTTATAAATATGTTTGCCATTTTGATTTATATTTTAAATTATTAATTAATCACCTTCTTAGTTTTTATTTGTAAGCCAAAAAGCTTTACTTCAACTTACTCAACACATCGCCAAATTTGGCATAATTAACCACTACACCATCGTCTAGGTCGAAATCTATTTGTTGATCGGCCACTACGTGTAGGCGGTCGTGATATTCGCGACACTCTGCTATTTGCTTGGTGATGTTGTCAAGCTCTTTACGCTGGCGTGGGGTGAGATTGGCTGCATCTTCTTGCATTTTCTGTTGCTCTTGTATGAGCCACTCAATGTGAGGCAGCAGGTATTGCGTGCGGATGCGCTCTGCTGTATATGGATTCATGCGATGCATATAGGCGATGCATTGAAATGCTCCTTTCTTGGAGCTGAATAGCCAGTAGATAGGGCGGTTTTGATACATCTTTTTATGATCTTTCCAAAAGTCCTTTACCAAGTAGTCGTCAATCGATTTCTTGAGGCACTTCTCTACAAAATTTAGATTATCTAACTGCATAGCATCACCATACACTATTGCCAGCCACTGCTTAAACTGCAATGCCGCATTGTCGGGGAATGCACAGTTGGCGCTCATCAATGGGATAATGCCATCATCATCTATCTGTATTGTTTTTCCTTTATATTGATAGGGAGCTAGCTCTTCGGCAGTGGGGTTGGGGTGTGCTATTTGCAAGCCCGGTTTGTCTAGGCGATAACGGCCCATCCATGTACCTACTGCATAGCTGATGAACTGCTTCATCACTACATCATCATTCCAAACTATCTTTTCTGTTCTTTCTGTTTTCATCATTCTTTTACATTTTCAGTGCCCATCAATTTTGCTTCTATCTCTGCTATGGTAGGAATAGTACCTTCTACTGTAGTAGGATACAATTTAGAAAGTTCATATTCTGATATCCCTAAGGGTTGGCTACTCGACTCTAATGCATATTTAGCAAATACATTATCTTTTGTTTTGCACACCAATAACCCGATGGTTTTGTTGTCACCCTCTTTTCGCAATATATGATCTACAGCTACCACGTATGCACCGAGTTGCCCTACATGGGCAGGAGTAAACTCCGTAGTTTTTACTTCAATCACCACATAGCATCTGAGTTGTACATTGTAAAAAAGCATATCAATGAACTGTTCCGTATTGCCCACTTCTAAGCGATATTCGCGCCCCATATAAGCAAATCCAGTACCAAGCTCAATAAGAAACTTCTCTATGTTTGCAATTAAAGCATCTTTCAACTGACGCTCATTGTATGGTGCTCTCATACAAGTGAAATCAAAGTTGTAAGGGTCTTTAGTCATCTCTTGCGCCAAGTCGCTTTCTACTGTAGGCAGTGTTTTTCTAAAATTGCTAATAGCTTTGCCTTGTCGTTCGTAAAGATCAGTGCCAAGAAAATTTAGCAGCATGGCTCTACTCCAACCATGTTCTATTGTTTGTTGGATATAGAAGATGGCTTTTATAGTGTTTTTTGAGCATTTATCAATTAAAAGCATTTGATGTCCCCAAGGAACAGAAAATAACTCCTTCCCTAATTGCTCAGCAACTTGCTGAGTAATTTCTAATTGCTCCACAAGTTGGGGAGTAAATTCAATAATAGGTTGATAAAGGCGATAAAAGTTCTTCATGTACAGCAAATTGGTAGGCGAAAAGCACGATGCATCAGGGTTTAATGCTTTTAAATCGCGACTTAAATTTGCCAATAGTTTACTTCCCCATTTATTATCTTGCTGCAACACAGATATATCACGCCCCAACTCCCAATAAAAGCGAAGCATCTCCTCATTTACCTTTACTGCTGCTTTTATTTGGCTTTTGCGATAACGAGTGCTCAGTTCTTTTATCCAGTGGCTATAATCTTTATCCAATATGGTGATAGATTTACTCATGGGTAGCTTCGTTTTTAGTGTTTACACTTTCTATGCTAACCTCCCCTTGCTGCAAAATAGTGATTTCGCTCAATGGCACATCGGGGGTAAGCTCGTCTTGTAGGCCATAGATATCGATGAACTGGCGATTGAGTTCTTCTTCATTGGCATGGAGTTGATAGAATTTTCTTTCCCACTCTTTTTTGTAGGCTTCGTAGCAATCGTCCAATGAGTTTGGATTGGCTGGCGTTTCTTGTATCGCTTCAGTGCTTTCTGATAGCTCTACTTCTGCAAATAAGTCTTGCATGGGCTTTTCTTGCTTGCCATTATTGTGCATTCTGATTAACTCATTGGTTTGGAAATCCCAACTTGTTTCGTGGGCATCCCAGTCTTGTTTGGAGATGGAGATGTTTTGATCAATATATAAATATATTTTAGTCTCATTGCCATTAAAGCCAATAGGGATTCCGCTTATTTGCCCAACTTCACAATTCATCGTTGGTGATAAAAAACCTAATATGTATTTTGAAACAATAGAGTTAAGAACGGCGAGCAAATATTTATTATTAGTTATTTCATTAGAAAAAATACTCAATGCAGCACAGTCAAATATAAACCCATTTGGAAAATATCTAAAGGATATCGAATTTGAAACTATTTTAGACCAACTAATTGATTCCCTGAAATAGTAATTGATATTTTGAGGTCTTGATAACTGTTTGCCATTTGGCGTTCTAAAATTAATTATCTCGGAACCTTGATTTTCCCAATTTACAATGTACTCTTGATTACCAAACCATCTACGAAAAGAGCCTCCTTTATTATGAGGAAACCATTTTTTTTTCGAGCGAGCCGCTGACGCGGCATCTTCAAAGCCAAAACCAATTCGGTTTTGGCCGACCTCAAACCAGAGGCGGAGGAACCTTGCATTGTCAGCCGTAGCCAACCCCTGTGTTGGCTTACAAACGGCTGACAATGCAAGGTTCCTGATGAAGGTTTCTAAAATTTTCTCACTCACCCAATAACCAATTGGGTGACCTGGGATCTTCTCAAAATTAGTTTGTGGAATAGCTGGATAATAAATCTTAGCACCGTTCTCACTATACACTATAACATCAACCTCTTTAGAGTAATCAGCAAAATAATAGCGGAAATCATGATTTGCTAATGTTTTCTCAAATAGCTGTTGAAGATGCTTCTGGTCAAATTCTTGGAAAGTACGCTCTATTAAACGAAAATAAGTTCCTGTTGCTTTGGAGTCTTTCGTGTTGGCTATTACAGCTGATGAAGCACCAAAGTCTGCGCCAAATACACCCCGACTTAAATGCAGCAATGAACTGATAGACTGATTATCAATAATACTTTGTCTTAACCCCTCGAAAGTACTAAGAAACATCCACGATGGAGGAATAATAAAACTATATCGTCCATTATCATTGAGGCTTTTAGGCATCATTTCAACAAATACAGTTGCTAAGTCGGCTTTGCCATCAGGATAGTTCTCCTTCACATACTTGCTAAGCACCCCATTCATATTGCCACCACCCATATAAGGCGGATTCATCACCAAAGCACTATACTTATCAGTCAATGCCAAGATTATTTTAAACCCATTTATAAGTGGTTCAAAATTGGTTACAAATTTCTGTTGCTTTTCTTGTTCCGCAATAGCCAGCTGCATAAACTCTCTAGTAGAAGGTGAAATATTAAACCTCATCACAGAACCCAAACTATCAGATTCCTCCATCAAAGCAAAAGCATCGTCTAGCTCTTTTGATGAATCACTATCCAAAGAAAGATTTAATGCGCAACAAAAGTGACCATTCAAGTCACGATATGTATATCGATCTACCTTGGGCATATCATAAACACGTGGCAACAGATGCGCATCAAGGAACGAAGAATCTTGCTTGCAAGCCTTCATCATCAAAGCAAAAGTAGCCAGCTGTTTGGCACGAGTATCAAGGTCGATTCCCAATAAGTTGTAGCGCAATATCGTGTCGATGGCTTGTGCACGGCTATAGCCTTCGTACACATAAAGTGAGAGCAATATATCAAAGCATTCATTCAAAATATGTCCCGACCCACAAGCCAAATCCGCTACCTTCAAATCCTTTAAATCGTCAAAACGATAGATACTATCTTTAGGAGTTGGTTCACACTCTACCAAATACTTCCAGTCCGCTTTCAATTCGGTGGCATACTCGTTATTGTCCAAGTAAATACGGCCAACTGTGTTTTCTACCATGTACTTCACAATCCAGTTGGGCGTAAAGATCTGTGTAGCTGCCGGAATTTCATCTGCTTCAAACTTGCCCTTTTTGGCAAACACCTCATCTTTGCGCTCAGAGATATAAAACTGATAGAGCCAGCCAATCA
>CAMTOV010000145.1 GCA_947074235.1 uncultured Bacteroides sp. | reverse complement strand
ATAGCGCACAAGTAGGCGCAAAGGCAAGTTTATTGGTATCTTATACCACCGATTACTACCTCTATTTTGAATCGGGCCTAAGTTATGTAGGCAATAAGGGTGGAAAGGTGTATGAGTTTGATATCACCCATCGAGCGCTCAACTCCATTGATACGAAAATACAAGATCTACGCTTGCCAATAAGTGTGGGTTATGTAGTAAATATCAGCGACGAATGGGCCTTTGTGCCTAAG
This sequence comes from uncultured Bacteroides sp., assembly GCA_947074235.1. Lineage (GTDB taxonomy): Bacteria > Bacteroidota > Bacteroidia > Bacteroidales > Bacteroidaceae > Bacteroides. The sequence goes on along the minus strand of CAMTOV010000145.1, from coordinate 6,081 downwards.
TTTGGTGGCTGGCTAGGCCTTGGTTTGAAAGGGCGTACACGTATCGATGCAACCGATGACAAAGGCAATCATTTCAGAGAAAGCATATCTGCCTTTGATAGTTATAATTATGTATATGATAAAGTAGAGTATTCACTCGATGGTTTCAAGCGGTTTGATGCAGGTGTGAGCATTGGCATCGATTTCCGTTATACCAACATGATTATACGCGCCAAGTGCGATTTAGGACTTTGCAACCTAAACCCATCGCTTGGCAACCCACAAAGTAGATGTTACTCGGTAATGGTAGGTTACTTCTTCTAAATTTTTATTTAATCAAGCAATATTAAATGAAGAGGTTTTTTACAAATACAATAGTGTTACTACTATTAGCCGTGCTGATAGGCATTGGTCTAGGCAAGGTGGCAGGAGAAGATATTATGGAAGCTGTGCTGGTAGTGAAGCAAATCAGCGGGCAAATTATATTTTTCTTAGTGCCGCTTATTATATTAGGGTTTGTAGCTCCCTCCATCGCCTCGCTCAAGGGCAATGTATCTAGAGTATTACTCTTTTCATTTATTATAGCCTATCTATCATCGGTAGGTGCTGCATTTTTTGGTGTATTCGTAAGTTACCAAACCATACCTCTTCTTCATATAGAGCCGGTTTCGGAAGTATCTAGGGCATTGCCATCATTGCGTTTTCTACTAGAAATACCACCAATGATGAGTGTGATGAGCGCTTTGGTGCTCTCCATCTTTATAGGACTGGGAGTGATATGGACCAATTCTACTATGGTTGGCGATTTATTAATGCAGTTTCAGAAGATTGTACTTCAGTTAGTAAAACGCATTCTTCTACCGTTGCTTCCCTTTTTTGTAGCGGCCAACTTTTGTGCACTATCATATCAAGGTAGCCTAAGCAAACTCGCCATATTCTTGCCTGTAGTGCTTATAGTCATTGTTTGTCACTTCCTATGGTTATTGTTTCTTTATGTGGCTGCCGGATTATATGCAGGCAAAAACAGTTGGCAAGTGTTGCGCTACTATGCCCCAGCTTACTTCACAGCAGTGGGCACTATGTCATCAGCAGCTACCCTTGGAGTAGCTTTAGAGTGCATTCAGCGTAGTCCTATTTTAGATAAGAAGATATCCGATTTCACCATTCCACTCTTTGCCAATATACACCTTTGTGGATCGGTACTCACAGAAGTTTTCTTCGTCTGCGTAGTTTCAAAAATACTCTATGGCACCATGCCTGATATTGGTACACTGAGTCTATTCATTGTACTGCTAGGTATTTTTGCCATTGGCGCACCCGGTGTGCCCGGTGGAACCGTATTGGCTTCACTCGGTCTTATCATCTCTGTATTAGGATTTAATGAGGTAGGCACAGCGCTCCTCATCACCATCTTTGCATTGCAAGATAGTTTTGGAACTGCCTGCAACATAACAGGAGACGGGGCATTAACCTTAATGGTAAATACCTTTGCCAAAAGCAGTAAAGGATAAGAGAGAATAAGTCTATTCAGTTGATTCATGCTAGTTTCATCGTGGCGAAACTTTATTTTATTCACGATGAAACTTTTGTTTTATCACGGTGAAACTAAACTTTCATCAAGACGAAACTAAATTAACCTCTACGTCCACCTCCAAAGATAGATAACATAAAAAGAAAGATGTTTAAGAAGTCGAGATAAAGCGCCAATGCACCGATAAGTGCTATCTTTTGATTCTCTTCATTATCTTCTTGCCCGATAAGCGCCTTTAGCTTTTGTGTATCGTATGCTGTGAGGCCCACGAAGATAATTACACCCACATAAGAGATAATCCAATAGAGTGTTTTACTATGAAAGAAGAAGTTGGCTACAGAAGCAATAATAATTCCAAATAGACCCATTATTAACAAGCTGCCCCATGAGGATAAGTCTTTTTTGGTAAAGAACCCAAAGATACTCATCATGATAAACATACCTGCTGTGATGAAGAAGCAAATGGCAATAGTGCCTGTAGAAAAAAGCAGAAATATATAAGAAAAAGTAACACCACAAAGCACTGAGTAGAGAATAAACGTGACTGAGGCCGCTTGCAATGTCATTTGCATAATGCGAGCCGATAGATACCACACCATCCCAAACTGAACGATGAGTAGCACCCATATGCCCCAGCGAGTGCCCAATATGAAGTTCATAATAGCCTGATTGCCAGACACCACCCATGATGTCAATCCTGTAATGATTAGCGCTATACCCATCCAGAAATAAACTTTTCTAAAGAGAAGCAACTGCGAGGCTGCCGTCTTTTCAACTATTCCGTACATAAGTTATAATTTAGTTATATTAAAAGTAAAATGAAGTTTATCTATTTCATAAATCTCACTAACAATTAACATTGACGCAAGGCAATAGTTCACATCGACTGGCTTGATTAAGCAAAATAAAAGGTGCTTGCCTAGTAAGACAAACACCTTATATATATATTAAAAAAAGGGAACGGTTAATCAGTCAGTTCTTTGGCTCTATCCAGAGCAACATTAATATTAGGGCAAATATTTTCTTTACCCAACAAGTCGTTAAAACCCGATTTCTCTAAAACCTGATGTACTGACTCATTTACACCCGATAGGATGATTGTAATCTTCTCTTTTTGAGATAGCTTACAAAGATTAGTCAGGTTGTTGATACCTGTAGAATCAATAAACGGAACCTTACGCATACGAATGATACGCACTTTTGGGCGATCGCCTATTTGTGACATGGTTTCTTCAAACTGAGTAGCAATACCAAAGAAGTAAGGACCATTGATTTCGTAAACTTCTACACCCTTAGGAATAACCAAGTTTTCTTCGTGTAAAGCTATATCCGACTCTGAATTAGGATCAATCTCATCGGTAATAACCGATATCTTGGTGGTTTCCATCACACGCTTGATAAACAAGATACAAGCAATAAGCAAACCAACTTCTATAGCGATTGTTAAATCGAAGATAATAGTAAGGAAGAAGGTGATAAGCAACACACTAACATCCGCTTTAGGATTCTTCATCAAGGCTTTGAAAGTGCGCCAGCCACTCATATTGTAAGATACAATGACCAATACACCAGCCAAACAAGCCATAGGAATATATTGTGCTAATGGCATAAAGAATAGAAGAATAAGTAACAAAACAACTGCGTGTATAATACCAGCAATTGGAGTTTTACCACCATTATTGATATTGGTCATGGTGCGCGCAATAGCTCCTGTAGCAGGAATACCACCGAATAGTGGAGTTACTAAATTGGCTACACCCTGAGCTACAAGCTCGGTATTTGAGTCGTGACGATCGCCAATAACACCATCGGCTACAGCAGCCGAAAGCAACGATTCAATAGCTCCAAGCACTGCAATAGTCAACGCTACTGGGAAAAGACTCTGAATAGTTCCCCAATCAATAGCGGGTAGAGCAGCATCGGGCAATTCGGCCTTGATAGTAAAGCGGTCGCCAATTGTGTCAATACAATCGATGCCAGCGTATGTTTTCATCAAATAAACGGCTACAGTTACTAAAATAATAGCCACTAAAGAGCCAGGTATCTTTTTAGAGAAACGAGGAGTAATAGCAATAATAATGATACTCACCACACTCACTATTGTATTCCAAATATTAATGGTGTTGAAATGCTCAAAATAAAGCGCCCATTTACCAATGAAATCGCCTGGAACTTTAGCATCGCCAAAGGTCAAACCAAAGATATCGGCCACCTGAGTAGTAAAGATGGTGACAGCAATACCACTTGTAAACCCTACAATGATGGGGTAGGGAATAAACTTAATAACAGCTCCCAGTTTGAACACACCCAGCAGTATGAGCATAACACCTGCCATAAGGGTGGCTATAATTAATCCTGTTTCGCCATATTGCTGTATCACTCCGTATACAATAACAATAAACGCGCCGGTAGGACCACCGATTTGCACCTTACTACCTCCCATGCAGGAGATGATAAACCCTGCTATAATAGCAGTTACAATACCTTTTTCGGGAGATACACCCGATGCTATACCAAACGCAATGGCAAGCGGAAGGGCAACGATACCCACAATAACTCCGGCCATGAGGTCGGACATGAAAGTAGCTTTCGAGTAGTTTTTAAGACAAGAAACCAACTTTGGTTTAAATTCAAATGCTTTCATACTGAATGTGCACTATTTTGCTGTTAAGCATAGATATAAAAATGATAATTCTGTTTTCTTTAGTCAGATAGGTTGGATAAGGAGTTGCAAAATTACATATAATAACCTTAAACAATGTATTAGTAGACGAATTATTTTTAGGTAAGAGTAATTTAATAAAGTTGCCGTTTAAAAAAATTAAGAAATGAGTTGGGGATGAAACTAAAAACGTTATTTTTGTGTTATATGTATCATAAGATTTAGTAATCATTTTAAATAAAAAGAGTTATGGCTAAAAGTGTAAAAGGTACAGAAACCGAAAAAAATCTACTTAAATCGTTTGCCGGCGAATCGCAAGCGCGCATGAGATACACTTATTATTCGAGTGTAGCAAAAAAAGAAGGTTATGAGCAAATAGCAGCAATCTTTCAAGAAACTGCCGATCAAGAAAAGGAACATGCTAAACGTATGTTTAAGTTTTTAGAGGGTGGTGAAGTTGAAATTACTGCATCATATCCTGCCGGTGTTATTCGCACTACATTAGAAAACTTGCAAGAAGCAGCAGCTGGAGAATATGAAGAATGGGATCAACTTTATCCATATTTTGCTGATGTTGCCGAAAAAGAAGGTTTCCCAGCAATCGCTGCTATGTATCGTCATATTTGTGTGGCAGAAAAAGGTCACGAAGAACGCTATCGTGCTTTTATCAGCAACATCGAAAATGCAGCTGTTTTTGCTCGCGAAGGTGAGGTGATTTGGCAATGTCGCAACTGTGGCTATATCACAACTGGCGATAAAGCTCCGGAACTATGTCCTGCTTGTTTACATCCTCAAGCATACTTTGAAATTAAAAAAGAAAACTATTAATACTCCATATTATAGTTGAGTTTTAGAAAGAGCATACTTTATTGAAGTATGCTCTTTTTCAGTTATATAAGGCCTTTCCAAAGGGATGATAACAATTTATACCCTATGATATAACATATAGCTACCTTCTGTTAACCAATGCAACTATTCCCTTTATCAATATTAACACTCGCATATTGTTAAACAATCTTATTTTTGCAATGAATCAGTTAATGCAAATTTCAAGTTGTTTTTGAACTGACTGATTCTTAATGAAAATAAATTAACCATTAAACAATGCACCATGAGAAAGCCACTTTTTAGCAAGTGCAATCGTATGCATATATACGGCATTGCATTGACTATTATTCTTCTCTTATCATTTCAGGACGCGCTTCGAGCTAATCCTACTCAAGCGAAACAAGTATCAGGTATTATCACATCGGCCACTGATGGCGAACCTCTAATTGGGGTAAACGTGGTAGTGAAAGGTACTGATGCTGGAACCATCAGCGACATAAACGGGAAATACACTATTCAGGTGCAAAACGGACAAACGCTGGAATTCTCTTACATCGGCTTCGTAACACAAAGCATTACTTACAACGGGCAATCCAATTTAAATGTGACCATGGCGGAAGACACCAAAACACTAGATGAGGTTGTAGTTGTGGGTTATGGTGTTCAAAAGAAAAAGTTAGTAACTGGTGCCACTGTTCAAGTGAAAGGTGACAACATTGCTAAGATGAACACCAGCTCTCCTCTGCTTGCTATGCAAGGACAAACTCCGGGTGTTAACATTGCATCTACTTCAGGCCAACCTGGTTCGGACATGAAGGTAACTATCCGCGGTTTGGGAACAGTAGGAAACTCGCAACCTCTTTATCTTATCGATGGTATTGGCGGTGACATCTCTACTTTGAACCCTGCCGATATAGAATCTATCGACGTATTGAAAGATGCTGCATCATCAGCAATCTACGGTGCACAAGCTGCCAATGGGGTAGTATTGATTACTACTAAATCGGGTAAAGAAGGTAAAGCAATGGTTACTTTCGATGGCTACTTCGGTATTCAACGCAAAGCACACAGTGTAGACATG
>CAMTOV010000144.1 GCA_947074235.1 uncultured Bacteroides sp. | reverse complement strand
CTGCTTTGACTAAGTAATTAGTTACTTGATATAATGGAAAGCCTTGTAAGTCTTTGACTTGCGAGGCTTTTTTTTGTTTGGCCTAAAATTTAAATTATAAAATTGTTAATTAAATTTCATACAGTACATATCTATTTCCACTTAAAAGATTTACATTTGACAGCATTAATCAGATACTAAAACAATGAGAAATAAAGAAAATGAACTTTTTAATAAGATATTGAAAGGTTCTAAATATCGTGATGGCGTAGTAAATCCTAAGAGATGGGAACAAGCCTCACCTAAAGTGATGTTTGTATTAAAAGAGACAAATGAACTTGATGGTGATTTAAGAGATTTTCTAAATGCAGGAGGCAAAGGTACTACTTGGAATAATATAGCACGATGGTCTGCCCTATTTGAAAATATTAATGATGATATATCATATAAAGAAATTGATAACAGCATTAAGGAAAATAGAAAGAAATATTTATCTAAAATTTGCGCCGTAAATCTTAAGAAAAGTGCAGGTGGCGCCTCGACAAATGATAAAATATTCAAGGAGCAAATAACAGATGCAGATATTGAGTTATTAAGAGAACAGATAAAATTATATAAACCCAATTATATAATATGCTGTGGTAAGATTATATCTAAGTTCCTCGTTAATACTGATAATATTGCAAAAAGAGTCATTGAAAATCGTAAATGGATTAGCCATTTCAAAATAAAAAATAGAATATACTCTGTCTGGAGAGATAAAAATAACAACGCTTTTATTATAGAATTCAGACATCCTAATAACAGATCTAATTTATATTCGAATGAAGCGTTGTTTAAATCGCTGTTATCTGCTATAAAAGAGTGTGAAATAAAACAGTAATTACATTATTAATATTTGATCTAATATCGTCTATCAATTTGTTTAATACTAAACCAAAAGATAGATAATATCTTTTAAATTATTCATTCACCCACCCTAGCCTCTTTATGCCATTTGAGATACATAAAGATTGCATTCAGTAGATAGATACACCACATTAAAAGAGTAGCTATACCACCTATTTCATTGTCCATAATAACTAGTCCCCACATTATAACAGTGATTATATCAACCAAAATCCATATCAACCATTGTTCGACAAACATTTTGACAGTTAGTATCATGGCGATAATAGAAGCTACTGTACTAAATGAATCGAAAAATGGTAGCGCTCCACCTATTTTCTTTAGAATAAAACCATATAAAAATGTTGCCGTCGCAATTGCTAAGAGTATTAAGAGAAATTTCTTTTTAGTCATACTTCTTTTATTAACTTCTTTGGTTTCTTGATTCATATTACGACTCCACACATAAAATCCATAAAACTGCATGGGGAAATAGTAAAGAGCATTTAGCATGACCTCACCATAATATTTAGCAGAATAAGCTATATAGGCATAGAGGGCTGCGTTTATAGCTCCAAAAAGATAGGCAGATAGCTTGCCTTTGCCCACACAAACTACGCAAACAACTCCTGTTGTGGCCGAAAGAATGCCTATAATAGTATCACCCATATAAACTGATAACACTACGATGGTTGCGCATGCCACAAATAGCCATGCCACTTCCCACATTTTCCATCCAGAAAGTTCGTTGCTTATAAAAGTTTGTATCTTATTTTTCATTGAAAATTTGTATTGTGCATCATTTCATCTATCATTTGATGATGAATTGAACACAAAGATAGAATAAAAAACGATTGTTAATACCAATTTTGTCAAGAGCAACTTTACATATATTTAACGGTTAGACACCTAAAAAAGCAGCCAGTGCAAAACCATCAAAAACATACTGACCTTTTTGTGAAAACGTACTGACAAAAATAAATTTCGTACTGACGTTTTTAGGAAAACATACTGACGAAATTAGTGCTTTGTATGCCTTGTGAGTGGGGTTAAAAAAGAAAAGAGGAGAAAACTGATGGTTTCTCCTCTTTAGATGGTTTAGCTCAAAGCTAATTCACGATTGATGAGGCAAAAATAGCCATTTCTGATGAATGTTACAAGTTTTTTGGGTTTATCTAAGTTGAAGTAAGCATAAGTTATTATAGCTATCCATCCCCACTGTAGATATGGCGTGAACCCCAAAATATTGTTTTAAAATCCAAAAAACTAATTTGGCAAGTATGAGTATAAATGTCAATTCTAAAATCAAAGTCTTTGTTTTAAGAATTAGTCCTAAGTTTTCTCTTTTCCGTTGACTCTTTTAGATAATTTAAAAAGAGAAAAAAGGAATTGTTTTCACATTATAAGAGAGATACAGCAAATAAAACAAATGGCATAATGGCAGATACGTTAAGCATAATGTATCTTAAATATCGGAGTATACTCTAACACTAAAGGCTTGTGATGCGCAAAGAAAATAATTCCATCTACTGGAGATGTTATTTTTTCAATTACATGCCCTTCATAAGGGTCAATGATAGTAGCAATAAGCTCGCCTTTGCTCACTTCACTATGCGCTGATTTATATTTATAAAAAATACCTCCCGAATTAGCTTTCACTGTAACGAGTTCAGCCTCATCCATGACTACTGAATTGTAGTAAGGGTGTATTTTATTTAAACTAAATCTTATAAGCTCTAACTTTTGCATAAAACGAAGCAATGAACCAATAATGTTATAGCAAACATTATCATCAATCGTAGAATTCTGGCCTCCATATACCGAAAAAGCCTTTGTTCCCCATATTTGCCAATTATAGTTTAACAAAGTAGTATCAAAGGGCAGTGGCTTGCGTAGGCATATATAGGGCAGTCCAAATAGAGATGCCGTTTCAATATCCTCATATCCAGTTTGAATCATTCGTACATGTGGAATAAAATCGCCCGACATATAAAAACTAGCCATCTGTATGCCATATTTATATTGATTGACAGCACCAAATAGGGCTGATGCTATTCGTTGTGTTGTTTCTCCTTGATCATATCCAGGAAACATACGATTAATATCAGTATTGTCCATGGCCCAAAAACGTTTCTCTAGATTCATCGAAAATGGATTCACAGAAGGGATAACCAGTATTTCATATCCTTTCACCAACCTACCTTCACCTTCTAACTTGAGGAGTTTATTGATTATTTGCGAACAGATATATTGCTGCTGAATTTCATCACCGCGCATTGCACCAACTATAGCTAAGGCCTTTTCGCCTTCACCAAAGCGATAGCCATAGATATTGAATGTATCACGATACAAAGAATCCATGCTAAATAATATTTCTTTTTTCATGTAATGGTTGTTTTATAGATGATGTATTCTAGCTAATAATGATCCTTGATAAACAACTGGATATGCTCGAATTGTGAACAGTAAACCCGGCACAGGTGCAATAACCTTTTGCAATATCTCACCCGACAAGGGGTTGACTATTATACCAATCTCTTCTCCTTCATCTATAATAATGTTATTTTTAACTTCAGTAACGAATATTCCAGATTTATCGGCATTGATAAAAACTACTTCGTTGGCTATTGACACTATAGGTGTAGTTATGACAGAAGTAGAAATTTCTTCCTTCCACATACCTATCTTGTTCATTAAATTTATAATACCATCAACGAGTCTGTTTCCATAATAGTGATTGATGCGCATACCAACCCCCATTTCTACAACAATTGTGGGTGTTTTTACACTATTTAATGAGTGAGCTAAAGTTGATTCTAACACAGTGACCGCTTCATGAACCCATATAAAATCGAGATTTAATAATCGCGCATATGGTATCAATGTATCTGCATTATCAATATTAATTCGAGCTTGCGGTATTTCACGAAGAAATATATTACTCGAATGTATATCTATCACCATATCAGCACCAATCAGGTCTTTATAAATGGCATTTACTACAACCTCAGCCATTGTTCCATTAGGGTCACCAGGAAAGATGCGATTCATATCCAAATCAAAATTGGGCACCCCACGAGTTATTGAGTCAATACCTAATGGATTGAGAGCGGGATATATTTCGATTGTTCCATTCAGGTTAGAAAGATTCTCTTTTATATATTGTGTTAATTTAAAACACACATACTGTCCTTCCAATTCATCACCGTGGGTACCCGTCACAATACACAAGCGTTTATTGCTACCTCCATTGGATAGCAAATTCTTTTTTATTGTAAGTTTTTCATCTATCGGCAAAACTGCCGAAGCAATTGTTTTAATCATATTTCTTCTACTATAACACGAATTTCTGTTAGCTGATTTGTTGTTCCATTAAAAACTCCCCTATTGAGAGAACAGTCGGCGGCATCTCTACCATGAGCTATCTTTATATAGCCATAATCAATTAATCTATTGTGAGTAGGGTCAATGGCATACCATCCGTCTCTATCAAAAAACTCAACCCAAGCATGAGTTTCTCCTTCACCTATTAAAAAACCATTCACATACCTAGCAAAGATTCCTATATGGCGACACATTGCTATAAGAATGTGTGCGTAGTCTTGGCAAACCCCTTGTTTCTGAGAAAACGCAACCGATGCCACAGTATCTGCTCTTGTTGCACCTGGTTGATAAATCATAGACTCACAGATATAATTGGAAATAATTTGCACTTGCTTCAAGGTGGACAGACTTTTATCAATTCCATTTAAAAAACTTTTCATCTGCAGAGAGATATCGGTAAATTGTGTAGGGATGACAAAGACATGGCTCGGATCATTATCCTTAATATAATAATGAGATTGTTGTATTTCTCCGTTACTCAGCACAATAAAAGAATCGTGCTTATCAACATAGCTACCATATTGAATGGTCTGTTGCCATCCATCTACACCACTATCAACATAATCGGAAGGATTAACGTCTAATCTATTTGAAACAACTTGCTGAAAAGAATTTGTACAAGGTATGCTGCGTAATTTAAAGTAGTGTCTTGCAATATCATTGCTAAAACGAATAATAGCTTGATAATTATAAATATACCGCCTCATCACATTATTCTTACAGCAAAATTAGGTGAGTTAAGTACTTTAAAACCTTTCCTTTATATTCCGGCGTTTGATTTTCATAGACATTCTCTACAATCAACTCATTTAATTGTTTATAAATCACCTTATCCATCACTTCCTCATCTTTTTCCGCACATTCTATCAAACTATCATATACCTCTTTAATGCGATAAAAAGGGTAATCGAAACGCACATGCATATCAATATTCTCTATCATTCTTCCTATTTTCAAGAAGTTGCGTATGCGTTCATCAAAAACCCTTTCATCTATCGAACCCCAAAATGCCAATAGATAATCGGTGATACATTGCAAATCGGTAATGTTGCTATCTTTGGTTTTGGCAGACGAGCGAATTTTGCAAAGCGATAATTGAATATAGGATAAAGTTTCACTGCTTATTTCATCACGAAGCACTATTGCATTATCATTGGCATACTCCAATCCGGCTATAACAGAACAAGGATTATCCATATCATACAAGTATCCCAAACTAAAACTGATTGTATCAGAATAATTAACAGCTGCATCCAGTTTTTCATAAAACTCTTCGTAGTTCTGAGGATGTCCATCTATCATTTGATCATAATAACGGCGTAGTAAGTGAAGTGAAAGATATACTCTTTCCGTATATCGGCCTAACCAATATAAGCGATTAGCCTTATTGGCAGATATAGCATTAAATGTCATAATTAAATTGTTTTTTGTTTATTAGGTCTGCTTTTCATCACCCATGTGTCTTTAAACCCACCGCCTTGAGATGAATTAACAACAAACGAGTTTGGATCTCTCGAAAATCGTGTCAATCCACTTTTCCATACCTTTGTTTCTTCTCCTGAAATAACAAATGCACGCAAATCGGCTTTACGCTCTACACGCAAGTCATCTTCGAGTATATCCAAATCTTTAAAATCAATCACCTCTTGAGCAATCCAACGTCTGGGTTCATCTATAATCAATTGGCAGAGTTCATTCAATTTATCACTTGATAAATCGCATCCAAACATTACACCATATCCTCCTGCTTCACTCACATCTTTTATAACTAACTTTTTTATGTTAGCGAGTATATAGTCAAAATCTTCTTTATAATATGGAAGATAAGTAGGAGCATTTTCAAGAATCGGTTCCTCATCCAAATAATATGAAATCATCTTTGGCACAAAGTAATATATACCTTTATCATCGGCCACACCATTGCCCAAAGCATTGATAATGGTTACATTTCCTTTTTTATAAGCTTGCATCAAATTGGGCACCCCCAATAAAGAAGAGGATTCGAAAACCAGCGGGTCAAGGTATTCATCACTTACCCTTCTGTAAATGGCACCTACCCGCTGCTTTTCGTTAAATAATCCCATATAATATACTTTTTCGTT
>CAMTOV010000143.1 GCA_947074235.1 uncultured Bacteroides sp. | reverse complement strand
GACTATCCCTAAGGATGATCTTCGCCCCAAGCCCACGCAACCTGCTACTAGTGCTGATACTAAAAGCTAAGCCTTTTTGCACAACACCAGCACCCGCTTATCATTGCTTAGTGTGGTAGCAAACAGATAATCATCGCCTCCTTCGGCCAGCTTGATGCGCTTGCGTAGTTCGGCTACGGTGGTTGGGAAATTGCGGATAGTGAGGTTGGCTTTTTTGATGTTGCCAAGCAGTTCCTTTATCTCTTTCTTATTGAATGTACAATGGTTCACTACCTCAAACGCTCTGCCTGGGAAGTCGGCAATCAAGTAGTCTGATGTATATAGATGGCTATTTGGGTGAAGCTTTTCTACTTGGTATTGTGTCGTTACGCTTTTGAATCCGCCCGCCTTTAAGATAGAGGCATTGGGCTCGTAAAGATAATGCTTAAGGCTGGAAGTGTAATTACAGATAGCTTGCTGCTCCGCTTCGCGCGTGAATGAGAACGATTGCATCTCTCCCATAGTAGGTAAGTTGATGCAATGCATGGGTATATCTGCAGATGCCGCTTGACGGTCGAGTACGAGTAACAGCTCCTTGCACTCATTGGCGGCAGATACGATATGCACTTCGCTGATGTGTTGTAGCGTGGTGAGTGCACGAGCAATGTCGAGCATAGGCGATAGCTTCACCATCACCTTTCCGCCTTTCGATACCAGTAACTCTTCCAGTTCCTCCACGTTGGGTTCGCAGTCTGATATTGCTACCGTTTTTCCACCATGTCCATCTCTGCGTGCGGGGTCTATAAATATCCAGTCTACCGGTGTCATCTGCTCTAAGTAGGCTACCGACTCGGTGTTGTGAATCTTTATATAAGACAATCCCAATAAAGGAAAGTTATGTGCGGCTATTTCGCAAAGCTCCTCTTGGCGCTCCACATAGTGAACCTCTTTAAATCGGCTTGCCATGAATGCGCAGTCCACCCCAAAACCACCGGTCAAGTCGGTAAAACTATCGCCCGACACGAGTGATGATTTATATTGAGCCGTACCTTCCGACGAACATTGCTCCATAGACAGATGTCGGGGATAAAGCAAATCATCTAACGCTTGCCACGAAGGTATCTTGGAGGCCGATGCTTGCCTGCCGCTAATCTGCGTGATGGCTTCGCGCATGTCCACATTGGGATACTTGGCAGCTTGCAGTGCCAGCGACTTGATGTTATCCTGCGCATGTAGGCGGATAAATGCTTGGGTTTCTTCGGATAGCTTCTTCATGGTTTCTGTGGTTGCAAAATTAATCATTTCCGTTGGATAAACAGCTGTTGATAACTACCTAAAAACTGTTCATAACCACCCAAGACCTGTTAATAATGCATGGACAAGTACGGTATAAACTAGCAAAAACCCTGTTGATAAGTGTTGATAACTCGGTTAATAACCCTGTTAATACATCCTTTAAGTATTGGTGATTTAAGTTGTGAAATAAGTAAAAAAAGAACAGTGAATAATACTTGATAATCAGCCTGTTATATAGCGTTTGCTGACCACACCTTGCCAGCATGCTGATAAGGCGTGGTCAGCACAGTGAGTAGCCCTTGCCAGTAAGCTAGGTATTAATCATCTGAAAAAGCATGTCCGATTTGGCTTCGGCTACGGGTATAAGAACTTTGCCAATCTTGATGCGATTGTGCTCAATATTTACAATCTTATCGAGTGCCACAATGTAGGATCGATGCACTCGGCAGAAGCGGTCGGCGGGAAGTCTCTCTTCAATGCCCTTCATGGTGATAAGGGCAATGAGGGGACGAGGTGTGTCTTTAAGGATGATGCGCACATAATCTTTGAGTGCATTCACATAGAGTATATTGTCGAACTCTACACGCACAAGTTTGTATTCGCTCTTTACAAAGATGTGGTTATCGTCTTTGGTATTGATAGTTTCGGGATGTTCGCTTGTGGCAAAGTGCTCGAAATACTCTTTGGCACGAGTGGCTGCTTTAAGAAAAGCTGTGTAGTTGATAGGCTTCAGCAGGTAGTCGAGCGCTTGCACCTCATAGCTGTCAAACGCATACTGCTTGTAGGCCGTAGTGAATATGATGCGAACCTGCGATGATATCAGCTTGGAGAGCTCCAACCCGGTGAGCCCCGGCATTTCTATATCCATAAATACCAACTCTATGTTGGGCTTAATACTTGTCAGCGCATCCAGCGGATTGAGATAAGTGGCCTCGAGCTGCAAAAAGGGAGTTCGCTGCACATAGTTTTCTAGCAGTTTGATAGCTAGCGGTTCGTCATCTATAATGATACACTTAATAGGCATGTGTGGCAGATTTTATTTATCAATGATGAGGACAACTTCAAATACCTCACCCTCGGGTGAAGTCTTTACTCCATAGTCTAGACTATGCTTGTTGGGGTAGATTAGTTGAAGTCGCTTCTTTAGATTGTCTATTCCCACTCCGCCCGATGAAGCCTTGCTGTGTTCGCCTCTAGGCACAATGGTGTTTTCGATGGCGAAACGTAGCTGTTGGTCTGTCTCTTCAAGCCGAATGTTTATAGCACACGGATGTTGGCTGCTGGCTCCGTACTTAAAAGCATTTTCGAGCAGCGAGATGTATATCAGTGGCGCTACCTCCGTATTCGAATTTTCGGTAGGCAAGGCTATATTCATGTGGAGCGTATCGGTATAGCGCAGTTTCATCAAATCGATGTAGTTGCGCATAAACTCCACCTCTTTATATAGTGCCACACTCATGCCCGCACTGTCATAAAGCACATAGCGAAGCATATTGCTTAATCGGCTCATTGAGTCTTGGGCAGCATCTTGGTTAAAGGCGATGAGCGACGAAATATTGTTGAGCGTATTGAAAAGGAAATGCGGATTGAGTTGACTCTTGAGTCTATGAAGCTCTTGTTCGGCCAAGATGCGCTGATTCTCTTTCTCTTTCATCTCGAGCTGCGCGTTGCGTTGTTGCGATCGCAGGCCGATGGCCGCCAATATCAGAAGTACGTTCAAGATGGTGATGCCCAGCGCATAGCTCCAAAGCATCCCTTTGTCGTAAAGGTAAATATCAACCCCCACCAACGACAGGTACTTGCCCGATAAAAGATTGAGTCCATACACATAGATGCAGTTTGCTATGAAATACCAGATGCTGCGCTTAGCAAATAGAAGCTTCGGAATAAATAAAAAGTAGTTGGCATAAAAAACCAGCGGAAAGATAAACAGAATGGGGTAATAATATTTCATACCAGCTATAATGTCGCCCCAAGGCACTCCATTGAGAGAGCTCGAAATGAGGGGCGTTGAGAAGAGTAGAATCCATATCAACGCTTGGATGAGTAGATTGGTCAGGTTATCTTTTTTGGACATAGTATTTTGTCTATTATCAACCAATGGCAAATATAGAGATTTAGCGCATACAGCAAACCGATTTCGTCGAACAGAATGGCGGTTTCGTCGAATACTAGTCTTGTGTTCGTCGGATACACTTGGTTTACTGCCTCGCAAGGCCTTAATTTGCCAGAGTAAATATTGAATGTGAATTCAGTAATAGGTCATATTAAAAGAAACACAAAACATGACAAACTTTTATTCTTCTTAGAAAACAATAAAGAGCCGCACAACTCTGCCAGAAGCGCTGGCGATGTTGTACGGCTCTATTATAATTTAGCGACAGATTACTCCATCATCTTGGTAAATTCTATCACAGCGCAAAGTCCATTTTCGCTTATCAGCTCTACAAACATCTTATCGCCCTCGCACAGCACTTGCGGAAAAAGCACATCTCCCAGTCGAGCCGGTTTCTTGTACTCCACACGCACTCGCTTCACCTCAAAGTCGGCAGGCAGAAACTCGCAAGCTATGCGTATATATTGAGCATTATTCATGTGGCGATTGTAGTCTATATCATCGCGCATCACTAGGATAGGTTCCGAGCTTTTCAGCTCCAACTTCGGCAGCGATATTTTTCTATCCAAGTACTTCATATCATACTTGGGGTCGATGCACATAAGGCTTATTATTGAGGGGTCCATCTTGCTCAAACGTCCCGTTTCGTGGTTTACACATACACCTGTGCTCCATGTGGCATAGCAAGGCAGTCCTGCTTCGTCGGTGATAATGGTGTTGCGATAACCATAATAACCCAAGCATTCGTAAACGCTCGTTGTTATAGTAAGATTCTCACCATACGATGGCACACGGATTATATCTACTTGTCGAGAGGCCAAGAGTTGTGTTACATTGTTTTCGCACATATATGCTTCAAATTCGGGTTCGGACGAGAACCAAAGTTCCGAACAGTCTTGCATCATCTGAAAGGCTGCAACCAATTTCAATTTGCCGTCTTCGCTGGTTTTGCTGGTAGTGACAATGTCTTTTATTGCAAACATAGTTCTTTAAAATTATAAGGTAATAGTTAATTCGCTAGCAATTTATTTAGAAAAAATAAGCTATGCAAGAATTCAACAAAACTGTAGTCGAAATTTAACGTGAGTGCGTGATATTGGCGACGTTTAGTAGAGTTTTCACGAAAAAAAGACGATTAATTTTTAATGATTAATCCAAATCACTTTATTAACTATTACATTTTACTCAATTAAATGATTAGAATTACCTCATTAAATGATTGATTTTTGAAGGTAAAATGAGATAGTTTTGATGTTGATTATACATATCTTATAATCAGATTGTTACGAGTGGCATTTTAATGACATATTATTATTGTGCTCATTGTGTTGGATAGCCGAATGCAGGTTGTTGGTTATAATAGAAACTATCTATTTTTTGAGCTTTTATGTAAAATGTCTAAGTCATCGGTTTTTCTCTCGCTTTCTGATAGTGTTATGATACAGGTGTTCATATTGCTCTTTTACCGCCAAATACGGTGTGTAGATATAGTAAACTAGGGTAGTGAGTCCTAAAAATCAATTTGCAACATCTAAGATATAAATTGCAGCAATTGCACTCATCTTACAATTAGAAACAACATCTTTTTGTCAAATGAAATATTGATTTTATCCAAAAATATAGGAAAATACTAACTTATTGAATATTTAACTTATGTAGATATACTTTATTTAAAATACCACTTTTGTAATAATAAACTGATTATTATTTCACTGTTTTAATTTGTAATTAAGTTAATTTCAAATAACATAAATATTGTTTTCTTGTCTCTAAAGTGGAATATTTATACAATTGTCATGTGAATATGCAGTTTTATATCATCTGTTTAACCTCGTTTTTTTATTTCTAAATACTCAAATTCAAATATTGTAAGTTTCAAATTGAAAGCAAAATATGGGTTATTTGAAAGCTTTGCATAAACATACACTTGAAAACCCTAATTAACTAATATCATCTTGTTTTCTTTTGTAAAGAGCAGTACCTTTGCGCAGTTTTTTATGCGTGCGCGCATTTGTATTATAACACAAAATAGAATTTCAATTAGTTTAATATAACGATAAAACAAATTACGAGTGAAAAGTTTTTATCTTACCTTAACGGTCTTATTTTTAATGTTTTCTTTTTCTTCGGTTGCGCAAGCACAAGTAAATGTTACAGGGATTGTAACTTCATCGGAGGATAACGAATCAGTGATTGGCGCCACAGTAAGCGTCAAAGGAGAATCCCGAGGAACAGTGACCAATCTATCGGGTGAGTATTCAATTAGTGCCAATGTAGGCGACGTGATTGAGTTTTCATACATCGGTTTGAAAACGCAGAGCGTTACAGTAACAACTGGCAGTAGAGTTATTAACGTAGTGTTGCATCCTGATGCGCAATCGCTTAGTGAAGTTGTAGTGGTGGCTTACGGTACCCGTAAGAAAGGCACAGTGGCCGGTTCGGTAGGAACGGTGAAAGCTGAGGCTATTGAGAATACACCATCAGCCGGTTTCGACCAAGCAATGCAGGGGCAGGTAGCAGGTTTGAGCGTTCTTTCTAATTCGGGAGATCCTAGCGCATCAGCCAAGTTTACCATCCGTGGTACCAACTCAATCAACTCGGGCACATCGCCTTTGTTTATTTTGGATGGTGCACCTATCTCGGAAGCCGACTTCAACACAATTAACCCCAATGACATCGATAACATCTCGGTATTGAAGGACGCTTCGTCTACTTCAATCTATGGTGCACGTGCAGCCAATGGTGTAGTTATCATTACTACCAAACGTGGTAGAAACGCAGAGAAGCCAACAATCACTGTTCGTGCTCAAGGTGGTTTCTCGCAAATGGCACACGGTAACTGGGACATCATGAACACTGCCGAGCGCATTCAATACGAAAAGGAAGTGGGTCTTGATACTGGTAAAGACTATGCTAAATTGTCATTAACAGACGTTCGCTGGGTAGATGAGGTGTTCAACAAAACAGCTCCTCTTCAAAACTACGACGTGT
>CAMTOV010000142.1 GCA_947074235.1 uncultured Bacteroides sp. | reverse complement strand
GATAAAGAAGTTGATGAGGAAGTAGTTAAGGAAGAGGATAAGGAAACTGAGTCTTCTATAAAAGAGGAAGCGAAAGAAATAACTTCACCAACCGAAAATATTAATGAAGAGGACAAAGATGCATTGAGCGATATATCTACTCCAGAATCATTTGATGAAGAAGAAATAACAAATCTGCCTATAACCGAACAAAAAACTTCAACTGCCGAGGATGAAACAAACGCTGCTTTATCTATAGAGGAAGAAAAACAAGAAGAACAAGTGGAGTTTGTTGAAACCATAGAAGAACCTATTGCTGTAGAAGATGAGCAGCCGATAGTAGAGAAATCATCAGAAGATGTATTATCGTCGACCATTCTTTTTGATACAGATGGCGAACCGAATATTGAGCTAGAGGAAGCATTGCAAACTGAAGATGATTCAATCAATACGCCCGTTGAAGAGATGCAACCGGCAGATGAAACTCTAAAGCAAATGGTAGATACAAATACGATTGTTTTTGATATTGAAGAAACTTTGAAGGAAGAAGAACCTGTCGAAGAACTTTTGATGGTGGAAGAACCCGCCTCCGAATATAAAATGATAGATCGTGTTGAAGAAGAATCATCTGAAGCAGAAATAAATATATTGGAAGAAAAAATAGTTGAGCCGGAAGAGGTGATAGTAGAGATTGCTCCAAAGAAAAAAAGCAAATCGAAAGCCGCTAAGAGAAGAGAAGAACCCCAACAACTAGGGTTTCTTTTTGATGATATGGATTGAATATTTGTTGAAATATGTTAATGAGAAAAACGCTATAGTGGCATTTTGTTTTAGTAACGAAAATGAATATGATAAGTTGATAAAGTATAATATATAGCAATCTATGTAGGAATAACCAATTAATCTACTTATATTTGCAGATAATAAAAAACAATTGAGTTCATACTGACTTAATCTTGCGTATGCTTGGCTTCTCTGTAGAAAGAGAAAAACTCCATCCTCAAACTAACCTCAATATCAATTCCGTTGTACATAATCGTTATTTTAAATATTTCTACTTTCTTATAGTGTATCTATAAAAAACTTAGTATATTGCAGAAGTAATGATTTGTATTTATTACAATCGAAGAATTTTTAAATATATATATGTCAAAACGAGTGATAGTTAGCAAAAGGGATAGAGAAAAAGTAAAGCAACAAAAGCGTGAGGAAAAGCAAAAGCGCAAAGAGGAACGTCAAAGCAATGGCGTAAGCTCTTTTGAAGATATGATAGCCTACGTAGATGAAAATGGTGTATTGCATTCAACGCCTCAAGAGCGTAGTGCTGTAGATATTGAAGCATCTGATATTGCCATTTCCATTCCAAAAAAAGAAGAAGTAGAGGTTTTACCTCCAACTGGTATTGTAGAATTTTTTAATCCATCAAAAGGATTTGGTTTTGTAAAAGACCGTAACACTGGTGAAAAATACTTCTTTCACATATCATCAGCCCCCGAAAATATCACTGAGGGCAATCAAGTTACATTTGAAATTGAACGCGGACCACGTGGCATGAACGCTGTGCGTCTATCAATTATATCTAAATAATTAATTTTAAAACAAAAAGGATGAACATTTATGTTTCACACTTAAGCTGGGGTACTAAAAGCGACAGCTTACAAGAGTTATTTTCTCAGTATGGCGAAGTTGTTTCTGCCAACATTATTACTGATCGTGAGACTGGTCGCTCTCGTGGTTTTGGTTTCGTAGAAATGCCAAACGATGAAGAAGGACAGCAAGCTATCAATGCATTGAACGAAACTGAATTCGAAGGACAAACTATTTCGGTAAGTGTAGCACGTCCGAGAGAAGAAAGACCTTCTTACAATGATCGTGGTGGTTATAATCGTGGTGGTGGAAACCGCGGCGGTGGCGGATACGATAGAAGAAGATATTAATCTATAGTATAATCAGATATAAAAGCATCTTGAGTTGTTAAATACTCAAGATGCTTTTTGTTTTTATATATATATTCTTTTCTTATCGTTTTAAACATTGCCTTGCTATAATCTGTTAAGTTTATAGGAAAATATTAATATATGAACGATGTATATATAAATCTGCGTGAGACTATAAATTCTAACTATTGTGTAGATTCTGCCGATGGAGAAAAAGTCTATTTGTTGCTCAAACAAGTATTGAGTGATGGCAAAAATGCTCAATTATCATTCGAAGGGATAGAGCTGGTTATAGCTGCATTCTTGAATGTAGCAGTAGGCCAATTGTTTAAGGATTTTGAGTCGAATTATGTACATACGCATCTCTCTGCTCAAGATTTGCATAGCGATTATCAAACGCTTTGGCATAAAACCATGCATCATACTCCTCATTATTATGCTCATCGCGATGATATAGATAAGTGTATCTCAAATATAATTGAAGAATAACTATGGCTGCTCGATATGAAATTAATCAATTGGATGAACTGGTGTCTGAAAACTTCTTTTTTGATACCAATATCTTACTTTATCTTTTTTATAGCCACACGGTAGACTGGGCTTCTCGTTCTTATTCAAATTTATATATGCAAATGCTCAATAAAGGAATGAAAATCTTTATTGATAACACCGTTTTGTCTGAGTTTATAAATAGGGTGATACGCATAGAATATGATTCTAAAATGAAAATGACACCCGACAATATGATGCCATTCAAACGTTATAGAGATACTGAAGATGGACAGCATACTGTAAATCATGCCAATAATCTTGTTAAGAGTATATTGAGGTTTATTCAAGTAGATGGCGAGGTAATGGATAAGATGGATATACAGTCTATTTTGATAGTCGATTCACTCGATTATAACGATAAGATAATAGAACATTTGTGCGAGAATAAAAGGTATATACTCGTAACCAATGATATTGATTTTAAAGAGAGTGAGATTGATATCCTTTCGGCGCATCGTGGCTTTTACGAATAATAGGTTGGTATATTAATATAGTCAACTGTTAAACCATTTAAAGATATAATTGTTTCTTTTATAAATATTAAATTAAAAAACTATTATGAAACAAAGAAGATTGCTTACCGGAATAGCTGTTGCCATACTTATAATTTTATTGCTATATTGGTTGTTTGTTGCAGAGGATATAAGCGCATGGCTTCCAGTTAATTAAATTGTATTTTGTAATAAAAAAAGAAAAGGCTTCCTTGTTCGTTCGCTAACGGGGAAGCCTTTTACACAAAAACTAAACTAGACTTAACTAAACTATTCTATAGTTATTAGTAAGAGTTTCACAACTCCTTTATGCTTACAAATTTAAAAAAAATAATTATAAAAACTCTATGTTATCGATGAAAAAGATGATTTTATCGATGAAAAACTGATTATTTGCTTCTTTCTTCTAAAAAATGCTGAAATTCTATTTTATAACTTTCACTAATCGGTATATAAGTTTTATCAAATACAATTCTACCTCTATCTATTATTTTGATTTTATCTTTTTGAACAATAAACGAGCGATGCACACGCATGAATTGTGATGAAGGTAAAAGTTCTTCCATTGTTTTCAGGCTCATTAATGATAAGATAGGCTTAGGCTGATCTTCGGTATATATTTTGATATAATCTTTCAACCCCTCTATATAGAGAATCTTTTTTAGTTCAATTTGTATTAACTTATAGTCACTTTTTACGAAGATGCTATCAATAGTTTCGGGCTTGTTGGTAAGCTCAAACCATTGAAGTGCTTTATTGGCAGCTTGCAGGAAGTCTACATACGACACAGGTTTCAATAAATAATCAAGAGCATTGACTCTATATCCTTCGATAGCATACTGCTCAAAAGCGGTTACAAATACAATTCGAGTTCGTTCGTTTACCATTCTCGAAAACTCTAGGCCATTCAAGTCGGGCATTTGAATATCTAGAAATAGAAGGTCTACATTCTTCTGCGGTAGTTCATTCATTGCTTGCACCGCACTCGAGTATTTTCCTTCTAATGATAGAAATGGAGTCTTATTTACATAGCTTTCCAATAAATTGAGAGCTAGGGGTTCATCATCTATAATGGCACAAGATAATATCATCTTTTCAATGTTTTAATTAAACTTCTATTATGAGTTGCGAGGTATACGTCTTACCGTCTTCACTCACTCCATGTACCCAACTGTATTTATGGGGATACAATAGTTCCAAACGTTTGTCTACTTGGTTTAATCCGATGCCCGATCCACTTTTGTCACCATTCGATTTGGGGTGATTGCTGTTTGTAATAACACACTCTACTTGATGCTCTGTTTCAGAAAAAGCAATGAGTATCAAACTTGGCTCAGTAGGCGATATGCCATGCTTGAAAGCATTCTCAATCAGTGAAATAAATATTAATGGAGCAATCTGTGTGCGGCTATCGGGATTGATGTTTATCTCTGTCTTTACAGTTACATTGGGCGAAAGTCTAATGCGCATCAACTCGATGTAGTTGCGAATGAAGTCCATCTCTTTGCCCAACGAAACAAACGGATGTTGATTATCATACAACACATGTCGTAGCAGTTTGCTCAATTCTTGAACAGCTTGCTGTGCCTTATCACTGTCAAAAGCTATCAATGCATAGATGTTGTTGAGCGTGTTGAGCAAGAAGTGAGGATTCATCTGACTTCTTAGATTCTTCAACTCCGCTTCGCTTTGATTTCTCTCAGCTTCTCTTCTCTCATTTTCTATTTGGCTCCATCTGCCTATTAGTTTGATAGCTGTAGCCAAAGCCACTGTCAATATCATCGAGAACATATCTCGCAATACAAACATGGTGCGAGGAGGAAAACCATCGCGTGGAGGTTTTCCTGTAGTAAAAGTGGGAGGGAATAGAACACTTTGCCACAAATAAATGCCAGCGCTCATTATTAATACCAGAAATACATTGACTAACAAAAACTCTTTGATTCGTTGGTTGAACAGTAGCTTAGGTATAATAAAAAGATAGTTGATATAAAAGATAAGACAAAACGAAAGTGGCACAGCTATGTGTTTGGCATAATCATTTAAGCTACTTGGTCCATTCCCTTTATTCATAAAAAAGATTGGAAATCCAAACACAATCCCCCAACCAATGATATGGGTTATTATTTCGGCAAGTCTTATACGTGGACTATCAATTGATTTCATCATAACAAAGATAATGTTTTATTCGTATCTTATTGCTTCTATAGGGTCTAAATCGGCAGCCTTCTTAGCCGGATACCAACCAAAGAACACTCCGGTAACGGTACATACAGCAAACGATAAGAATACACTCCAAGGCTGAATAAGTATAGGCCAGCGCACAATGGCTTTCACCATCCAGCTCGCCCCACAACCTATCAATACTCCAATGATACCTCCTGTGATACTGATAAGGATGGCTTCAATCAAAAACTGACTTAGTATGTCGATACCGCGTGCACCTACCGACATGCGTAGGCCTATTTCGCGAGTTCGCTCTGTCACCGATACATACATGATATTCATAATACCAATACCACCTACCACCAATGAAATGCCTGCAATGCAAGCCAAGAGGGTAGTCATTAGGTCGGTAGTTGAGTTTAGCATGGTGCTGAGTTCCTGTTGGCTACGGATAGAGAAATCATCAGCATCATTATCTTTCAGCTTATGCTCGCGTCGCAATATCTCTGTTATTTCGTCGATGGCATACTCCGTCATATCTTCAGATAATGCCGAAGCATAAATGCCTTGTAGAGATGTAGCTGCCAACAACCTTTTCATCACTGTAGTATAAGGAGCTAGAACGATATCATCTTGGTCCATCCCCATTGAGTTGTATCCTTTCGATTTCAACACCCCTACAATTCTGAAAGGTATTTTATTGAAACGAATCACTCTGCCTACTGGGTCGCTACCATCGGGAAACAGATTGTCGGCAATGGTTTTACCAATCACACACACCTTGGCAGAGCTTTGTATATCTGCCTCGGTAAACATACTACCATTGTCTACTGATAGTTGGCGGATGTCAAGATAATCAAGACTCACACCACTTACCGATGATGGGTAGTTGTTGTTGCCAATCACTAATTGTCCCGAAGAGGAAACATTGGGACTGATGCCGGCTAAGTAATTGGTCTCATCACGCAGTGTTTCATAATTCTCCAGTTTCAGCGTTTGCATCTCCGAGGCATCTCTTCGCACACCACCACGCATGTCTCCACCGGGATGAATCATTATCATGTTCGATCCCATCTCGGCTATCTGGCTCTGTATGCTTTGCTTCGACCCTTGTCCAATGGCAAGCATCGTTATCACCGATGCCACCCCAATGATGATGCCCAGCATGGTGAGAAATGCACGCATCTTATTATTGGCAAGTGCTCTCAGAGCTATTTTAAATAAATTGGTTCCGTTCATATTGTTTTATAAATTAATCGTCGGTTTTGGGTAGAAGTTTATAAGCTTCCTCGGCCGACTGAATAGAAGGATTGGTTGTATCCTCAA
>CAMTOV010000141.1 GCA_947074235.1 uncultured Bacteroides sp. | reverse complement strand
GGCATATTTTCATTTTGTTTAAAGGTGTTATAAAAGGGAACAACCATCGAAACGAATTTATATATAAAGTTCGTTTCGGTGGTTTGTTGTTTTATCCCTTTTTTATCGTACCTTTGCACCCCAAAATAATAACCCTCAATTTAGTATGTTTACTGATTTATTAAACTCCTCCTATTTCGCCCTTTTCTTGATTGTGGCACTCGGTTTTATGCTGGGAAGAATCAAAATCAAGGGGCTATCGCTCGATGTATCAGCAGTAATCTTCATTGCACTTTTGTTTGGGCATTTTGGTGTAATCATTCCCAAAGAGTTGGGGAATTTTGGTTTGGTGCTCTTTATCTTTACCATCGGTATTCAGGCCGGTCCTGGGTTTTTTGATTCCTTCCGCAGTAAAGGTAAAACATTGATTCTTATCACACTTCTTATTATCAGTTCGGCTGCCTTTACCGGCATCGGTTTGAAGTATCTGTTTGATATAGACACACCAAGTGTGGTGGGCTTGATAGCGGGTGCGTTGACCAGTACACCCGGTCTTGCGGTAGCTATTGATAGTACCAATTCGCCATTGGCTTCTATCGCTTATGGTATTGCTTACCCGTTTGGGGTGATTGGAGTTATCCTCTTTGTGAAATTGCTTCCAAAGGTGATGAGGGTAGACTTGGAAAAAGAGGCTCGCAAACTAGAGTTGGAGCGTCGTAGCCAATATCCTGAGTTGACTACTTGTATCTTCAAAGTAAACAATCCGTTTGTGTTTGGAAAAAACTTGGTGCAGATTAATGCTCGCGCTATGACGGGTGCTGTGATATCGAGAGCTAAACATGGTGAAACAATTAGCATTCCAACGGCTCAAACTGTGTTGAATGAAGGTGACTATATACAAGCTGTAGGTAGTGAAGAGTCGCTCAATCAGTTGGCCGAGATGGTAGGTCCACGCGAAGAAGGTGAACTTCCTTTAGATAAAACTCAAGAGATTGAATCTCTATTGCTTACCAAAAAAGATATGATTAACAAGCAGCTAGGCGACTTGAATCTTCAACGTAACTTTGGTTGTACGGTAACACGCGTTCGACGAAGCGGTATTGACCTTGCTCCATCGCCCGACTTGGCTTTGAAGTTTGGTGATAAACTGATGGTAGTGGGCGAGCGTGAAGGGATTAGAGGCGTGGCTCGCATGATGGGTAATAACGCTAAGAAGATTTCGGATACCGACTTTTTCCCAATCGCTATGGGTATTGTGCTAGGTGTGTTGTTTGGTAAGTTGAATATCTCTTTCCCTGGCGGAATCAACTTCTCGCCAGGTCTTACAGGAGGTATCTTGATGATGGCCTTGTTTTTGAGTGCAGTAGGTAAAACTGGTCCTATTGTATGGACTATGTCTGGTCCTGCCAATCAGCTGCTTCGTCAGCTTGGTTTGTTGCTCTTCTTGGCAGAGGTTGGTACATCGGCCGGAAAAAACCTAGTAGCTACCTTCCAAGAGAGTGGTATGTTGCTGTTTGGTGTAGGTATGGCCTTGACTATTGTGCCAATGATGGTAGCAGTGTTGGTAGGTCGTCTCGTTTTCAAAATATCGATTCTCGATTTGATGGGTACCATCACAGGGGGTATGACCAGTACGCCGGGGCTTGCTGCTGCCGACTCGATGGTAGATAGCAATATCCCAAGTGTGGCATATGCTACGGTTTATCCTATTGCCATGGTGTTCCTCATTCTATCCATACAGTTGATAGCCACGTTGGTGTACTAAGCATCTGAAAAGATAAATTATAATAGAATGTCGGTTTGACGAATACGTCGGGCCGACATTTTTATTTTTATGGATATTAATCTTTTTGGGCAGATTGATTGTTAATGTAAAATAACGATTAAAATAAAGAAGGCTATGATTGTAACAAATGAAAAATGGTACGATAAAGTATCGGACAAAGAAGAAGAAAAATATCCAGTAGAGCCCATATCGGATACAGAAACAGCAAACGAGGAAGATGTAAAGGAGGCTTTAGAGGAGTTGAATCCGAGCGAAGATAGCATGGATGATAACAGAGGATAGAGAAAAATAAATTCCTTGTCGCTAGGGTGGCAAGGAATTGTTTTTTTAGGACGGGATGTTGAATAAATACCTATCTTTGGGTATTGCGCGCGCGCGTAAGTTTGTGTTAATTTGCAATAATTAAATAATTTAGATGTATTATATAAATATGGATAACTTACAAAAATATACACCTACCGATAAAATGAGTGATTTGATTGTAGATAATTACTCATTATTGCAAGTGATGAGTCGATTTGGTTTGGCACTTGGTGTAGGCGAGCGAAGTGTGCGCGAAGTGTGTGAAGCCAGTGGGGTAGACTGCAATACCTTTTTGGCCATTGTCAACTTTATGACTGAGGGTTTTGTGCATATTGGCGACGATGAGAGCGATATCTCCATTCCGGCGCTGATTCATTACTTAAGACAGTCGCATATTTACTTCTTGGAATTTAGTTTGCCCACCATCCGCGAAAAGTTGATAGAGGCAATTGAATATTCAAAAGATGATATCTCGTTCTTAATACTGAAGTTCTTTGATGAATATATGCACGAGATACGCCATCATATGGAGTATGAAGACGAAACGGTATTTAAGTATGTAGAGGGACTATTGCAAGGACAAACACCACCTGCTTATCAAATTACTACTTACTCTAAGCATCACGACCAAGTAGGAGAGACATTGAGCGAATTGAAGAATATCTTGATAAAATACTGTCCGGAGAAGGTAAATGTGAATATTCTGAATGTAGCCTTATCGGATATTTATTCGTGCGAAGAGGGGTTGGAATGGCATTCTAAGGTAGAGGATTATCTATTTGTTCCGGCTATTTTAAACCTGGAAAGGAGGCTGCGCGATGAGCAAAAACAATGAAATAATCAAAATAACCATAGCAGACAATTCGATTATAATAAGAAGCGGATTGGCCATGGCCTTGAAACGATTGCCTCATCTAAAGATTCAACCTATTGAGGTGCTTACCCCAAGTGCATTGTCTGATTGTTTTCGCACTCAAATGCCCGATGTTTTAATCATAAATCCTGCATTTGGTCATTACTTTGATGTGGCAGCCTTTCAAGAAAAGTATAAGGGTAGTGAAGTGAAGCTAGTGGCACTAGTGAGTAGCTTTACAGATGCCTCACTTCTAGCTAGGTATGCTGAATCAATATCGATATTTGATGATTTGGATACGATAAATGATAAAATCATCAAATTACTGGACGAACGAAAAGAGGAAGATGAAGAGGAAGATCAAGATCAAGATGTTTTGAGCCAAAGAGAGAAAGAAATCGTGGTTTGTGTAGTTAAGGGAATGACAAATAAGGAAATAGCCGAAAAGTTGTTTTTGTCGATACACACTGTGATAACTCACAGAAAAAATATCACTAAAAAGTTGCAGATACATAGTGCATCGGGTTTGACTATCTATGCTATTGTAAATAAGCTAGTTGAGCTAGATGATGTAAAAGATTTATAGATGCCGGAACGTCAAAATATGTTATAAAGCAGCAAAACGTTTGCGCACACGAAATATTTTCATACCTTTGCAAAGCAGTTGGGAAATTGCAATTAGGTTAAAAGGTTAAAGAAATAATTTAGTTAATTAGTTTTTTAGAAGGTATTAGAATTAACATATAGACTTCAATAGGTATTAAAGAAAAAGAAGGTAAAAGATTTAAAGGATAACAAAGATTGAAAATAGGTAATTGAAGTTTTTAAGATTAGGTAAAAGTAAAGATTGTTTTTTAGGTTTAGTTTTTAGGAAAAGAAAAGCCATTTGGGCTTTTCTTACAAGGCGACGAGGGATTCTGATGAAGAATTTGCTCGTTTTTTTATGTATTTTCTTTTCATTAGGTTTTATTTTTCTAGATTTGTTTTAAATATCGCTATTTCTTCAAAACTACTTTAATATGATATCATTTGAAAAAATAAACCTATTCTACTTTAGTGCCACTGGCACCACCAAGCGCATAATCTCGGCTATTTCTCAAACTTTCAATGAATGTCCGCAAGCGTGTTGCAATTTACTGGACGAGTGTATCGGTGATATCCCTCTCACTGCAAGCGACTTGGCTGTTATAGCCGTTCCCGTTTATTCGGGCCGAGTGCCACAAGTAGTGCTGAAAGGGCTCAATGCGCTAAAAGGCAATAATACCCCCGTGATACTCATAGCAGTATATGGTAATCGTGCTTTTGAGGATGCACTGGTAGAACTTCACGATATTGTAGTTGATAGAGGATTCACTGTAATCTCTGCCGCTGCATTTATTGCCCAACACGCTATTTTCCCCAAAGTGGCTACAGGGAGGCCCAATGCTGAAGATCTGGAGTTACTCAAAGAATTTGTGAGAAACAGTATAGAACAAGTCGATTTGTCTGCTGAAACTTCCATTGATATTTTAGGCAATCGCCCTTATCGAGCTATCAAGAATGTGCCACTGGCTCCTCGCACAAATACATTTAGCTGCAATATGTGCTGGCAGTGTGTTAAGAAGTGTCCCACTGAGGCAATCACTCCCCAATATAAATGTCCCACAGATAAATCGAGCTGCATAGCCTGCGGACTTTGCATCAGTGTATGCCCCAAAAAAGCACGATCGTTTGGCGGGTTGCTCTATTGGTTGGCCTCCAAGAAGTTTACGAAAGCTTACGCTGCCCCTCAACAACCCTACATGGTGTATCGGAAATAACAACCTAATCTTTTTTCATGCTTGCCACGCTACTCACAAAAATGGTTCTATTTAAAACAATTATACCTTATAATACGTTTTTTAAATAAATAAAAGAAGAGTATTCCATGGCAAAGAAATGGGTTGATGTCGTAGAAAAAACAGAATCAGGTTTTCATTATCTATATCAAAAATTCGATATACGGGTTTATATTATTAGTCTAATTGCCGGATTGCTAATTGGACTAGTTACCGTTCCATATCGATACCTGATTGTGCAATCGGTTAAGATTCGCGATATTATATATGCACATGAGTACTCTTGGTATATCCATATTGCTATTATACTAGGCCTATATGGTGTTGCCATGCTTTTATACTTAATGATAAAAAAGACTCCGATGATAACCGGTAGCGGCATTCCGCAAGTAGAGGGTTATATGTGCAATCGTTTTAGCATTAAACACGGTATCTGGGAACCAATTCAAAAATTGATAGGTGGAATAGTTGGAGTAGGGATGGGACTCTCGTTGGGACGTGAAGGACCGAGTGTACAAGTAGGTGGCTATATAGGGCGTTTGGTGGCAAAGTGGACAAAGCTCGAAGGCTCTGATAAGCGTTTCCTCATTTCGAGTGGGGCGGCAGCCGGTTTATCATCAGCCTTTACTGCACCGCTGGCATCTACTATATTTGTGCACGAAGAGATTACCAAATATCAATCTTCGCGAAGCACAGCCTTGGCTTTTTTGGCAGCAGTGCCTTCGGGCTGGATTGCAAAAGTGGTATTCAATAATAACGAGTATGCTCAAATGAGCTCGGCTATGCCCGATACACATGAGCTAAAAATTATGCTGTTGACATTCATCGCCTTGGCTTTTTTCCTCTCTGTTTGTGGAAAAATCTTCAATAGTCTGCTCCTTTTCTTTGAAGGGTTTTGTTGTAAGTTTAAACTGCCCAAGCCTATCTATATTCTGATGATTATCCTCTTGACTTATGCGTTGGGTTTTTTCGTTCCTGATATCTTGGCAGGAGGTGAGCCATTAATATTTAAAAATGCAGCCGTTGGAGGCTCTATTTGGTTGATACTATTATTGTTGGTGATAAAGTTGGTTTATACGCCATTGTGTTATAGTCTTGGCTTTCCCGGCGGTATCTTTCTTCCTTTATTGGTAATAGGTGCATTGGCCGGCAAATTATTCTGTTTGCTGCTTTGCGCCATTGGTTTACCCTATCAAGACTACAGCGGATTCTTTATGCTCATGTCTATGGGTAGCATCTTTGCAGTAGTGGTGCGTTCGCCCATCACGGGGTTGGTATTGATACTAGAAATGACCTGCCAGTTTACCGATTTCTTCTATATGATAGTTTTGGTAGGCCTTACCTTCTTTATTAGTTCTGTGATGAAAGTGCAGCCTGTATACGACCTGCTATATGTGCGTCTATTGCCCAAGGACTATTTTGAATCGACCGATAAAATTGATACTAAGTTCAATATATTTGAGAACTCTTACTTTATTGGCAAGAGCATAGAGGTGGCCAAAGTGCCCGAAGGTACAACTATCGTTCAGTTTAGAAGAGACGAAACTTGGATTGTAGATAAAACGGTGCCTATGCAAGAGGGCGATTTGATACAAGTAGAGTTTGAATCGAGAGTGCTAGAACAAGCATATCGGTCTTATCGTGTGCTTTGCAATGAATAGAAAAAAGGTCATAACGTTTGCGGTTATGACCTTTTTTTCAATGTAGAGTATAGTT
>CAMTOV010000140.1 GCA_947074235.1 uncultured Bacteroides sp. | reverse complement strand
AGCGCAAACTTAAATAATACGCTTTCTTGATTTCAGGGTATTCACGGAAAAGAATCTCTGCTCGTTTGCTTTGAGAATGACTCCAAGATGTGTCTTTCTTGAATAATAAATAGCGCGCTCTTGCTAATAGCTGTTTGCGTGTATCTCTATTCTCAAATACCTCTGGCTTATAAGAAACTCCACATGCTTTGGAATAAGCGATATCGATATTCTCTTTATCCATGGCATCCCAACGTGCTTTTACACGCATCTCCTGCACTGCTTCAAAAGCTAATTGCTGAACATGAAATCTGTCTATTACTTGTTTGGCAGCCGGAAAACATACTTTAGCTATCTGTCCCATGTTAGATGCCATGTCCAAGGTTATTTCACGCACTTGGAAACGGCGTTTACGTGAAAGTTTCAATAAAACATCAGAGACTGTTTTCACATCAGTGCCCTTTATCATAGCAATAATGCTTCCTTTCTTCCCTTTTGCTTCTTTATTGATGAGAATAGTATATAGTTCACCTCGTGAAAGACTCGTTTCGTCCAATCCCACGTAGGCACCAATATTCTTTTCAAAAAGAATCCACTCCTGTGCATGAGGTAGTTGATCCCATTTTCTATAACCACTTAAATGATTTTTATATTGAGATTCAAGCTGTTTGGCATCCAAACGATAATGTTCTGCCAAACTACTGATGCTAATGGCGCGAGAGTCGATCCATAGCTTTTAAAAAAGACGCAAACTCAGAAGAGATTTGCGTGCCTTCAGCCATAAGTTTCCAATTGCGGGAAACATATTTCTCTTGTGTATGATTATACCAACGACGTTTCTTGATAAGCAAAATGCAACTACGACCACGCATGGGATAATCATACATGCGAACTTCTTCATAAAAGCCTTTGCTCTCTAGTTTATCATTCGTGTATTCTTCAGGGGGATTGTTCTTTTCTTCAAAGTAAATCTCAACTTTATCAGAAAGTTCATTGAATTTAGTCATTTCAAAGTAATCAAACATGCCATCAGGAAAGATGAAGCGAAGGAAAGTATCGTAGTTCATTTTTAATCTTTAATTTCAGGCAAAGATAAATAAACTTCAGTTAAACCCCTCAGGATTTCGGTATGATCCATCAAAGTTGCGTTTCGCCTTCCACATACGATTCTAAGAATAAATTTTCTCCATCAAACACTGCATAAGTAAAATAGTTAATCCAATCACCTAAGATAAGTATACGTGATGTTGCACTCAGCATCAAGTCTAGCTCTATATGGCGATGTCCATAAATGAAGTAATTGATATTTGGATGGCTTTTGAGATACTCCTTTGTATAAAGCACTAGATGCTCTTTATCTTCACCCATATAATCGGGTTCTTTACCATCTTCGCGTTTCATGCGGCTATGCTTTGCCCAACTTAATCCCAGCTCTACACTCCAACGAGGATGTATAGCTGAAAACATGCGTTGCAATATAGGACTATGAAAAGCAGTTCGAAGCAATTTGAATTTCTTATCTGGATCGCCCAAGCCGTCACCATGCGCTAGATAAAATTCTTTACCGTATATCTCGGTAGTTAGTGGTTCACGATGAATTATTACACCACACTCTTTAGAGAGGTAATCTCCACACCAAATATCATGATTGCCTGTAAAAAAGTGAACCTCCACTCCCATATCAGTCAATTCCGATAGCTTACCCAGAAAACGTGTATATCCTTTAGGTACGACTAGTTTAAACTCATACCAATAGTCAAACATATCACCTAGCAGATAAACAGCTGCAGCTTTATGCTTAATACTATCGAGAAAGTTTACCAAACGGCGTTCTTGCGTACGGCCATGCTGTATGGCTCGCGACCCCAAGTGGGCATCAGAAAGGAAATATACACTTTTCATCATAGGTTTTTATTATAAGAAACCCAATTCTAACTTCGCCTCTTCACTCATCATATCTCTATCCCACTCCGGTTCAAAAACTAAGTGAATATTAGCAGCCACTACACCTTCTACCGATTCTACTCGTTGACGAACATCTTCCATGATAAAATCGGCAGCAGGGCAATTGGGTGCAGTTAAAGTCATATCAATATTCACTTCACCCGAATCGGCTACATCTATTTTATATATAAGACCTAGGTCGTAAACATTAACGGGGATTTCAGGATCGAATACCGTTTTCAATACTGCTACAATTTTTTCTTCTGTTTCAAACTTAGACATAATTGATATATTTTATTTCGACAAATATAAACATTAATCTTTTAAAGCAGGCCTTCATCTGCAAAACTGTAGTAACTGCTTTCACAGATTATAACATGATCAATCAATCGTATGTTCATTGTTTCACCCGCTTTAGCAATACGCGTTGTTAGCGTGCGGTCTTCTTGACTAGGGTGATTATTTCCCGAAGGATGGTTGTGAACAACTGCCATTTGTGTAGCATGACGAAGTAATGCTTCACGATAAAGAGCTCTAATATCTACATAAGTGCCCGCTATACCACCCGTACTAATGCGTACTTGATCGATCACTTTACCGGATTGACTTATCAATAAAGCCCAAAATTCTTCTAATGGCAAATCGCATAAAAGAGGATGAAACAAATCGAATATATCTCTTGAGCAACGAATAGCCACTTTCTCCTTGGCAGCTTGCAGATTACGTCTTTTACCTAACTCCAAAGCGGCCATTATCGTAATGCTTTTAGCTGGTCCCATTCCCTTAAACTTCGAATAACGATCAACTCCCCATCGTGCTAGTTCATTCAAGTTATTATCGCAAGAAGAAAGCATTCTACGCATAAGTTCAACAGCCGTTTCATCACGATTGCCTGAGCCTACGAGTATTGCCAGTAACTCAGCATCGCTCAATGACGAAGCACCTTTCATCATCATCTTTTCGCGAGGGCGGTCTTCTTCAGCCCATTGATTTATGTTTAGCTTAGTCGTGTCGTTCATTCTGTGTATTATTTATAAAAATTCTTCTTGAAAGCTTCAAACTCATTTCGCTTCAGAACACATCGCTCCCACCAAGCTCGTAAGAATCCTGTGCCATATCCTATCAGTTGTACATAAGAAGCTGCGATAGCATAAAAACCAACTAGAGCATTGTGATTGCGCATAGTAGCATCTATCCAAATGATAATAGCAAACAGTGCTAATGGCAGCAAGCTGTATAGGCAAAATATACTTCCTATCAAAAAGAAGATTACACCCAGTGTAAACACAGCAGGAAGTAGATGCACCAACTTCAAAGAAGAAGGATATTTTTTGTATAGATTAATGCGGGCAATGCCCGAATTGTGAACTTGCTTGAAGAACTTACGCAAATCAGTGCGACGTTTATGATATACCCATGCATCAGGAAATAAACGACAACTATAACCCGACTGAAAAATACGAATGCTAAAATCTATATCTTCGCCAAAGCGCATATTGGAGAAGCCTCCCAAAGCCTGATATACATCTCGACGAACACCCATGTTAAAACTACGAGGATAAAATTTATCCATCTTTTTCTTACCGCCACGTATGCCACCTGTAGTAAAAAACGAGGTCATGGAATAGTTTATCGCCTTTTGCATGTCAGTAAACGAATCATGCGCCCTATCAGGACCACCAAAAGCATCGGCAGGTTCTCTTTGTAAATCATCTTCTACTGCTTGCAAGTAACCTGATGGCAATACACAATCGGAATCTAATATAATAAGGTAATCACCTTTGCTTCTTTCAGCACCATAATTTCTTGTTTGCCCTGGTCCAGAGTTAGGTTTTTCGAAATACTTTATATCGAGCAATGAATGATATTTATCAACCATATCTTTACAGGTAATAGAAGAACCATCTTCCACCACAATCACTTCAAAATCTTTATACGTTTGCACAGTTAGGCTTTGAAGCAGTTCATCTACTTCATCAGGACGATTATAAACAGGGATGATAAAAGAGTATCTCATAGCAACATTAGTAATATTCGTTGACATGCAAAGATATAAGCTTTATTTTAATAAAAAAGGCGAAGCACCTAAAAATAGGGCTTCGCCTTGATATTATATCGTGTTGTTTATTAACCTACGATTTCCAATGTATCAGAAGCAATCAATAATTCTTCGTCAGTTGGGATAACACAAACTGTTACTTTTGAGTTATCTGTAGAGATAATAGCCTCTTTACTGCGTACGTTATTCTTAGCTGGATCAATTTCAACACCCATATACTCAAGACCTTCGCAAGCCCCAGAGCGACAAGTTGCCTGATTTTCGCCAACGCCACCTGTAAATAAGATGATATCTACACCACCCATAGCTGCAGCGTATGCACCGATGTATTTCTTAATACGATAGTCATACATATCATCAGCAAGAGTAGCCATTTTGTCTTCACCAAGAGCTACAGCATCTTCAAGTTCGCGCATATCGCTTGATTTGCCAAACACACCTAATACACCACTTTTTGTATTCAATAATTTAGAAACACCCGATGGAGTTAAGCCTTCTTTTTCCATGATGAATGTTACCGCACCAGCATCGATATCACCACAACGAGTACCCATCATCAAACCTTCAAGTGGAGTAAGACCCATTGAAGTATCTACTGATTTACCGTATTTTACAGCACAAATAGAACCACCATTACCAATATGACAAGTGATAATTTTCTTATCTTCAATGTTCACACCTAAGAAATCGCATACGCGTTGAGATACATAGCGGTGAGATGTTCCGTGGAAACCATAGCGACGTACAGCATACTTTTGATACAATTCGTAAGGGATTGGATATAGATATGCAGATTTTGGCATAGTTTGGTGGAATGCAGTATCGAATACACCTACTTGAGGTACATTAGGCATAATTTTAGTCACTGCATTAACTCCTTTCAAATTGGCAGGATTGTGCAGAGGAGCCAAATCATTACAAGCTGCAAAAGCATCAAGAACTTCTTGGTTCAACAATACAGATTTGCTAAAGCGCTCTCCACCATGAACCATACGATGACCTACAGCATCGATTTCATTCAATGATTTAACTGCACCATACTCTGGGTGAAGCAAGGTTTGGAAAATAAACTCAACACCTACAGTATGTTCAGGAAGATCTTTTTCAATAATCTTTTTCTCTCCGCTAGGCAAAGTGAATTTAATAAAAGAGTCTTTCAAACCCAGTTTTTCGATTCCACCTTGAGCTACCACCTCTTTAGTTTCCATCTCAAAAAGTTTGTACTTAATAGATGAACTACCACAGTTTAAAACTAATATTTTCATAATTCTGATATTGCTTAAATTTTATTATTTATGATTTTTTGCAGCGATAGCTTGATTTGCTGTAATTGCAATCATGCGATATACATCTTCGATAGAACAACCACGAGAAAGGTCGTTTACAGGACGAGCAATACCTTGCAAGATTGGGCCTACGGCATCAGCATGACCTAAACGTTGTACCAACTTATAAGAGATATTACCCACCTCTAAGTTAGGAACGATAAGCACATTTGCTTGTCCTGCAATTGGAGAGCCTGGAGCTTTGCTAGCACCAATTTCTGGCACAAGAGCAGCATCAGCTTGCAATTCACCATCAAGCGATAAGTTTGGAGCAATTTCATGAGCAATTTTCACTGCCTCAATCACCTTATCTACCGCAGGACTTTTAGCAGAACCTTTAGTTGAGAAGCTCAACATAGCTACTTTAGGATCTTCGATTCCTACAACTGCTTTTGCAGTCTGTGCAGTACAAACAGCAATTTGAGCCAATTGTTCAGCTGTTGGATCTGGAGTTACAGCTACATCACCCATTACGATGATACCATTTTGTCCATAATCGGGAGCATGAGTCAACAATAACATAGCACCAGATACTACAGTAATACCCGGAGTAGTTTTGATGATTTGCAATGCTGGACGAAGCACATCGCCTGTTGTGTTTTTAGCACCAGCCAACTGTCCGTCAGCATCACCTGCCTTAATAATCAAACAACCTAGATAAAGAGGATTTTCAACCAATTGCGCAGCTTGTTCCATTGTCATGCCCTTTGCTTGACGAAGGGTGAAAAGCAATTGGGCGTATTCATCCTTTTTAGGATGATTTGCAGGATCAATAATTGTTGCTTTGCTAATGTTGCCAAGGCCCCATTTTGCAGCAGCATCATTAATTTCTTGTGGATTACCCAACAAGATAAGGTCAGCTACTTCGTCTGTCAAAATTTGATTGGCAGCTTTCAAAGTTCTCTCTTCTGTTCCTTCAGGAAGAACAATACGTTGGCGATCGGCTTTTGCACGCTCAACAATTGAATTGATTAATCTAAGCATATCTATTAAAATATTATTGTATGATTTTAGAGAATCAAATAATGATTTCGGATGCAAAAATAGATAATTTTGCAATATACACATTGCAAAATGAGTTATTTTTCACCTAATATTTAACCGAAACACATCATTTAACATTATTAAACAAACACACATTGCTAAGACAATAATACACATAGCGTAATACTTCATTTTCGTCACTGAAAATATCCACTTCATATAGGCTCTTTCATACATTTTCATAACTTTGTGTCTTTATATCTAAAATAAAAATCTCATGATACGACAATGCGCTATCTTATTTG
>CAMTOV010000139.1 GCA_947074235.1 uncultured Bacteroides sp. | reverse complement strand
TTGCCTTCCATCTTCACGTTTACATCTTTCAAGTTGAAGTTCTTGCTAGACTCTTTCCAAACTTGCAAACGTTTTGGAGCGCCATTACCATAGTCATTATCTGTTGGAGCACGCCAGAAGTTAGGTTGTACACCAAACCCTTCGTTGAAATACTCTACACCATCTACTTTATAAGAAGTAGCAACACCTGTAGCACGATTGAACACGAAGTTCACTCTAGGAGAGTACACCACTACATCATTGCCTTCCGTTTTGTAGTTCAATGCTGAACCAGGAGCTTTGTAATTGGCCTTGCTTGCGCTGTTATCTAACTGGAATTGCTCGTATGCTATTTCATGACCAACAGGAGTCAATGGTTCTGGCGACTTAGTAGTTACACTAAAATGTACATAGTAATCTACACCCGCCTTAGCTTGAGGTTGTTTCACTGGAATAGTAAACTCTTTTTCTTCTTGAGGATTTACATCCAAAGCTACTCTGCCTTTCTTAATTACCTTACCATTGGCACGTAATTCGTATTGAACGTTGTATTTATTTAGGTTCGTGAAGTAGAAACGGTTGATTGCTTTGTATTTACCATTGGCAGCATCTACTGCATCGAAAGCTACATTTTGGTGTGCATACTTCACTTCAGCCATAGCAGGATGAGGTTTACGATCGGGGCCGATTACACCATTACAACAGAAGTTACCATCACTTGGCATATCTACTCCATAGTCGCCACCGTAAGTCCAGTAGTTGCAACCATCTTTGTCAACTTCAAGAATACCTTGATCAATCCAGTCCCAGATATAACCACCTTGCAAGTTAGGGTATTTATAGATTTGCTCCCACTGATCCCATAGGTTACCATTGGAGTTACCCATTGCGTGAGAGTATTCCGAAGGAATAACAGGACGATCAGAACCATTAGCACCGATACTGCCTAGCCACTCTGCACTTGGGTATTGAGGAACATACATATCTGAGTTCCACTCCCATTGTGCACGCTCGTAGCTAACCGGACGATCCATCAGGTCTTTATCATTTTCTTTCAACCACAAGTATGTTTGGTAGAAGTTGTATCCGTTTCCGGCTTCATTGCCAAGCGACCAGAAAGTAAGAGATGGGTAGTTTTTATTGCGCTCAAACATATTGATAGTACGATACATGTGTGGTTTCAACCATTCAGGATTGTTACCTAACGTTCCGCCCTTGCGCAAGTCATAATACATACCGTGCGATTCGATATTCGCTTCATCGTATACATAGATACCATATTCATCGCAAAGCTCATAGAAACGTCTATCTTGTGGGTAGTGGCTCAAACGAACAGTGTTGATGTTGTGTTGTCTCATCAACTCAAAATCCTTAATCATTAAGTCTTCTGTTACGTAATGACCCGTTTTGTCATTGTGCTCATGCACGTTTACCCCTTTTAGCTTAATGGGTTGACCATTAATCAAAAGCACCGTATATGGTTTGCCGTTCTTAGCAACTTGGTCTATCTGCTTAATCTCGATTCTTCTGAAACCTACATTGAAAGGAACAATCTCTGTATCCTTGCCGTTTTGTTGAACAGTAATCAACATTTTATATAGGTTAGGATTTTCAGATGTCCATGTAGCTACTTCTGGGAATAGTTTTTCAAACGCAACTGTTTGAGTGCTTTGACCTGCTACATCTACAGGAGAAGAAGCTTGCGCTACCGTCTTACCTTTGCTATCGAGCAATTCATAAGATACAGTAGCCTTTTGAGTTTGAGAAGTAGTGTTGCGTACATCTACAGCCAGTTTGAAGATACCATCTTTGTAAGTATCATCAAGCGTAGATACCACTTTGAAGTCTTGAACCGCCACTTTAGGTTGCGAATACAAAAACACATCGCGCTCAATACCACTGATGCGCCAAAAGTCTTGACACTCTAGGTATGAACCTGTGCTCCAACGCATAATTTTCAATACAAGCGTATTTTCACCAGCGTGCACATATTTATTAATCAAAAACTCCGCGGGGTTTTTAGAATCTTCATTGTAACCAATTTCTTGTCCGTTGATATAAACATACACACCCGATTTAGCACCGGCTATATGCAAGTAAATATCTCTCGACATCCAATCGGCAGGGATATTAATCTCTCTACGGTATGTACCCACCGGAATATCATCGGGAAGTTGTGGTGGTTGCGGATTGGCAGCTTTAAACTCATAACCATGGTTGGTATAGATTGCTACACCATGACCTTGCACTTCCCAGTTGCCCGGCACAGTAATATCATGCCATCCTTGAAGGTTGGCCTTGGTAGCTGTTAAATCTGCAGGTAAATTCTTGTGTGAATCTGAGTAATAGAACTTCCATGTTCCATTGAGTAACTCGTAGTACTTACTGTTTTCGTATCTGCCCGTTAAAGCTTGTGCTCTATCATCGTAGGTCATAAACGCTGTACGAGGAGCCTCGCGGTTCACTTCTACAGTTTGCACATCTTGCCAATAAGGTAGCTTTTGTGTTTTAGTGTCGCTTGCATAAAGCTGAAAAGAAGCGCCTATCATGAGAGCGCCTAGTAAGAGATTAAATCCTTTTCTCATTTGGTTATAATTAGATTATAAAATTAAATCGTTAAGGTGTTTTTACTTAAAGGCGCAAGTTAAAAAATATAATAATAATCAAACTATAGGAAAGATAATTATTTTATTAAATAAAAACTAATTAGTAAATACTAACATTTATATAAATAATGCTAATCTGTAGATATTCAATATGTACAATGCACAATGCAAGTGATATATTTCTATAAATTCTAAACTATGAACAACAATATAACTGATAAAAGAGTTACTTTTGCATCGTTCAAATATGAACAAAATAATATATAATCGATGAAAGTAAATCCAAAAAATATACATATCAGCGAATACAATTATCCCTTGCCGGACGAGCGTATTGCTAAGTTTCCTCTAGCTAATCGTGACGAATCTAAACTTCTAGTTTATCGTCATGGTGAAATCTCGGAAGATAGTTTCTCATCTTTACCCAACTATCTGGATAAAGGTAGCCTGATGATATTCAATAATACTAAAGTAATACAGGCTCGCTTGCATTTTCGTAAAGAAACAGGTGCTTTAATCGAAGTGTTCTGCTTGGAGCCTATACAACCCAACGATTATGTACTCAACTTTCAGCAAACTGAACATGCGGCTTGGCTTTGCATGATTGGTAATCTAAAAAAATGGAAAGAGGGAACACTTAAACGCGAGATGGAGGTTAAGGGCAAAGCGCTTACACTAACGGCTACTCGTGGCGAAAGTGTAGGTACAAGCCATTGGGTAGATTTCCGTTGGGATAACCCGGAAGTGACTTTTGCAGATATATTGGAGGTGTTTGGCGAGTTGCCTATTCCACCCTACTTGAATCGCGACACGGAAGAGAGTGATTTGAGTACCTATCAAACTGTTTATTCTAAAATAAAGGGTTCTGTGGCAGCACCAACTGCAGGATTACACTTTACACCTGCCGTATTTGAAGCGTTGCTTCAAAAAGGAGTGGATGTAGAAGAATTGACGCTGCATGTGGGCGCAGGTACTTTCAAACCCGTAAAGAGTGAAGAGATAGCCGACCACGACATGCATACCGAATATATCTCGGTATCAAGAAATACAATTGCTAAGCTAATTGACTATGATGCGAAAGCCATTGCAGTAGGCACAACATCCGTGCGCACATTAGAGAGCTTATATCATATTGGTGTTACATTGGCCAATAACCCAAATGCGTCTGAAGCCGAATTACATGTAAAGCAATGGCAGCCTTACGAACAAAAAGAGCACATTCGACCTGTAGTA
Source organism: uncultured Bacteroides sp. (assembly GCA_947074235.1). Taxonomy (GTDB): domain Bacteria; phylum Bacteroidota; class Bacteroidia; order Bacteroidales; family Bacteroidaceae; genus Bacteroides. The sequence goes on along the minus strand of CAMTOV010000139.1, from coordinate 2,782 downwards.
GCTTTGCAGAAAGTGCTGGGTTATTTAGATCGTAATGGATTGGATACACTGCACTCTAGTACACAAATCATCATTGCTCCGGGCTATGATTATAAAATAGTAAAAGCAATGGTTACTAACTTTCATCAACCACAAAGCACATTACTATTACTGGTATCTGCTTTTGTGAAAGGTGACTGGCTACGAATATATGACTATGCACTTGAGCATGATTTTCGCTTCTTGAGTTATGGCGATTCGTCTTTATTAATACCTTAAAAATAATAAGAATGCAATGTGATAATAATGAAGAGATGTTTCCTATTGTAGAGGCAGATGGAAGTATCATTGGAGCTGCCACACGTGGCGAGTGTCATAGCGGCAGCAAGTTGCTACATCCGGTAATTCATCTGCATGTATTCAATAGCAACGGCGATTTATATTTGCAAAAGCGCCCTGAATGGAAAGATATACAACCTGGAAAGTGGGATACATCCGTAGGTGGGCACATCGATTTGGGCGAATGTGTAGAAGATGCTTTGAAAAGAGAGGTGCGCGAGGAATTGGGTATTACCGATTTCACTCCCGAGAAGATATGTGATTATGTTTTTGAATCGGATCGTGAACGTGAACTTGTATATGTGCACAAAACTATCTACGATGGAGAAATAGCACCTAGTGATGAATTGGATGGAGGCCGTTTTTGGACAAAAAAAGAAATACACGATGGCATCGGTCAGGGTGTGTTTACTCCCAATTTCGAAAGCGAATACCAACGTGTATTTCTCGACCAATAAACTTATTTACCACTTATCCAATTGAGGATTTTAATATTAAACGCACTATCTTCGGGCGGGATTACTCCTGCCCACTGCCCATTCTCATCAATCAAGAATTTCTGAAAGTTACCGGTTACCGGTGCATCTTGCTTACCATTCAATGTCTTTTCGGTAAGCCACTGATAGATGGGTGAAATACTATCACCTACAACCGTAGTTCTAATCATTACAGGAAAACTCACATCATAATCCAACAAACGATAACCTCCGTTATCTGCTTCTTTTTTTGCAGCTATTTGTGTATCAAAATCATTTGTGGGAAACCCAATAATAATCAATCCATTACTACTATACTGGTTGTACAACTCCTGCAATATGGCATATTGAGGCGCCAATTGATCTTGCACATCTACATTCACAATAATAACTTTCTTACCTCTCAATTGCGCGAAAGGATATATATTCCCATCAATTGTAGTTGAAGAGAAATTATAAAATGATTCGGATTGAGCAAAGGCTGTAAACGAAAATAGAAATACAGCCAAAGTTGTCATAAGAGTCTTCATTTTAGTTTTTCTTTCATTAATAATTTATATCTCATTATAACAATAATGAATACAGAATGTTGAATGGAAACTGTTTGCAGATTGCATTGATACACTAAAAAGTGATGATTTTAATAAAAACAATCTTGTTTTATTTACATTTTTTCGCTAATATCGCACATTAATCTCAAATTACATCATCTATTGAAAAGATTATAAAGATCAAAAAATATGCAAAGAACTATGCGTTAACACCCTGTGTAGTGACTTACAAGAGATGTAAAGAAAAAAAGAATATACAAAAGCACATGAATGGTTTTAACACACCCTATATATATTTTTGCCTAGGCAATTTTCTATTCGTAATCACTTGCTTCATCTGTGCATTATTGAGATGGTTCCATGTATGCCATGAATACCGAAACAACATCAACTACTTCTTTCCGGCTCGCAGGGTGATCACTCTTATGTTTGGTTCACAAGTTTTACAGTCTTTTTATTGGATGAATGTATTTTCGGACACCGCCTTCTTTTATGTGGCAGTATTTGGAGTAGTGGCCATCCCACCGTTCTTTACACTAATGGAACAACGCTTTTTCTTCTTCAAAACAATCAGCAGAAAAGAGGTAATGACGCGCTTATTTACTCCCTTGCTCATACTCATATTTATACTCTATTTTTACTTTACATCCAGCAACATAAGACCATTTGTATTACCAATACAATTCATTTCGACTATATTGATACTTGTTGAGATGACCACTATCAGCAGAGGGCAGTTGCGGGTTATAAGAATTATACGAGGCCGAGCAGAACAAGAATACTCGAATCTTGAATCGTTCCCTAAAGTATTTGCCCATAGCAAAATAGGCATCACAATCTTCTCGTGTACGTTACTATTAACTGTATTGTGGGCTGAGTCTAGATATCTCAAACTGGTAGTAGATTTGCTGATGTCGGCCATGGCGCTGCAATTATTGATACCGATATTAAACACTAAGCGAAGCATTCCGCTTATAGTAGAAGAGCCCGGTAAAATAGAAGATTCTGATCAAACTGAAATATACAGCAGCTCAGTGGAGGATATTTCAGAGAAAGAGCTTCTACAAGCAAAATTGGAATTGAAAATAATAGAATTAATAGAGGGTAAAGAACTATACAAAGAGCCTAGACTGACACTAGCAGAAGTGGCAAAAGAGCTAGGGAAAAACCGCAATCACATTTCAGCAGCTATTAGTAAAAGCAGGTATCAATCGTTCTACAGATTAGTAAATCACTTCCGCGTAGAACATGCAAAGCAGCGTATACTACAAACCAAGCCTATCACTCTTGATAATTTAGCGTGCGAAGCGGGCTTTTCATCGCGCTATACATTAATACGTGTTTTTAAGGAGGAAACTGGCATGACACCTTCTCAATGGAAAGAAAAAAATCAAAAAAGTGACGAGAGTTACTGAAATAAGTACGCAGTGCCACTAA
>CAMTOV010000138.1 GCA_947074235.1 uncultured Bacteroides sp. | reverse complement strand
CTAAACCATGACTGGGGAGATTAGTTTTATACTATTCTCGGATGCTTACAATAAAGCAAAATACAAAGTAAATTCAATCATTTAATAATCGACATCTTTATAGCCTATTTAGGCCTCATACGGATATAAAAAATAGGGTGTAGTTACATTAAGCAACTACACCCTATTTAATATTAATTTGCTAATACTTTAAGCACTCGGTTTGTCACTTGTTCCGCTAGCCTCATCAGTTTTAGGAGCAGCAGCCTCAGGAGCAGCTGTTGATGTAGGAGCCGCTGGAGCAGGTTCTGCTGTTGGAGCAGCAGCTGGTGCCGGTGCAGCTTTTGGAGCAACTGTAGGAGCAACTGTTTCTGTAGCAGAAGCAGGAGCTGCCGGAGCTGCTGTTGGAGCAGCAGTTGCTGATGATGTTGTAGCAGCTGTAGGGGTAGCAACTTGTGTTAGATTATCGAAATCATAAACATCAGAAGGATGTGCTAACACATAAGCTTGTTCGCTAGCAGAAAGTGCTGTTAATGCAACTTTTCCGCGTCCGAAAACAAATGCATGAGTTGTTTTCTTCTTCATCATGATTAGTCTTCTGCCAAACACGTATATCCAACAAATGAAAGCAAGCACTAACATAAAGTAGTAAGGGAATGCTGGCATCTCTTTTGTATGGAATAGAGTTTGCGCCCAACTGATAACGACTGGACATAGCAACATACCAACAGAGTTCATAATAATGAGCCATGCCATGGTTAGTGAAGATGCTGCAGGAGTAGAAATACCTGTACATACGTTGTATGCATAAGGTTGACCTACACCATAGAAGAATGCTCCAATAAATATACCGCAACCAATAATAATTGGATCTTTAGAAATTAGCATCAAGCCAAATCCTACCAATATACCAAGAAGAATCATATCGAATGTCGTCTTTTTCAAGATACCCAATATTGGATTCAACAAGAAACCTGATAACATAATACCGAAATATACTACTGATGTTAAATCACCTGCCACACCACTTTTAAATCCGTAACTCTGCATCATAAACGGTATAAACAAACTGGTACTAACCAACATAAATGTAATAAGTGCATAGTAAATACAACACTTTATAAGCATTGGCACATTACACTCTTTTGTGAAGTTCAGTTTTACTTTCTGAGCAGCAGCGTCTTTTACCTGTTTTGTAGGCTCTACTATATATTTTTTCAACCAAGGCGAGAGAATCACTGGAAGTATAGGCAATAGATACCATAAGAAAGGTAGACGCCAATTAACTTCAGCCAAATAACCGGTTACAATAACGGCTACCATCAACACGGCATTAAGCATGGCTGATGTTATCCCGAGTTGTTTCGTTTTATACTTTCCAGTAAAGATATTGGATAACACCGTCACGGAGAGCGGTGATAGAGCTCCTGCGCCAACACCTGCAACAACACTCAATGCAATAAGTTGCCACATCTTGTCGGCTACAAAGAACAAACAGCCGGCTACAAAGAACATCAAACAGCTGATATTAATAATCCAAAGATTATTGAACTTTGTTCCTAGCATACCACCAAGAAACACAAAAGGAATACACGCCAAAGAAGGCATTGTTGTTATCAACTGAATTTCTAGATCTGTTGACCCAGGGAAAATAGTCTTCAAATCTCCTTCGATAGGAGAAATCGCTAATCCGGCAATAGATGTCACTACCCAGATTATATAAATGTCAATTAGGATGATCCACGGCAGATTCCATCCTTTCCCAGTTTTAACTCCCATAATTATTATATTTTAATGATTAGTTGTTACTAAGTGTTATAACATTCGTGTGTGTTTTTTGTTCATAAACAAGAAAAAGTAAAAACAAGCAAGAGGCCAAAAACTAAAAAATAATTATAATTGGTTAAATGTAAAGACTTTTTGTTTGTCTAAGTGTTCAATAGATGTTAAACCGCATAAATCTTAAATGCACTTAGATTTATACTTCATAATAAGATATTGTTTAACTGTTTAAAACCAAAAATTATGAATCAAATGGACAATGATGTTATTTTAAAACCCGGAGAAATCAAAGAATTTAGACTAAATGATTTTAGTGTTGGATATGCTGAAGTAGTTGACAACTGTTGGACTTATAGTATTTTCGCACAAGACCCAAATGCCTCAATTTTTGAGAATGAGTATAATGCCGGATTTATTCAAGGGAAAGTACAAGGGAAGATAGCTATTAGAGCTGCTCGAAACAATGTTTGGAAAAATATGCTGATATGTGATACACCTCAGGAAGCTATTTATATCGACATACCCGATAGTGCACATAAGCTGGTTGAAGATTGCTTGTATAAAAACTACGCCTATTTATACGAATGGCTAAAAAGTCATCCGGAAGATAGAGCTGCAATCTTTATTAAACGTTTATTATTCCGTATGGCAGGTATACATGCAGGTGTACAAAAAGAGAATGCGGAAAAAATAACTTTTGAAGATCTTGATCCTAAGAACATGAAACCTGAGGAGTTCAAACTAGGACACTATGAAGATGAGAATCTTACATTCACTGATATTTATTTTATCAATGCACAAGCCGATGTGTTTGATGCTGTGTCAAGTAAGATGGACTTAGGCAGTGAAGAGGCTAATAAGAAAAGAAACCATGAACACTGTTCGGCGTTTGTTAAATATATGGATGATGGCGAAATATACTGGACTCACAACAGCTGGGCAGGTTTCTATGTCATGTCGTGTGCCATAACTTATACTATTGGCGAAGACTTCGTAACTCAAAATGCCATTTGTCAAGGACAGTTTGGTAGCAACACCGACTTTGGTTTCAACAAAAACGGTATTTGCTTCAATGAAACTACTCACCTTTATTCATACAACGAATCAAAAGAGTTGGGACTTTGGCTAACTTGGCGTTCGGCCATAGCAGAACAATATGCTACTTCAATTAAAGATTTCTATGATTTAATTTCTATCGATAATACGGGAACTTACTTAAGTGGCTATCAGTTGGTAGATGTAAATAGAAATGAAATTGGTATTGTAGAAATGAGTTACCACCGCTTTGTATTGTTCTATTCTGATGGCAAAGAGCTTAAGATGATTGACTCTACCGGTTATATTCCTACCAGCAAAGATTATGATCCACATCTTATCTCGGCTAAACATATCTTCGGTATCAACTGCCCTATTTCTAAAAGTATTTCTTACGAATTGGAAACTCAGAATGCACGCCCAATGCGTCGTGTTCAGTTCTTCAACTTAATAGACAGTGTAGTTGATATAGAATCGGCTAAGAACTTGATTACCTATACTCAAGATAAAGAACCACTTTCTATTTATGGACGTTGGGACTTAGGCTATGGTACTACAGAAATGAGATTCAGAATAAACAATCGCTTAGTATTCCGCACTCGCCCCGATGGATCTAATGATGCGAAAGCATTCAATGCAAGCGGTGTGCGTGAGGTTCTTAAAAACATCTCTTATAAACCAAGCAAAGATGGTAAGCAAACTTCTTTCTGGATGAAATATGGTACACCATATGTAGAAGGACTACCATTCATTTGGTCTCAATCTCGATTCAAAGAATTCAAAGGTACATTCGAAGAAGACTTTGTGCCCGATGCTGTAGATGGCAAATGGAATCTTGTGAAGATGTTTATGGAATAAATAGATGTTTAACCTATTAATAATATAAAGTTATGGATAATAAAAGTAAAATCAATGAGTATATCTTAAATGAATACTGCAAAGGTTATGCAGTGAACCTAGACAATTGCTGGAATTATACAATCATAGCCAAAGATCCCAATGCATCTATTTGGGATAATGAATTCAACGCTGGGTTTGTTCAAGCTAAAATACAAGGATATCCAGCTATCAGAGCAGCGCGCGATAATGTATGGAGAAACTTCTTAATCTGCGGCACTCCTCAAGACGACTTGTTTATTACTATTCCCGATGGAGCTATCGAGATTTGCGAAAAGAGTTTGACTGACAATTATCGTTATTTCTACAATTGGGTAAGAGAACATGAAAATGAAAAAGCCGGTAAAAATCTAAAACGTTTATTGTTTAGAATGGCCGGTGTGTATGGAGGTATGAATTTCGATGCTCCTACTCAGTTAACATTCGAACAGCTTGACCCCGATAAGATGGACCCTGCAGAATTTAAGCTTGGCGATTACAATACTGACAAGCTAACATTCCTCGACATCTATTTTATCAATGCCGAAATGGATATGTTTGACGTAGTAGCCGATTCGCTTAATATGGGATATGGAGAAGCAAGTACAGGCCGTCCAAAACAAGACCACTGCTCTGCTTTTGTGAAGTTTGCCGATGATGGTGAACTTTACATTACTCACAATAGCTGGTGTGGTTTCTATGCACAATCTTGCGCGGTGACTTATGTGATTGGTGATGACTTTATCACTCAAAACGCATATAGCCAAGGTCAGTTTGGTAGCAACACCGACTTTGGATTCAATAAATATGGCATTGGTTTCAACGAAACTACTCATGCTCATCTTTATAATGAATCTAAGCAAGATGGTATCTGGCTATGTTGGCGTGCTGCTTTGGCCGAAATGTTTGCCACCTCTATTCAAGAGTTCTACGAATATGTATCTATCGACAATACCGGTACTTACTTGAATGGATATATGTTGATTGATGCTTTCCGCGATGAAATTGGTCTTGTTGAAATGAGTTACAAACGCTTCGTATTGTTTACTTCAGATGGTAAAGATTTGAAAGTATTCGATTCAACAGGATATATCCCAACAAAGAAAGATTATGATCCACATCTAATTTCTCCTAAACATATGTTTGGTATCAACATGGCTATCTCTAAGAGCGTAACTTATGATTTGGAAACAATCGATACAAGACCTCAACGTCGTTATCAATTCTTCAACCACATTGGTATGGTAAAAGATATAGAAGGTGCTAAATCATTGATTACATTCAATCAAGATCGCGAACCACTATCAATCTACGGCCGTTGGGATAAAGGATTTGGTATGACTGAATTCCCCAAAACTCGCCCTGACGGTTCTATTGACGCTAAAGCCGTGTCGGCAACAATGATTAAAGAAACATTGAAAGGACTTGAAATGAATGCCAATAAAGACAGCAAGAAAACTTCTTTCTGGATGAAATATGGTACTCCTATCATTGATGGCAAACCATTTATCTGGTCTGAATCGTTCTTTAAAGAATTTAAGAGCCCACAAGAAGTAGACTTCGTTCCTGATGCAATAGACGGAAAATGGAATCTAGTTCCATTGTTCCTTGATTAAGGAGATTTCTAGTATTCATTAAACTTAAAAGCCTTTTTGGAGATAATCTCCAAAAAGGCTTTTTTATTGTAACGCTTTTATACCCCGATGCCCGCTTTCTTCTTTGCAAACTCTTTAGCGTTTTCAATGAGTATCTGATATATCTTCAGCATTTGCTCATCATGATCTTCTATCAATCCTTCGGGATGCCATTGTACGGTAAATATTGGGCGCGATGTATGTTGAGTTCCCTCTATAATGCCATCGGGCGATAAAGCTGTTACCACAAACCCCTCTCCTACTGTTTTAACAGCTTGATGATGGAATGAATTTACCCAAATGGTTTGTTCACCGAATATAAGCTTCAGCACTGAGTCAAACTCTGTTAGCTTTACAGTATGCGAGGGCTGATAGCGTGGTTGATCTTGTACATGCCTTATCTTTGTTTCATTTCGCTCGGCATAGATGTCTTGATACGTTGTGCCACCAAAAGCAATATTGACCACTTGATGCCCCCGACATACCCCCATTATTGGAATATTCAAGTTGGCAGCTAAGCGAACTACTGTAAAATCGCACAAATCGAGGTATGTGTCTACAGACGATAGTTGCGGAAGAGGTTCTTCACCAAAAAACAGTGGATTAACATCAAAGCCTCCAGGCACAAGTATGCCATCTAGGTTTTCTACAAGCGCTGTCAATGCAGGTATATCATGAATCACAGGAATCAATACCGGTGCGCCGCCCGCTTTCAATACAGCATCGATGTACAAATCGGAGATACTACTTTCTTTATTTCCACTCACTGTGGTAATCCCTATAAGAGGAAGTATCTTTTTATCTTCACTCGCTTCAAATTTATCTATAGCACGATATAGACTATTCAAATTGGGATGAGGCAATCTTTTATTCTTCATAATTTCTAGATTAAATTCATATTTCAATAGTACTGAAACGTTGTCAAAAATCTTTTGTTCAATGCTTATAAAGATGATATTTGCAAGTGTAGTAACTATCACGCTGACTTCATATAAGAAATTTCTGTTTTTCTCCTATTGATTTTATTTGAAGTTAGTTCAATAAAGAAAAGATGCACTATGAATTCTTAAAATAAAGCTTATGTTTTTATAAACAAAGCCTATGTTTACACAAACAAAGCTTATGTTTTTATAAACATAAGCTTTGTTTTAAGAATTGCTTGGTAGAAAGAGAGTTTTTAAACAGCGCAAACACCATTTAAGCATCTATAAAATAGAGTTTTGGTACGCAAGGTGAATGAATGATTCTAGTATACTCGATGGCAGGAGATAATGTACTTTAAATAATAGTAACATTAATGCAACGTGCAAGGTTGCAACATTAATATGCAAGTTTCAGTTGTATAAACAAGGATAAAAAG
>CAMTOV010000137.1 GCA_947074235.1 uncultured Bacteroides sp. | reverse complement strand
GCAACAGTTCGTTCGGAGTATTTGCTCGAAACCTTGCGTGCAGCTTCATCTGAAAGCGTTTGATACTCTGACTCTTGCAGTGTCCAGTAGATGCCGTTGGCAAAATCGGCCGACGATTCGTATTGGGCTACATATCCATTGTGCAAGTGGTCTATCATCTCGGGGATGCCACCTGTATTGAATCCTACGCAAGGTGTGCCGCAAGCCATCGCCTCCATCACGGTATTGGGTAGATTCTCTTCGAGTGATGGTGTAGTATATATATCTACAGCGTTGTAGATGCTAACCAACTTGTGGTCTTCTGTCACATAATTTTGTTCATACACAGGAAAAGGTACAAGCGATTTTAATATCTCCGATCCATTGCCAAAAACAACTATGCCTAAGCTGTCTTTAAGTTCGGGATGATTGACTGCTAATAACTTGCAAGCTTCTACAAAGTAATCTATACCTTTTCGCTTATCGGTAATCTTGACTGAACCAAATAGAATAAGTTTTTTGCTTAAAGGCAATTGACATAGAATGCGTGACTCTTCTTTATTACGTGGCTTGAATAAATTGGTGTTAATAGGATTTGGAATAGAGCAAATAGACTGATTAATGGTCAATTTACTTTTGCTTGCTTTATTGGCTAGCCAATTGCTACATCCTATAAACGTGATAGGAGCTATCTTATATAATTTATTTTTCTTGTTAAAGATTTTATATGATAAGTCATGTTTGCTCCCACCTTTAAATATGAAGGGGCAGTTATGACATTCACTTTCATAGTGTTTACATTCTCGTGCGTGATGGCAAATACCAGTTATTGGCCACATGTCGTGCATGGTCCACACCACAGATTTTCCCGATTGGAATATCTTTTTGAGATCGTGTAGCGAGAGCATCCCTTGGTTAATCCAATGTAGATGAATGACATCAGCTTGTATAAACTCGGGAAGAGAAGTGATATCTGTACCTGTGTTGGCAATGTCCACAGCAAAGAGGTTGTTGCGTCTAAAGCGATTGGCTTGCCAGATAACAACTCTCTCCCAGATAAATTTCCACACCATCAGCCAGTTTCGCTTGAGTGCCACCACATTGATTTGATCCGTCTGCTTATCGCGTACCAACATTTTTACTCTTACACCGTTGTTTTTCAAGGCTTCGGTCAATCGGCTAGCTGCTACGGCTGCTCCTCCGGTTCGCTCTGACGTATTGATAATTAGTACTCTCATAAGGCTCAAATCTTTTCGCAAAAATAGCGATTATTAGTTATAAACAGTAGGTTGTGGACAATAATTTTGTGTGTTCGGTTGAGAGAGTTAAGCACCAAAATCACCTTTTAATGTTCGCTTTATCCGTCGTAGTGCTTTGGCACAAAAGCTATTGGTACGGGCGTAGTATGCCATATAAACTTTTCGTGCCTTTTGGTTTTCTACTAAAGGCTCTATGCAATTTACCTTCAATGGGTGTAGCCATAGCGTAGAACCATATAAACCACCACCACCACAATTTGTGCCACTACCATCAAATCCTTCATTCTGTACCAACGATTTACCGACATTGAGTGAAAGTATATCTTGCAAAAAAAGACTCGCATTCCAGCGAATAGCCCAAGAGTTGTTTTTACCCTCTATTTGTCGTCTAAGCATACGGGTGTAGCCATACTTTCCGTTGAAATCGAAAGTGTAGGTTAATTTTCTATCCTCCAATTGTTTGAGCAATTCGCTACCATTGGGGTTGAAGTGTTTCCAAGCCCTTTCCCACGTAGCCCATCCCCAGCTTCCTGTCCATTTTATCAAGAAGGTATCGGGCAGTGAGGGGTCTTGTGTAAAGTCGCACCCTTGTATGTGTCCCACCTTGTCATCGTCTTGATAGGTAGTGAGGGCATCGTTCATAAACTGCAAGAAGTAAGGTGCTACCACCAAATCATCTTCCAGCACTATCACCCTTCCATACGCTTTGACTTGTGTGCTCACTCCGTCAATAATATTAGCCGCAAGCCCACGATTGGTTTCTCGTTCTACAATCTCTACCGACTCAAACCCCGATATAGTATGAATAAAATTTCTAGTTAGCTTGACCTCCGCTTCATCGCTTTCGTGGCGAGCACCATCCGAGTAAATGAATAGCTTGCTTTGGCTAGCTAGCTCGTTTTGAAGTAGCGACTCTATACAACGCTTCACGTGTTGCGGACGGTTGTATACAAATAGTAAAATCGGAGCTAGTGTCATGGTTGAATATAGTTGGGTTGTACAATTTGATTTTGTGCACGCGTATTGGCTACACGCTTGCTCAATGATAACAATCGTCCTCCTAGCTTTAAGTAAGCTCCTGCTTCTGCAAAGTCTCCTTTTAGAAGTTTCTTGCCTGATTTCTTGCCAATAGCCAATATGCTATAAGCAAAGGCTTTGGTGAAACTATAATTCAAATTGGCATATTCGGATAAATGATACACATATTCTGCGTGATAAAAAGCTTTTGGAGTAACGGCACGATAGGCCCTATCGTGCCATCCATTTACGTGGGGCGAGTAGGCCAGTTTATATCCATGATAGTGCAGGCGATTGATGTAATCTTTATCTTCGCCATAGTGATAAAAGAGGGGAGAAAAACCTCCAATATGATTCAATACCGATACAGGAATAAACCAAAAAGCAGCATTGATAAATGGACATTCAAGCAGATCGCCATCAGCAGTTTGCTGCGTGGAGTGAGTCGCATACTCTGCAAAGCCCGGGTCGAGACAGCTTCCATCTCCCGTAAGATGTGTGGGCGAAAGCACTCCGTACTCAGGATGCTGCATAGCTAAGGTGCAAAGTGTGCCAAGGGTTTGCGGAGCTATCCATGCGTCTTGGTTGAGCAAGAACACAGCATCGTATCCTTCTTGTAGGGCTATCTGCATGCCTTGATTGTTGGCTCTTCCAAAGCCGGCATTTTGCTTGTTCTCAATCAATCTAACTTCAGGATAGTTCTTTTTAATGAGCGTTACCGTTTGGTCTTGCGATGCATTATCAATCACCAAAACGCTACAGGGCTGTTCAGAGTGTTGTAAGCTAGTTAGGCAGCGCTCTATCCACTCTTCAAAGTTATAGGATATAATAATAGTAAGTATTTTCATACGCCTTTCTTTAATAATTCGTATGGAATATTATTGATTTGTGCGGCCGTTTCGGAGTATGAACTTTTCATCGAACCGTATATTAAACTGGTATTTGATAGGGCATAGAGTTCTATAAGTGCATCTTGTACACCAACTACAGATGTGCGGGTTGCTTCTCTTTCATTTGTAATAATATGCTCTTTAAATTGTGTTTTTAATATTCTCTTCTCTTCTTCGGAGTCAGTAGCTAGATAAATTTGAGTTATAGGGTTGTTTTGGATAGCCTCCTGTATGCGTTCCACAAAAAGCTCTGTGGGGCTTTGCTCGATAGAAGCTATATTATCAGTTCTTCTAATGTGAACTCCTATAGTATCTGCAGAAAATTTGGCACATACTTCATCTATTTTTTTCTGTAAAATAGGTATAGGCTTAAACTTCTTGAATGCATTTGAAGAATTATTAGAATGAAAATATACACAGCTAGCTAAATAAACCTGTCGTTGACTGGCCCAATTTGCAAAATCGAAATTTTGATAAAATAATTGAGTTACTTCCGACTCGTATAGACATGCATCAAAAGACATTTTCTGAAAGATAGATGGGACTCTAAAATTCTTGCGACGGGGCCTATCATGTGTGATTAAATGAACTGCAGTTGCTTCAATTATTTCAATATTGGTATCATCGAATGAATCAAAAAGTTGATTGAACCGGCAATTTAAACCTTGATCCTTAAACCATATAACTTTCAAGGGGCTTCCTACTTCATGCGCTAAAGCAATACCTGCATCGATTGCTTTCATCCTGTTGGCTAGTCCACCCACTGGAATAAGGGTTATACAAGGAGTTGTTTTCATCTTTTGTTCTTCTTAAGTAAATAATCAATACATTCTCTAAAGGTGACAGATTTACTAAACCACATGATGCAAAAATAGAAGCTTGCAGCAATTATTATTTTGGTAATCAATCGTAAATAAATACTATCTATTTCTCTTGTTATGAAATAGGTTATTGTCATTACTGTGGCTGCGATGAAAGCAAAGGGAAATATATCCTTTAGCGCACTCCATAGTGATAGTTTTATCTCTTTGTTCACAAAGTATTGCCATACGAGTAGCCAACTGATATTAACTAGTACATATACAGAAATCATTGTTCTTATTCCATAAGGAAATAAAAACAACATAATAATTATTTGTAGTAATCCTAGAATTACTGTATTCCACATATAGATGTTAGATTTACCTTTACTAATGATGAGGTTTGAATATAGGTTAGTGATGGGTATGAATGCTCCGCCAATACATAGAATCTGAAGAATTACGATACTTCCCATCCACTTATCTTCTATAGCTATTACGATAAAGTCGTGGGCAATCAGTAATAATCCAAGCATCACAGGGAAAGATGCAAAGGCGGTGAAACGTAGCATTTTTCTGAATATGCGTAATTGTCTTTCTTGTTCGTGAGCTACTGATGCCAATGTTGGTAATGCAACACTATTAATCATTCCGATGACTGTATAATGGGCCATACTACTCCATTTATTGGCTTGGGTAAAGAAACCAACTTCCGAATCGGAGTAGAAACGCCCTAAAATAATTGTAAAAATATTGTTGTTGACATGTGTGAAAATATTTGTAATAAGCATCTTACTGCTAAAGGATAACATCTTTTTCAATGGTTCAAAATTGAAATGAAAGGTAGGCCTCCATGGCGAATAATGCCATAGACAAAGCGTAACAATTAAGATGTATGATAAAGATTGAGTTGCTATGCCCCAATAAGCAAAACCTAAGAGCGCCATTGTTACGCCAATAACTCCTGATATAACCGAACCTAAAAGTGTAGCTTTAGCTTTTTGCTTTACTTTTAGATTACGAAATAGATAAGCACTTTGAGCAATGCCAAAGCTTGAAATTAAGAAACCTAAGAAGCAGTATCTAGCAAGGGGAATAAGTTCGGGTTTGTCGAAGAATTGAGCTATTAATGGAGCGCAGAAAAATAAGATGATGTAAAGACAGGCACTTGCCAATATACTAAACCAAAAAACGGCATTATAGTCTTGATGATTAATCTCTTTTTTTTTAGCTAGAGCAGCCGTAAAACCGCTTTCTTGTAGTGAGCTGGCTATCAGTGAAAATACGGATAACATTCCTACCATACCATAATCGGCAGGAGTAAGGATACGTGCTAAAAATATACCAAAAAACAAACTTAAAAGTTGTTGTAAACTATGGCTTAACCCTCCCCACAAGAGTCCTTTGGCTGTATTTTCTTTTAAGTTTTGATCTGACATTCCTGAATTAAAAGTTTTCCAGTAGTTGCATTTATATTATTTTTGTATAAAATACATGCAATTCATGTTAATAAGCATAATTGTTCCTATCTACAATGTAGAAAAATACATTGAGCGATGTTTGGACTCGGTTTACAATCAAACATATAATCATATTGAAGTTATATTGGTGAATGATTGTACAACTGATAACTCCTTTATTATTGCTATTGAGACGGCAAACAAATATATACACAAATATAAGACATATTTTGTTAATCATAATTCAAATATGGGTTTAAGTGAGGCCCGCAACTCAGGAATAGAGAAATCAAAAGGTGAATATCTCTACTTTGTAGATAGCGATGATGAAATTGAACGAGATGCGATATCGTCATTGATAGACGTTTTGCAGCAAAATCCCGATCTAGATTTAATCAAAGGATTATATCGTAAAATTCTTTCCAACGGGGTTGTTGCTGATAGATATGACAGCCGTGGTATAATTAGATGTGAAGGAACTGATTGTTGTAAAGAGATGATTCTTGGTTCAGCAGGGCCAATGGTTTGGAATTCGCTTATCAAAAAAGATATTATATTGCAAAATAAAGTCTACTTTGAGCCAATATTCTATGAAGATATATTGTTTTCCTTTCATTTATCGAAATACATCAAGAAAATGTTTGTGCTTAATAAGGAGACGTATATTTATTATAGTCGCCCAGAAAGTATATCCAATTCAAAAATAAGCGAACAGCACTTTGCATCTAGGTATTATGGCATTAATCAAATGATTCGAGAGATATCGAATGACTATTATTACAGGAAGTATCAATTGGAGAATATTATCATAAGAGCATTTAACCTGTTGAATAGAGAGTTCTGCTCTTTTGTAATCAATAAAAATAACTTTGAACAACTCTCTAAGGAGATTATAATGTTGATGAATGCTGATAGAATCAATATAGGAATGTATTATGCTCTTTGTTTGCCTGCTTTCTATCTTCCTTACAAGCTCGCAATCATATATTTCAAGATAATATCAACAATTCAACGTGTGTATACCACCACAAAAAAGAGGATTCACAGCTAACTGCAAATCCTCTTCCTATAAGTATCTAAAAAATTACTTCACCTCACTACCCGGTTTCACCTCCTTCATAGGAGAGATAACTGCAAGACTACCATCATTATTTTCGGCCGAAAGAATCATACCTTCGCTTACAATGCCTTTTAGCTTGCGAGGAGCAAGGTTGGCAATGAAACAAACTTGCTTGCCTACTAGCTCTTCGGGTTTATAGTGCTGAGCAATGCCGCTAACGATGGTACGAGTTTCCAAACCATCATCAATCTTAAA
>CAMTOV010000136.1 GCA_947074235.1 uncultured Bacteroides sp. | reverse complement strand
AGTTAACAGATAAAATCGTTTTATTACCAATAACACAAAACTACGAGATTTCATTCGAACCTCAAGCTTCTCGTCTAACTGATGATCGTTTGAGCGAGATAAGCAAAGATCCACGTCCTTATAACAGACGAAGAAGAGCACCAATGGGAGATGATTATAATAAAATGAGAGAGTTGCAAAATAAAATTAGCGCTTTCTTGATGGAAGAATCTCCTTTGGCTATTATTAGTGGAAGTGGTACGTTTAATGTACCAAGTTCGCGTGGCGTGCAATACAAAGTGGGTAACCCAGAACCTATTGCAGAAATTATTCTTCCCATCGAAGATCACGGTCGCATGGTGCGTTTGATTACTAATGGAGTACCTGTAGAGATGGAGCTAGATGTAAAGAATAGCTTTACCGACAATCAGAAAATAAATAATGTGATAGCTGAAATTCCTGGTACAGATCCAAAACTTAAGAGTGAAATTGTATTGGTGGGTGCACACCTTGATTCGTGGCATGGTGGCACAGGAGCTGCCGATAACTCATCGGGTTGCATTGTGATGATGGAAGCTTTACGCATCATCAAAGAGTTAGGTATTAGTCCTAAACGTACCATAAGAATAGCTTTATGGGGTGGTGAAGAGCAAGGTTTATACGGCTCTAGAGGCTATGCCGAAAATGAACTTTATTCGGCTAAAGATAAAAAGAAACTAGCGGGTTTCGACAAATTTGCACTTTATCTCAATATGGATAATGGGTCCGGTAGGTTTCGTGGTATTCACCTAGAAGAAAACGACCAAGCAATTCCATTTATGGAAACTTGGGGTAAAGCGTTGGAGTCTCTTGGTTTCAAAACGTTGTCTATGCGAAGTACCGGTAGCACCGATCATGTTACATTCAATCGTTTAGGTTTGCCGGCATATCAGTTTATACAAGACCCCTTGGAGTATCGTCGCACTTATCACACCACTATGGATACTTACGAACGTCTTTCACTGGACGATCTTAAAGTAAACTCAGCTATGATAGCATGGTTGGCCCTTAGTGCCGCAATGGATAGTGAAAGAATTCCGGTGAAGCCAGGTTATCCCATCGAAGAAAAGAATTCAAAATAAAATAATAATGCCTACACTGTGCATTTTACTCAATTGTGTTGAATCTCATCGAGAAAATAATTCAATGTAATTACCATTATTAAGAAAAGTTGTCGTTAAAGCCTAAATAAAATTCATTTGTTTAGGCTTTAACCTTATTATTGCTTAAAGATAAATAGAAAGTCTTTGCAAGTACTAAGCTTTACTCCACCAATTCATACATCTTTATCCAGTCTATCTCCATCCACGATGGATAATCTTCGGGATTGGGTTGACCTACCCAATCTCCTCCAATCTGCATATCAATAAGCAAGTAGAATGGTGCCTCGCCGAAAGGATATTGTAGCTCATCTTGTAAGCCTTCAATTTTTGGATACATGAATGTTTCTACACCATTTACATAAAACACAATTTTGTCGGGTAGTAACTCTACTCCGTATACGTTGAACTCACCGGGATTGATTGGCGCTACACCGTGACTTGGAGGGTTTTCTTTTTGACCTAAATTGTAGGTATAGTTAGTATGAATCGTTTGATAAATAAACGTATCGTAGTTTAAATGCTCCATAATATCTATTTCACCACCGTATGGCCATCTTTCATCCATTGGTAGCATCCAGATGGCAGGCCATGTGCCTTGTGCATCTTTAAACTTAGCCGATACCTCTACTTTGCCATATACTATCATCTTTTTCCCTTTGGTATAAACTCCTCCGGTGATGTAGGGAGCGGTGTCGTTAAGGGTTGAATCCTCATTTACCCTTCCATAAAGAGTTAGCATATCATTTTCTACCTTATATAAAGAAGAATCGGACGACATGTGTCTATTCCAATCTGAACGTCCTCGTGGTATTTTACTCCAAGAAGCAGTATCTATTTCTTCTCCTTTAAAATTGTCTTGAAATATAAGATTGAAAGTAGGCGATTGTGCGCTTAGTGTATGGCCAATGACAATCACAATAGCTGATAATAAGAGTTTTCGGAACATGAGATCTAAGATTTATTGGTTAGTAGTATGAATAAAGATAGAGATTATATTCTTTCAAAAAAGCGATATCACCTTTGATGTTATCTCTTTTGCAAGGATAGAAAACAAAAACTTTCTATCAATAACAAACATAAGCACTCTCCTAAATGTTTTCAACATACATGTTTAACTTAAAAATGAACAACTATGACAAAGGCCATTTTAATTGAAAGCAAAAGAGATGAAGTGAAATCTGCATGGATTATTGATAAGTACAAAGAGATGCAACCTGCATACGATATTGTTGAAACATTCAATAAAGATAATTATAGCACAATATTACTTGTACTGAAATCTAAGTTTGATGGAAATGTGGTTGTTTTAAATTCGGGATACGACCACATGCGGGTGATTGAAAACTTTAAGGAGGTGATTGAAAGGGTGAAACCCGATTTTATCTATACGGCTATTCTTCCGCACGATATCAAAAAGCATATCGAATTTAGAGATAGAATCATTGAAGCACTGCAATCTATTGAGGCTGAAATTATCGATACTATCGTGTTGCCCGAATAAATAACTTCTTCTTGTTAAACTTCAAAATAATGTATACATGAAAGTAGGTTATTTTGTTCCTTGCTATGTCGACGCATTAGCGCCGCAGGCTGCTATATCTACCTACAAGCTGCTTAAGCGGTTTGATATTGATGTACACTACATTGAGAAGGAAGCCTGTTGTGGGCTTCCTCTTTATGATATGGGATATCAAAAGAAGGCTTGCGCCATGGAGAAAGATGCAGCTACTCTTTTTGCTCAATATGATTATGTGGTGATCCCTTCGGGCATCTGCACCGATCAGTTTCGCACATTGTTTGAAACTGAGGCATTGACAGACGAAACAAAGAAAGTGCGCAATTCAATTTACGATGTGGTAGAATTTTTGCACGATGTGCTCAAAGTAGATAGTCTGCCATGGGCACACTTCCCACATAAGGTAGCGTTGCACAATGGTTGCCATTCGTTGCGTTATCTTCGTCATGCTCGGCCAACAGAATTGATGGAGCCCGATTTCTCAAAAACGGCAGACTTGTTAAAGTTGGTAGATGGATTGGAGGTAGCATATGCTGAACGGAAAGATGAATGTTGTGGTTTTGGTGGCACTTTCTCGGTGTGGGATAAAAGTTGTGCCGGGCAAATGGGGCTTGATAAAGTGCAAGACTATGAGCGCAATGAGTTGCAATATGTCACCTCTGCCGATTTCTCTTGTTTGTTGCATCAGCAATGCATAGCCAACAAGCATGGCATCAATATTAAGACATATTATATATCCGAAATACTTAATGGCGACGTTTGATTATGAAACAGGTAAATCAAGAAAAAAATGGTGCTAAGTTTCTGGCGGATGCAGCCCATTGGAAGAGTCATGACAAATGTCTTTGGGCAGCACGTATGCGACGCGATGAGGTGGCTAGCCACATCCCCGAGTGGGAACAGATGCGTTTGCTGGCTTCGGGTATCAAACGGCACACCCTGTCCAACTTAGATGTATATCTCGAAGAGTTCGAGAAAAATGCTACGGCCAATGGCATTCATGTGCATTGGGCCATAGATGCCGATGAACACAATGCAATAGTTTACGATATCTTTAAGTCGCACAATGTAAAGATAGTGACCAAAGGCAAATCGATGCTGATGGATGAGTGTGGCATGCGTGAGTATATGGGTGAACGAGGCATTCAGATATTTGAGGCCGATTTGGGCGAACGCATACAGCAATTGAGCAACGAGCGTGCGTCGCATATTGTGATGCCTGCCATTCATAAACTGAGAGGGGATGTAGCAGAGCTATTTGCCCAACACATGGGGAGTGATCCCAAGAATGATGATCCGCACTACTTGAATAGTGTGATGCGCGAGGATATGCGTAAAAACTATATCAAAGTAGATGCCGGGATGAGTGGAGCAAATTTTGCCATAGCTGAAACGGGTGGGATAGTGGTTTGCACCAACGAGGGCAATGCCGATATTAGTGCCAATGTGCCGCCCTTGTATGTGGTGAGTATGGGTATAGAGAAACTGATTCCTCGTGCGCAAGACCTACCTTTATTTGTTCGCTTACTCTCTCGTAGTGCATTAGGTTTTCATGTTACTCAATATACATCACACTATCATGGTCCGCGCGAAGGACAGGAAATGCATATTATCATTGTAGATAACGGTCGTACAGATAGATTGACCACTCCCGGCTATTCCGAAGTATTGAAGTGTATTCGCTGTTCGGCTTGTATCAATACATGTCCCGTATTCCGCAGAACGGGTGGTTTGAGTTATGATGCTCCCTATATGGGGCCTATTGGCATTGTATTACAGCCTAGCTACGATCTTCATCGCTATGCCCAATTGCCATACGCCTGCACTCATTGCGGTTCGTGTGCCAATGTATGCCCCGTGCATGTGCCCATCCCCAATTTAGTCTTTCGTTGGCGCGATATCATTGTTGAGAAGAAAGAAGATTTGCTGGCCCATCGCCTTGAGATGAATATGAGCGATGTTGTGTTGAAGAATGAATACCGACTAGCTTGGGCCGAAAAAGTGGCTTTGGCTGCTTTGCGACATTTGCCCAAAGTGTTGATGGAATCTAAGTTGAACCCTTGGGCAGCCGAGCACTCAGACCCTGAAGCACCAGAACAAACTTTCAGAGAGTATTTCAAGAAAGAACAGCAATCTAACGAGCAAAAACAATAACTATGGATGCAAATACAGTAAGTTCAAAAGATGCCATTCTTGAAAAAATAAGAAATGGAAAACTACATTTACAAAGACTGCCCGATGTACCCATCTTTGCCTATACTGGCGATATGCAAGAGGGCTTCATAGAGCATCTGACAGGCTTTGATGGTAAGGCAGAATGTTTCGACACTCGTGCACAAGCCATAGAGTGGTTGGATAAGCAGTTAGATAAAGATACAAAATGTATTTATTCTAATATACCCGAATATCAAGGAACAATAACATTGGCCGACTTGAAAGACCCTCACGATGCTCATAAAATAGATATATGCATTGGAGAAGGTGAGTTGGGCGTAGCCGAAACAGGCTCGGTGTGGGTTACCAACAAAAGCTTGGGGCTGGCAGCTGCCGCACTGTTGTCCACCGATTTGTATTTACTGCTCGACAGAGCTAACCTAAAAGGTGGGTTGCATGAAGCATATCAAGCACTTAAGCTCACCGATACACAATACGGCTCTTTCTATACCGGCCCCTCGGCCACAGCAGATATTGAAGCCATACACGTTACAGGCGCACAGGGAGAAATCAGCCTCACTGTGTTGCTTTATGGTGAAATCGGTAATGCGTCACAACGTGAAGATAAGTAGCTGAAAAGAGTTTGCCTATCTCAACTTAATAGTGTATATTCGCACTATCAATCATGAATTAGCTTTCGGCTAAACCATGCTAATAGGAGAAAACAGCAGTTTTCTCCTATTTTTTTTATCTACCCCTCTCATATAGCCTATAAGGGCACTTTTTGCCAGTGTTAAATGAAGCATTTCACACTCCGTTTTGATTGAAAAGGCACTGTGTTTTGATTGTTTTAGCAATATGTTTTGTTGAAACTATCAATTAGTTTTTATAAAAACACTTGTTAGTGCTTTAAAACAGCTTATATAGTTAAACTTGTATAATCTTGCTCTTGACAAGAAAGTAGCAGCAATTCAGATGAAATAGTTGTCAAATGCTTAAATTCAATGCGATGCTCTGTTGGTGCTTTTAAGTAAATTATTCCATAAATATATGTATCTACACCTCTCTTAACCTAATGGATGTTTCAGTTATATTAATTGTCAGAAAATTTGTGTTAGAAAACATTGTTTAGTAACACGGCCTTTTAGATTGTTTTTCATTTTATTAATTTATAATTTGCGCAAACTATAATTCAAGGTATGTGTGTAGCATACTTATTTATCCATTTAAATCTTGTATATTATGAAGGTATATCAGACTAATGAAATTAAGAACATCGCCCTATTGGGAAGTTCTGGCTCTGGGAAAACCACTCTCGTCGAAGCAATGCTTTTCGAGAGTGGTCTTATAAAACGTCGCGGTTCTATTGCCGCAAAAAATACCGTTAGTGATTATTTCCCAGTTGAGCAAGAGTATGGATACTCTGTTTTTTCTACTGTATTCCACGTTGAATGGAACAATAAAAAGCTGAATTTGATAGACTGTCCGGGTTCGGACGACTTCATAGGAAGCACCGTAACTGCACTGAATGTAACCGACACTGCCATCCTTCTTATTAATGGGCAATATGGTGTAGAGGTTGGCACTCAAAATCATTTCCGATATACCGAAAAACTGAATAAACCTGTTATTTTCCTTGTCAACCAGCTTGACAATGACAAATGCGATTATGATAATATCTTAGAGCAACTGAAAGAGGCTTATGGCTCAAAGGTTGTGCCTATACAATATCCCATATCTACCGGACCCGATTTCCACTCGCTTATCGACGTGTTGTTGATGAAGAAATATTCGTGGAAACCTGAGGGTGGTGCGCCTACTATCGAAGATATTCCTGCTGATGAAATGGATAAAGCGATGGAGTGGCACAAAAACTTGGTAGAGGCTGCTGCTGAAAATGATGAGTCGCTGATGGAGAAATTCTTCGAATCGGACTCGCTGACTGAAGATGAAATGCGCGAAGGTATTCGCAAAGGACT
>CAMTOV010000135.1 GCA_947074235.1 uncultured Bacteroides sp. | reverse complement strand
AGAAAACGGATTCTATGTAAGTGATATTACTAATATTTCAAGTAAAAATGAGTTGGTAAAGTATAAAGTTAAGGACTGTAATAATAACTCTATTAAAAAGAAAAAGATGAAAGATGCTGCCTCAAATAGATTTTATATATCATATAAAGGAAGCAAGACAATAGAGAATGCTGCTTATTAATGCATCTTTTTAGTAAGCTATAAACAATGAACACACCTCCAATAGAGTTATATCTTGACTGTTGGAGGTGTGTTTTTATTCCTTTATCGGTAGACAACCAAACTCAATGCAAATCCTAGCATAAGTATTACTTTGGTTTATATAGTAATTTTCAACTTAACGTCTTGTGAGTGATAAAGCATAAATACATTAAGTGAATATGATATGGAAACAGCTGGTTGACCTTTCCTAAAATAAACACTTCATTATGAATATGTATATCCTTTTATTTCAAAATCATTGACTCAATCAATAACTTACAATTTTCACGTGTTTTGTTATCTACTGATCTAGTATTACTCAACGCATCTCTTACATCCATATAAATCACCTCCAAATAATTGATATTATAAAGGAATAAGGTAATAGCTGTTGTAATCTTTGCGTTATCAATTTCATTAGCTAACCTCTTTCAGATGATGCATCAATCTGAAGAATTTTTTCATAATTCAATACTATTGGTGTTTTTGTATTAATCACAATAGTATTGCTGTCATCTTTAGAACAACTTGCTAAAATGCCCCCTGATAACACTGCAACAATCAAAACCGTTTTTTTATAAAATTCAAATTTAAATTATCCATTAACACTATCCTACATATGCAAGACACTGTCCTAGCGATGTTAATGCTATTAAGAGTCATTTGTGTAATAGGTCAAGTATCCTACTTATTGTTTAGAGTTACAAAAAAAGGACACTCTTTTGACAAATATTGTCAACACAAATAGAACTGAAGTTTAATTTTATCAATCTATATATAAATCAGTTGATTTTTTGCTAATTGTGATCCAACAATTCACAAATAAGCTATATTTGTAAAACAGCTATCTTTATCTCTCATTATGAAATCATTAAACTACTACATCACTCTATTTACAAAGCTAAAGCGAGCACATCAGTTTGGTGGTGCACCCCATAAGCCAGTGCTTTTGCTTAGCATTCTCGATGCAGTAGAAAGAGGATATATTCATAGTGAACGCATTTATATCACGGTCGGCTCTGATTATTCTATCAAGCAGCTTCACAATAAGAAAATTATTCTACCTATTAATAACCAATTTAATCCACGTAAGGAAGTACTTGAATGGCACCGAGGTGTTGTGTTTGAGAAATGGATGTAGCACTATGAATAAAAAGGATATATTCAATAGACTAGGAGATAGAGTTGCAGCACCACGCAATATGGATTTCTCAATTACTAATAGAGTGATGCGTGTTGATTTAAAAGCAGGTGATGTGTGTAGTAATATGCAAACAAATGGTTCAGCTTTTGAATCATGGGTATTGTGTATCATGAGCAAACTTCAATCAGAGATAGATAGAGTTACGTTATCATGGGAAGATTGTACAACAATAGACGGACACTATCATCGTTTTATGTATAGAGTGATGAAGTCTTGCGAATATTTTAATTGGTTTAGCGTTGCTGATAACAAACGGCAAGAGTATTCCGAATTTATCACTCAGTTTAAAAACACGAAATTTGTAATAAACTATCCAGAAAAGGCTGCTCAAAAGATAGTGAATGCTAAAAGCGAAGCTTTCTTCGAACGCAAACTGTTAGAATCAAGATGTTTGTTTAAAGGCGTTAAGTTCGACATAATTGATCAACAATTACCAGTAGGAGTTTTTAAGAATGAAGTAAGCCGAGAAACAGAATACTTCACAGCCAAGAAGAGCGCTATCGATTTATGGGGCATTAGAGCAGATGAGTTTTGGGTATTTGAGCTAAAATATGATAATAAAATGGTTGGCATTATTACAGAGTTGCTTTTTTACATGTGGTTTTGCCAAGATTTGTTTCAACATAAATTCTATTATCATCTAAAAAGTGCACCATTGGCATATCGTAGTTTTGATAAACTATACCACTTTTGGAAAAACCAAAATCCTAAGACTATTGTAGGTGTCATGTTATACGATAATATTCATCCACTAGTAGATGAAATCCTAATTGACTATATCAATGCACAATTTAAAGAAAAATCATTAGAAATTAAAACACAAGAATTTTCTACTGAGTTAACCTTACAATAAATGAAAATAACCATCCATCGTGGCATTAATCAAATAGGCGGTTGCATCACAGAAATTGAATCTAGCAATGGCACAAAGATACTTATCGACCTCGGGCATAATCTGCCCGAAGGCGATCAACCCTCAAAAGATCAACTCGATACGCCCAGCCATCTCAATGAAATTATTCAAGGAGTGAGCCACATCTTCTACTCTCACTATCACAACGACCATATCGGCTTCGAAGCCAAAGTGGGTGATAAAGTAACACAGCATATTGGCGCCTTATCATTGCAGATGATTAATAATCTAAGAGAACATATGTTATACGCTGATAGTTTGCATGAAGATGCAGAAGCCAGTCTTATTGCGTTAAATAAATTTCAAGTCTATACATCAAACAGAAGAGAACAATATAATGACATCTATATTACACCTCTACCCATCAGCCACTCCGCTATCGATGCACACATGTTTCTTATTGAATGTGATGGCAAAGTGGTGCTACATACTGGCGATTTCCGAGATCATGGCTATCATGGCGAAGAATTGCTACAGCAAGTTGGACAGTCTTTAAAGCAACCTATAGATGTGCTTATCACCGAAGGCACTATGCTTCAGAGAGACGACAATCGTGTGATGAAAGAGAGTGAGTTGCAAGACGAAGCCGTTGAGCTATTAAAAACGAGCAAGTATGTATTTGTATTGTGCTCCTCAATGGATGCCGACCGACTTACCTCGTTTATTCTAGCTGCACAACGTCAAAACAAGAATCGTAGAATTGTGGCCGATTCATACCAAACAAAGCAAGTGATCACCATTAAAAATAGTGCCCTTGCACCCTACAACGATATATTCGTTTATAACTTTCGCTATAATACAGAAAGCGAAATAGATAGAATGAAACGACATGGTTTCCTCATGTTTGTACGCCATTCAGATACGTTCCAAAAAAACATAGCACGTGTGCTGAGTGAAACAGGCATTAATCCACAGCAAGTCCTATTTATTTATTCTCAATTTAAAGGATATATCATAGAAGAGCACAAAGCCTATAAATCTCAACTACATGATTTTGTTTATAAATACGAGTGGCAAGTAGAGTATCTCCACACCAGTGGTCACGCTAGTAAAGAAGCGCTTAAAACCTTATGTGAGTTTGCTAACCCTACTACAGCCATCATTCCCATTCACAAAGAGAAAGTCGGAACCCTACAAAGCCTCAATCTTCATGTGAACTGCCCTATAGTAGAGAGCACCACAACTACAAACGACATAGAAATAATAATCAAATAAAACTACTTCATATCTCCGATACCCACAATCGTCACCATCAGCTAGGACAACTACCACAAGCAGACGTTATAGTGCATAGTGGCGACTTTTCAGACAAAGGTACTGAAGGGGAAGTACTTGACTTTCTCAATTGGTTTATTGCACTGCCCTACAAACACAAGATCTTTGTTACCGGCAATCATGATCTTTGTTTATGGGATGCTGATAGTATTGAAGAACTCCCCGAAAATGTCCACTTCTTGCAAGACTGCGAATGCCAGATTGAGGGTGTCAAATTCTTTGGCCTGGGCTACAACCATTCCGAACAGCTTATGCCAGCAGGTGTAAATGTGCTTATTACTCACGAACCACCCACCCTGATACTTGATAAGTCATCGGGTACACATTGGGGTAATATCCGCATTCGCAATAAAGTATTCGAAGTTAAACCACAATACCATTTGTTTGGTCATGCACACGAAAGCTTTGGCGTTGAAGAGAATGACGGAATTATATTTTCAAATGGTGCTGTGGTTGATGATGGGTGCCGGTTGAATGGCAATTGGCAGATGATTGATTTATTTTAATACATAGTTGTTATAAGATACGAACAATAGCTTATAAGGTTCTACTATTTTTTCAATATCCTTTATGTTTTCATTTTGTTCATAATAATATATGAAAGCAAACTGAGGAACTTCACTAAGTAGAAGCTTGTCCACATTGAAGTCTTTTTCAATAAAACCTAACTCTTGTTTGTCCCTAATTATGTTTTCTACATCTGTTTTTAAATGCTGGATGAAGTCAAGTTGATATTTATTTTCCTTCCTAAAATAGCATTCAAAATCATTTTTATGAGCCTCAATACCTGCTTTACCTTTTATTGCGCCTTTGCCTTTTTTAAGTTCAAAAAGCACTAAGCTGTTTGTTTCTTTGTCTATTCCCACAAGATCAAAAAGAACTCTTTTAGGTCGCTCTTTTATTTTTTCAATAAAACTTCTGCTAAAAGAATATTCCATATCAATAATGAAATAGCGATTATTAATATCATTAGCTAATGCTATCTTTTGTTGAGAATCAAATTCTTCTTTATTTACCTTGAACTTTTGCCATTTATTGATGACGGTTTTAATCTGATTAAAATAATCTTTGGGTGTTGATATATTAGGATTGATAATATCATTTTCGTCAATAAAATAATTCTTATCGACTGTCATGTTTGTTGATGATATTTCTAATGCTTTACACTTTTTAAAATATATAATGACTTTACCTATACGAATTTCAAAACGTAAAGTTCTATCACTTTTTATATAATCAATCCATTTTTGATATTCTCCATTTTGTAACTTCGCCATTAAACGTTTAGAGATTTTACGTCCTTTAAATACATTTTGTTTCATAGTATTTTAATATTAGTATTAATAGCATTCGTAAATACAAGTAAAAATTTATCTATAATAAATATATTAATTTCTTTTTAAAGAAAGTTACAAGAGTTGTTGTTTTGTTATTTGCATAATAATAAATAAGTCTAGCTATTTTTTAATTATCTTCAATGTCTCATCGATAAAAACTTCATAACTACCTGTAGGAGTTATACATTGATGACAGTATTTGTTTGATGCATAATCATTAACTTTTAGTACAGTATTCCAATATGAACTTTTTTGTAAATCATATCCTGGATCCAAGCAAAATATTTTTGTTATTTGCCCATCTTTTTCCTCATAACCAATAGCTAATATTGCATGTCCACCATCTTTTATAGCAAATCCCAGCATTATAGGGTTATTTTCATCAATAGATGCTTTTATATCGTTTGTTGCTTCCTTCTGATTCTGTTTACTAGCATTATAGATTTTTGGGATAGCTTTTACTTCTTTCGAGAACGAATGGTTTAACTTCTCGGCTATCCCTGGTTTATTTAGATCGCCAGAAAAGTAAAATCCACCACGGCATAACCCTTCATTCTTAAAGAACTCTTTATACAAGCGACCCTTAGAAGTGTTCCCTTTAAAAGACGTGTTCAAATTCGTAACTTGTTTATATGTTAGAACTTTAATTGATATAAGATACATCATCAAAGAGTATACTGCGCACGCACCATCCATATCACCTTGACGAAGATGAACTAGTTGCCATTTCTTGTTGAAAACACAAGCCCCATTTGATGTAAGGTCAATACTATCTATAATTTTAATCATACTTTTTAATAATTAATTATTATCACAGATTATAATTTATCAATCTCTTTAATTACGCTCTTGATTTTCAAACATTTCTCATATAGCCATTTATAAGCATCGTTCCATGTTGCAGAATCGTTAATGTCAAATGGTGCACTAATTAAAAAGCGGGAAGCTTTCTTAGCGTCTCTCCATTCTATCACCTTGCATTCCAAGACCTCTTTTAATATCGTTTCATTGTCTACAAATTTCTTGTAAATAGCCTTGTCATCATTTATATATATACCCGCTGTTATGCGTTTTTTCTGTGTATTGACAGTTAAATCTATATGATATGCAGAAGATCCAACACCTAAATCATACCAATGTTGCGGCTGGGGTTTTCTCAATTTGAAGTTTTTAATAAACTCATTATTAGTAGATGCATATGAATTAAATGATTGCCAAAAAGATAATTTTAAATTCTCCGAATCTGAAAGGTTCGCTATTTTCTTCATAGCTTTAGCCCAATCATTAGGTCTTTCAACTATGTTGAATTTAGGAGCTGGTTCAGAATCATTTATTTTCCACAATTCTATTTCAATTAGAAAGAAAGCAAATTGATCATCTGTGTGCTGATTTAGCCATTCAATGGCTTGTCTGTGTTCGTCGCGAGCCTTTTTGACAATCCATATTATTACCTCTGCATCTTTACCTGAGGCATAAGTTATAATCTTGCCTAAATGGTCATGATTAGTTTCTTCTAGTTGATTCTCAATTATAATCTTGCGTTCTGTTCCCTCTTCTGTTGCATATAAGTCAACACTAAAATTACCAACGCTAGATTCCGTTTCTTCCAATACAATATCTATACCGATAGCATCTCCTAATGCCTCTAAATTTTCATCTTTCGCCAGCCAAGGGGTAAAGTCTTTAGCTTCATTCTTCCACACAGAGCGTAAGTCTGTTATTTGTTCTAATTTACCAAGCTTCA
This sequence comes from uncultured Bacteroides sp., assembly GCA_947074235.1. Lineage (GTDB taxonomy): Bacteria > Bacteroidota > Bacteroidia > Bacteroidales > Bacteroidaceae > Bacteroides. Next base: position 111 of record CAMTOV010000135.1, on the reverse strand, counting down.
TAATATTATAACTTATTTACTTTACACATTATACTTCTTAAAATTCTCAGCTTGCTCAAATATCTCTCTAAATACCTCATCGTTAGTTACTGGAGGATAGCCATGCTCTGC
>CAMTOV010000134.1 GCA_947074235.1 uncultured Bacteroides sp. | reverse complement strand
GGTCCTGTAGTTCAACGGATAGAATAGAAGTTTCCTAAACTTTAGATACGAGTTCGATTCTCGTCGGGGGTACTAGTAATTTGCCGCAATCAATAATAGTTATTTCTTATTTCTTTAGCAATGTAGCGCCCCATGAGTTGCTGTCCATTTGTACCGGGGTGAAGTCCATCGTTTAAGTATCGGCCTTGACTTGAAGGTTGTTCAAACTTCTCACTGATACCACTATTTGAATAGCAATCAATCACTTGTACCGATAGTGCTTGGCATATCTCGCGCAAGATGGCAATCTTTTGAAGGTTCAATTCATTGTGCTCTACATTGCCGGTTTGAATGGGTGTACAAACAAATACTCTACAGTTAGGGTATTTCTCTTGAATGGTTTGAATAGACCAGCGTGCAGCACCTGCCATGTTGCTGATATCTACTTCATCTAGGCTTTTACCTTTTAATGCCTCTTCTGCACAACCCAGATTTCTGTCGTTTGTACCCATTGAAAATACAAATACATCGGGAGCAGGATATTCGCCACTCTCCACTTCTGAGATGAATTTTTGGATATGCACTTTCGATACATTATTGTGGCGCATTTGCATCTCTACTGCATCTTCTGTGGGTAGCCATCCGCCCGATATGCCGGCAAAGTTATTTGCACCATATTCTTGTGTGTCATTGTGCGCTGCCCAGGTGGCTGAGCCAACCGCTACATTGTGGTGCGAAGCAAATCCCAGTAGATCGACTACGGTTTTAGACCACTGATTGCCGGCTGTGATACTATTGCCATCGCAGCCAAAGTTCATCTTACTAAAATCGGGATACAGGGTTTGAGCTGATAGGCATAGAGTGCATACAATTAAAGCAATGCTTGCAAAATACTTTTTCATATCTTTTATTTGATTTATGACGTTATTATAGTTTGGCTTCTTCTCTTCGCTTCTCTAGTTCGATAGTCACATCTTTTACTCTTTTCTCTGATAGGGGGTAGAACATCATTCCAATGATAGCAAGTACACAACTAGCTGCTGGTAACCAACTAAGCATCAAGCGTACTCCCAAAATAGCACTTTCGGGTTGTATTACCGCATCTTGATTGTATCCAAAGGCTGCCAATAACCATCCTGTAAGTGCTGCTCCAAAAGCCCAGCCCATTTTTTGCGACATAGATGAAGAGGAGAATATCAACCCTGTTGCACGCCTGCCGGTTCTTAGTTCTTGATAATCTACGATATCGGCATACATACTCCAAAGTAGTGGTAATACATAGCCGGCACAGATTGAAATACCAATTTGCAAGATTAATATCAGTGCAATTTGGTTTGGGGTGAGAGTAAAGAATATAGCGCTGAGCACCGCAGCGATAGCCATTGCCATCATATAAGTACGCTTTTTACCAAAACGATTGGATAAAGGTGCTGCTAATGCTACACCCACCATATTGGCCGCTTGTCCTACTAGTAGGTAGATGGTAGCCATGGTCCATCCTAAGTAAGGCATTTTATAGTTGAGTTGAATATAGTCGGCAAAATAGAACAGTGCAACCCCATCGCGAATGGCATTGAATAAAAGTGCGGCTAACCCCGAAGCTAACAGAATCCACCAGGGAGAGTTTTTGAATAAATCTTTTAAGTCTTGCTTCACAGATACATCATTCTTTTTCTCATCAATTGGTTTTACACGCTCCTTGGTCCACTTAAAACAGAGAAAGAACAGTACGGCGCAGATTACTCCAATTACAGCAACGGCCATAGCCCATCCATTAGGATCACTACTGATACTGTTATCACTGGCTGCTTGTGCACCATCTACTGCAAAAAAATCAACTAGTGGTTGCAATAACATAAAGGTGATAAAGCTACCAATGAAAGCAAAGAACATACGATAGGAAGCTAGTATGTTTCTATCTTTCGGGTCGGCGGACATCACTCCAAGTAATGATGCATAAGGAACATTGACTGCTGTGTAAACCATCATCATGATAGAATAGGTGATGTAGGCATAAACTATTTTGCCCGTTTCATTTAAGTTAGGTGTGTAGAAAGTAAGTACACCCACTGCGGCAAAAGGAATGGCAAACCATAGTAAGTAAGGACGATATTTGCCCCAACGTGTCTGGGTTCTGTCGGCAATGATACCCATAACAGGATCATTAACTGAGTCCCAAATACGGGTGACTAGAAACATCGTACCTGCTACTGCTGGTGAGATGCCAAATACTTTTGTGTAGAAGAATAGTAAATACATGCCAAATATCTTCCAGAACATAGAAGAGGACATATCACCTAGACCGTAGCCTATTTTTTCTTTGATTGAAACCATTGTTTTAGATTGTATTTTTAATTAAAAGATTCTGTGGGAATGTTGCGTACAATACTTTCTAATAAGTTTGCATCGAAGGGCACTTCGCTGACCGATAACTCAGGTATATTATACGACTTTAGATTTAAATCGTCGTGTTCAGGATTGGCTTGTGGCAATACAAATGGTTTGCCTACCTTGCCATGTTCGTCGATATGCGCAAAGTAGACACGGCCATATTGTCCGTCTCCTCGTTTGCTAGCAAAGGCAAACCACTTGCTGTTTGCCGACCAACTATGATAGGTATCCGAACGATCGGAGTTAACTTCACTCAACGAATCGATATGTCTGGTGTTCAAATCCATCAATTGCAGGTTGGCCTCCTTGTGCCAGATGGGGAATGTGCCATAGTTGGCCACGGTGTATAATATGTATCGACCATCGGGCGATGTTTTAGGATAGCATACCGAACCATTCATCTCATCGGCATTCCAAAGCGTATCTACTTGATTGCCCCAAGTGCCATCTTCGGCATCAAAATCGATACTACAAAGCGAGTAACGCATGTGTCGGATGCTATCGGGTAAGGCTATTGCTGGTGCTGAGCAGAAGAAAACCGTTTGTCCGTCGGCCGAAAATGTAGGAAATGTTTCTAGCGATAACGAGTCGTTCACTAAGGGCGATGTTATCATGCGATTGTTCTCAAAGTCGGCTATGGCTAAGTCCGATTGAGTATCATACACCTCCAAGCGATTGTTGTTGGTGCTATGAAACGCAGGTATGATGATATTGGTAGAAAATACTCCATATTTGCCACTAGGATGAAAGCCACCATATACGGCAGCCGAAATCATTTCATCGTTTTTGAGTGTCAGTTTGCGGATGCGCCCTTCTTGATTGAGAATTGTGCCGCCACCTTTACCTCTGAGGTGAAACATCGATAGTTTGCCATTATTGCCACCATATACATGGCAATTCATACACTTGCCACCCAGCAACTTGTTGTCGGCCAATGTCTTTTCGTCGAAACTCTCTAGGCATCGCTCCTTGATGTGAAGTCTGTTCCACACCTCATAGCCAGGTTCTATCAGTCGGTAGCTCAAATAAGAGTCGATGCTATCGCGACTAACGTACCAATAAAATGATGGATAGGCTATCCATTCGCTATTGATCTTTGCCATCACCTCTACTTGCACCGTGTCACCTATGCTTTCTTGCAATAATCGCTTCCACTTCTTCATCGGAAAACGAACTTGGTTGCCTCTTGCATTTACTGTGATGTTTTCCGTTTTCCCTTGTGCCACTACCGATATTGCTTTCACAGAATCACCTCTTAGCAAGAAGTTGAGCGGAGCAATATTAATTGGGATTGTGATGTTTTGATAATCAGGGTAGATGTTGGCCTCTTCTACAGCATTTATCACACTGGTTGGCGTGGGTGTGCAGCTTGCTAAAAGGCACGCTATTAGAGCAATATATATGTTGTGCAGTTTCAACATCCTACATCGAGAGTTTAGAAAGCAGGATGCTTAGATTTGAACTTCTTCACACCCATACACTCCATTTCTACCAGCCAACCTGGGCGGCACACGGGTGCAAGTGTTATCACCTTGGGTGTATCGGGGAAACGTTCGTCAAACATCTTTCTCACCACTTCATAATCGGCAATATCTCGTAGATAAACAGTGAATTGCCCCATGTCGCAAAAGTCTGCATCTGCTTCTTTCAATAATGCATCTACATTTTCCCACATTCGCTCTACTTGTCTTTTGATGTTGCCCGGATGCTCTATTTCGCCACGGTTGTTGATGCTAGCTGTGCCAGAGATAAGTATGTGTTTACGATCGCCATATTCAATGGCTGTGCCACGCTCAAAGCTAACACCATACTCATGGGTAGGGTTGAGATGTGTGCGTGCATGTAGATATTTCACTTGTTTGGAAGTAATGCCATCCACAGCGTATGCATCAAAAAGCACGTTTATGGTTGAATCTCCAGTGCGTCCTGCTATACCTGTACTAGCTATAAAATGAGTGTCGGGGTTGAGGTTTTGTGTTATAAATACTTCATTGCGAGCCTTCACCACACCGGCATAATTGTTGTCTACATCCTGCACATAGATCCAGGTGCGTAGACAATTGTCGGCAAGGGTTAACTCTTGCTCCATCAGCTGCATGATATAATCGTTGAATATCAATCGCATCTGATACTCCGCTTTGCTGGCTTTGTTGAAAGCACTGGCAAGCCACAAGTGGCGATAACTTCCATGTGCAGCCTCATACAAGCCATGGTCGAGCTTTTGGCACTTTACATCGGTCATGAGGTATACCCAAAGAGCTACTTTACTACCATCAAGCAATGGCTGCTCTATGATAGAACTGGCGCATTTCTTATCTTGTGACGCTATGGCCTGCAATGTTTCTGCTTGATTAGCAGCGTCGCTTAGATAATATCTTTTGAAAACAGGAGTAGTCCCGCTGAGTTCGTGTTGTAAAATATGAAGGTATGCCTCTTGCAATTTGTCAACCTGCTCTTCAAAGCTGAGCTTCCGATTTTTTACGTGCAATATCAAGTGATATTCGCTTGCTGAGTCGGTAGAGTGGTAGGTTGATATTTCGGCATATATATCTTTAAGTATAAGGCGGTGGTAATCCATAGTGTAATATTAGAGTATAGGTGCAAAACTAACTATTAATGCGGTAAGTAGCAACTTTTAGCGTTAAATAATTTACCTCTCTTTGTGTCAAATTTGATTGAATTTGGAGGGGCTTTATTCATTTAACTGGCAAGGGCTGGTTAGCAAACTGACAAGGCCCACTCAGCACGCTGGCAAGGGTTGCTCAGTAAGCTGTGTTTAATATGTTGAAAATTAGAGTATTATGGATTAATTGTTTTCTGGGCAAAGTGATAATAAAACCAGTATGTTTTATCAAATTTCTGCTTCAATTGCTCTACATTATCGTCGTCCGACTGATAAAGTTCGGTATATTGATAAAATTCATCAATTACCTCGGGGGTGATCATTATCTTTTTGTTATTTAGCAGTAGATTCTCTTTGCCGATTGCATAGATTAGATAAGCCTCTTGATACAATCGATGATTAGAGTATCCGTTGGCATACTTCTCTATATGATTGCCAAAGCTACCGATGTCTTTTATCAATAAATCGTAGCACAATAGATAGTCTAGTGCCAATAGATTATTCGGATTGGCATCTAGCAAGTTGCAAAGTGATGTCTGCACATCGGCACTGTTTCGTATCACATCCGCTTTTGGTAGGAAGCTACGCTTTACGGCGAGCCATTTTTGCACTCTTTCACTCTGCTGTCCGGGCATACGCTCTGTTGCCCAATCATCGTGTACAATAGTCTTTTGCAGCATGCGTAGATACTTCTTCGCCGCCTCGTCGTCTTGATTGATTAGGTTGATTTCGGCCAATCGCTTCAAGGCTCTGCTCCCTTTGTTGTGAGGCGAAAAGATCATTCCCAATATTGTGGCATGTTCGGCTAGCGTCATATCTCCCAATTCAAACCATAACTCGTTGGCAGCATAAATGCTTTGTGGGTTTGTGGTGGGGGCAACAGGAATAAACAAAGCATTGATGCCATACTTCATTCTTGATAGTAGGTTAGGAGGCAGATTTTGCTGCTTGGCATCTATTAGACTGGTGTAGTAAGTGGGCAATAGGCCTTGTGGAGCAGCGTCATCCTCTTTCAGTTTACTGACACGATTGAAATAGTATTCACAATCGTACTTCAGGATACGCTCTCTCTCAAAATTGGGTGTATCAAACTGAGTAGTCGATGGATAAATAAAAGCCTCGTCCCAAGGAATAGTATATATATATTTGGCAGCGATTGAAATGCCAATTGCCTCAACTATCATCAACAAGAAGATGTAGCGATACAAATAGGTGAACATAAAGATTATAGTAATCCATGCACCAATGCCAAATAACCAATATGAGGCAGCAACACAAACTGCAGCAAGAGGAATAACTGCCTTGCTAGAGTGCAAATGGGCGCGGATGTTGATGAGTAGTAAAGCTATCAGCCCACCACCCATGAACGAAAGTGTAGCCGAAATGGGGTAGTACATGCTGCACAGTTTGCCAAACTCCCACAACGTGAGCAGCACAACGGGGATAAGTGCCCACCAATTTTGTGAGCGATATAGCAGTCGGTAATAGGTTGCTCCCAGAGCTAATAAAAGCGCACTAACTATGAGAGGCCCGATACCCTGATAATAGAAAAACTGTGTAAGGAAGTCGCCAACCAAGCACGACAAGAAAGCTGGCTTGCCAAGATAGTCGGTCAACGTTTGTGCCGATAGAACAAAGATTGATGTCTGCTCTCGGTGATAAAGATGATAGGGGTAGAGATAAAAGAAGAAGAGAAAGAAAGAAGCTCCTCCCAATAACATAATCGCTGAATAGATTATAGTAGTTTTGTTTTTCATCTGATGGTTTATATATCAATGCTTCGTTATAATAACTTGTTGCTTATGTTACAAATTTATATAATTATTAACGAACAGACTTAAATCACTTATAGAAACTTCTATTTAACCTTTTTTTCTGTTCTATTAAGTGACTATTTAT
>CAMTOV010000133.1 GCA_947074235.1 uncultured Bacteroides sp. | reverse complement strand
ACATCTTCAAATTTTGTTTTCCGAATAATTGCTTCAATCTTTTTCATATACCTTATAAATTTAGTGTGTACTGGTTAGAATAAGAGGAGTAGAAATTGTTGGGTTGCCATTGTAGGTTACCATACAACAAACCGATTAAGAAAACTCTAACTTCCAGAATTTCTACTCACTCTTATTAAATGATCTCTCTCTTTAGAAACTCATTCCAAAAACCAAATAGGTTTTGTCCATCACAGGCGACACTGTTACCTGAGCAAAGATTGGAATTGAGAAACTATCTGTTATTTTAATATCTTTAGCGGCTTTCAATGAAATATCAGTTATACCGCTTATTTTTTTGTCAGCATACATATACGACTTTGTTGATACGCCAATCGATGGAGTTAAAACTACATCACCTGGACAGTTGATATCATAAGAAGCATTGAAATATGCCGAAGTAACCTTTTTGTCTGTTACAGGGTTTTTGTCGCCTGCAAACATAACTGCTGCTGATAGTGTCAAAGGAACTTTTTCACCAAAACAGTAGCTCACTGCTCCTTCATAGAAGTGGCTGTCTTTGTAATAGCCATAGTTACCGTCTTCGCCATTCCACCAATAGTCTGTAACACATACGCTAAAACCACCAATGCTGTAGCCTAACGAAATATCAAACTCTTTTGGCTCGAGTGCTGTAATACTAGTGCTTCCCCAAGCTGATAATGAAATTCCTTTCCACGCAAGACCTAAAGAAGGTTGGATAGAAGCTCCAGATCCTTGGTCGAAACCTCTCCATACATATTTATTTACTAGGTCTGCGCCTAGAGATACTTCAAACTCGTCTTGTGCAGACATTGTGCTTGGAACAAGCATTCCCACTAAAGCTACTGCTATTAAAATCAGTTTTTTGTTAATCGTTGTTTTCATCGTCTTTTTACCATTAAGTTAGAAAAATTGTGGATTGTACGGTCCATTTTATATATAGTAGCGCGCAAAAACTATCGTTCTTCGTGAGATTTACAGCCCTTTAGGGCATTGTCTTCATCGTGTTTTTTTCTGTGATCGTGTTGTAACGTTTTTTTCTACTTACAGCCAGTTCTTAATGCGTTTCATTGCTTCAATGCAATTTTCGCGTTCGCCAAATGCTGTAAGTCTTAAATATCCTTCGCCGCTTGGGCCGAATCCTACTCCAGGTGTTCCTACTACATTTGCTTCATAAAGAAGTTGATCAAAGAATTTCCAAGAGCTGACTCCGTTTGGCGTTTTTATCCATAGATAAGGTGCATTTACACCTCCATATACTGTCAGACCGCTGCTTTCTAAAGCCTCTTTCATGATGCCGGCATTGGTCATGTAATAATCAATGTTTTCTTTTATCTGTTTTTTACCCTCGGGTGTGTAGATTGCCTCTGCAGCGCGTTGGGTAATGTAAGATGTTCCATTAAATTTTGTACTTTGGCGTCTGTTCCAAAGTTTGTTCAAAGCCACACGTTCGCCTGTTAAAGTAGATGCTGTTAGTTCTTTTGGAACCACTGTGTATCCGCAACGAACACCTGTGAAGCCTGCTGTTTTTGAAAAACTACGAAACTCAATTGCACATTTGCGTGCACCTTTTATTTCGTATATTGAGTGAGGAACATCGTCTTCTTGAATATATGCTTCGTAGGCAGCATCAAATAAAATCAAGGTGTCATTAGCTAAAGCATAATCAACCCATTTTTTCAATTCTGCTTTCGTAAGTGTAGTTCCTGTTGGGTTGTTTGGATAACATAGATATACAATATCAATGCGTTTGTCAGGAATTTGAGGAATGAAGTTGTTTTCACTTGTGCAAGGCATGTAAGTAATGTTGCTCCATTTGCCCGATTCTAAATCCAATTCGCCTGCTCTACCACACATTACATTGCTGTCAATGTATACCGGATAGATAGGATCTGTTACACCTACACTATTGTCATGTCGCAAAATATCTCCGATATTGCCTGTGTCGCTTTTGGCGCCATCATTAACAAATACTTCAGAGTTACTGAAATGTATGCCACGCGAGGCATAGTCGTTTTTTATAATTGCTTCGATTAGAAAATCGTAACCTTGTTCTGGTCCATATCCTCTAAAAGTTTCAGCTTTTGATAAATCGTTTACTGCATTGTGCATAGCTTCTAAGCAAGCTTGTGGAAGAGGGCGAGTTACATCACCAATTCCTAAACGAATGATATCTTGTTTTGGATGAGTTACTTTAAATGTATTTACCTTCTTTGCTATGTCCGAGAATAAGTAACTTCCAGGAAGTTTTAAAAAATGTTCATTAACAAGTGCCATCTCTTTAATATTTAATTGTTTTAAGTTTTAAGTTCTTTTCTGTTAATCTTCAATATCTATTGTCCCATCGAAAACTTTTGTTGCAGGGCCGGTCATATATATATGATTATTTGATTCGTCCCATTCAATTATTAATGTGCCTCCGTCCATTATAATTTCACTTTTCCGTCCTGCTTTACCTGTTGTAACTGCAGCTACTGCTGTAGCGCATGCTCCTGTTCCGCATGCTTGTGTAATGCCCGATCCTCTTTCCCATACTCTCATTCGTATTTTGTTGTCGCCCACTACTTGAGCAAATTCTACATTGATACGGTTTGGGAATAGTTTGTGATTTTCTAATTTGGGGCCAATCTCTGTAAGGGGTAGGTCTTCAATATTGTCTATAAAGGTAACCAAATGAGGGTTTCCCATCGACACATGAGTTGAAGTAAAATCGTGTTCTCCTAAAAAACTAATCTCTTCAATCTCGGAAGGTGTGCCCATATCAACCGTTACTGATGTAACTATATTGTCTTCGATGGTGAGCTTTAAAACTTTAATACCCGAAAGTGTATCAAGTGTAATTGCTTTTTTGCTAGACAAGCCATATTCATATAAATACTTTCCAATACATCTGCTAGCGTTTCCACACATCATTGCTTCTGAGCCATCGGCATTAAAAATTCGCATGCTAAAATCTGCCTTATCAGAAGTACCAATCAATACAAGGCCATCGCTTCCAATTCCTATATGTTGTTTGCTCCATTCAATTGCTTTTTCTTCAGGATTTGAAATTGGATATTTCAAAGTGTTTACATAAATGTAATCATTTCCTGCTCCATGCATTTTAGTGAACTGGATTCTTTTTGTCATTTTGTAGCTCTTTTCGTTGGTTGTTGTTTCTTTTTGTTTTATTACATTGCAAAGATATGCCTTTTTGTTTAATCTGATGCTAAAAATAGTGTCGAATATCTAAAAAAAATAGCTTTACTTTTAAATAATCTAAAAATGGGGTATGCAAATTATAAACTGTTACAATATGGGGTGTTAAATTGATAATATGAAAGCATTGATAAAGTGTACTCTGGTGCTTTTGAAAATATTAATAGTTAAAAGCGTGAATTTGTTTTCAAAAAGATAGGTAATATCTTGAATTAATATCAAAATGAAATAATTTCTATTTCTGTACTGACTATATGAATTGTTGTTTTATTGGCGTTTTGTGCGTAGGATTGTGCTTAATTTATGCTTTTCCAACTTAAAATTAGTTATATTAGGGTATGGTTTTGTGTTTTGGCGCTACTTTTTTTAATTATAGCTTGAAACATGCTTATTGTTTGAAATTGATAAATGCTACATTTATGTAGGATAAATTAATCATTCTACGCGTTAAATGTGGAGGTTTACATGGTAAAATGTATCATTTATAAACTTAGTTTTTTAAAGTTGATGATTGGCAGGTTGATTTGAATAAAATGTATCAGGCTGATGATGGAGAAGGCACTGCCCAATGAGTGATAAGCCTTATCGTAATGACGTAAATGGTAGTGGGTAATTTTTAGCGCAGCTTATCGCTAATAGTAAGAGGTGTGATGAGATGGGGTGGTATATTTAAGCGGATAAAAAAAAGCAGCATTGTCTATAATTGACAATACTGCTTATATATATAATAATGTGAAAATCGATTAAAGTGGTATCAAATGATATCTAAAGCTTTAAAGCATTTTACTATTTTTTCAATAGCTATATCAATTTGCTCTTTAGTGTGAGTGGCCATCAATGCAAAGCGCACTAAAGTGTCTTCTGGTGAACATGCAGGTGGAATTACCGGATTTACAAAAACTCCTTCGTCGAAAAGCATCTTTGTTACCATGAATGTTTTTTCCATATCGCGCACATACAATGGAATGATAGGTGTAGCTGTGTTGCCAATTTCGAAACCTAGTTCGCGGAAGCGGCTCAAAGCATAGTTGGTGATATCCCAAAGGTGAGCAATACGTTCTGGCTCTGTTTTCATAATTTGAAGTGCTGCACGTGCTGCTGCTGTAGCTGCAGGTGTGTTGCTGGCACTAAAGATGTAAGAGCGAGAGTTGTGGCGCAAATAGTTAATAATAGATGCATCGCCAGCAATAAATCCGCCGATAGCAGCTAGCGATTTGCTGAAAGTACCCATGATTAAATCTACGTCTTTAGTAACACCAAAGTGATTGCAAGTACCACGACCATGATCTCCCAATACACCAAGCCCGTGAGCTTCGTCAACCATGATTGATGCATTGTATTTTTTAGCGAGCTTTACAATTTCGGGTAGGTTAGATATATCACCTTCCATGCTGAATACACCATCAACTACAATTAGCTTGATAGAGTCTGGCTTGCATTTTTGAAGTTCTTTTTCAAGAGACTCCATATCATTGTGCTTAAACTTTAGTGTAGTGCTAAATGATAAACGGCGACCCTCTACGATTGAAGCGTGGTCTAGTTCGTCGCAGATAATATAGTCTTCTCTACCTGTCACACATGATACAACACCTAAGTTTACTTGAAATCCTGTAGAGTAAATGATGGCATCTTCTTTGCCTACAAACTCAGCAAGTTCTTTTTCAAATTCAAGATGAAGATCAAGAGTTCCATTCAAGAAACGTGATCCTGCACAACCAGTTCCATATTTGCGAGTTGCTTCAACAGCTGCTTCGATAACTTTTGGATGATTTGTTAAACCCAGGTAAGAGTTAGAGCCGAACATTAAAACTTTTTTGCCGCTCATTATTACTTCTGTGTTCTGTTCACTTTCGATGCAACGGAAGTATGGATATACGCCCTTTGCTTTAACGCGTTGTGGTAGGTCGTATTTTGCTAACTTTTCTTGTAATAATCCCATGAATTGTTATATTTATTCTCTTTATTTGACTACGTGATAAGTTGTAGTGTATTTTCTGTTCCTTAATAACTGTTTAAAACAGGGGGCAAAGATAACAAAAATTGTTTTTAGCTGTTCTTTTTGATAGAAAAAATGCACCCTTTCAATTTTTGATTTACATTGGAAATAAAGAATTACGAAAAATGTATTACATTTGTAAGTTGCATATTAAGATTTTAATAATAGCATGAGCGAGATTAAAAAAAAAATTAGATTTATTGTTAATCCTATTTCCGGCACGCAAGGAAAAGATTTAATCCTTAGTTTGATTGATGAAAAAATCGACAAAGATAAGTTCTTGTGGGAGGTAGTTTATACGGAAAGAGCCGGTCATGCAATAGAGATAGCAGCCCTGGCAGCAGAGGAGAATATCGATATAGTAGTTGCTATTGGTGGTGATGGAACCGTCAATGAGGTGGGCCGCTCACTAGTGCATACCAATACTGCACTTGCAATTATCCCTTCGGGGTCGGGCAATGGTTTGGCTAGGCATCTTCAAATTCCGATGGATCCACGCAAAGCTCTAGAATTGATAAATGAAGGTGAGGAAGATATTATTGACTATGGAAAAATCAATGGTTCAGACTTTTTTTGCACTTGCGGTGTAGGTTTTGATGCATTTGTAAGTTTAAAATTTGCCAATGCCGGAAAGCGTGGCTTGCTTACCTATCTTGAAAAAACGCTCCAAGAAAGCCTTACTTATCAACCCGAAACTTACGAGATAGAAACGGAAGATGGGGTGTATAAATACAAAGCATTCTTGATAGCTTGTGGCAATGCATCTCAGTATGGCAACAATGCATACATCACACCGCATGCCACGTTGACCGACGGATTGCTGGATGTAACAGTACTAGAACCTTTCACTGTATTGGATGTGCCATCTCTGGCTTTCCAGTTATTCAATAAAACGATAGACCAAAATAGTCGAATCAAAACATTTCGCGCAAAGAAGCTGAATATAAAACGTGCAGCTCCGGGTGTGATACATTTTGATGGCGACCCTATGGAGGCCGATAAGGATGTAAATGTGGAATTGATACAAAAAGGATTGCGTGTAATTGTGCCTTCTAAAAACAGCAAGGTCAAAGATACTAAGCCTGTGATGCAAAAAGCGCAACAATATGTCAATGGCATTAAGTTGATGAATGAGGCTATCGTTGATAATATCAATCATAAGAATCAGAAAATTATTCAAAAGCTTACTCGCAAAACATAATTTGTATATTTTTGCAAGCTGCAAACTACAAAAACTATAATATTTAAATACAATATATAATAAGATGTATAGAACGTATACGTGTGGAGAGTTGAGACTCTCTGATGTAAATAAGCAAGTGACATTGGCGGGATGGGTGCAACGTACTCGTAAAATGGGTGGTATGACATTCGTAGATCTACGCGACCGCTATGGCATTACTCAGTTGGTGTTTAACGAAGAGTTAAATCATGAGTTATGCGAACAAGCCAATAAATTGGGACGTGAATATGTAATTCAAATCACAGGTGCTGTAAACGAGCGTTTTAGCAAGAATTCGCATATACCTACCGGTGATATTGAGATTATTGTCTCTGAACTTAATGTATTGAATGCTGCTAATACTCCTCCTTTTACTATCGAAGATAATACGGATGGTGGTGATGATATTCGTATGAAATATCGTTATCTTGATTTGCGTCGCAATAATGTGCGTTCTAA
>CAMTOV010000132.1 GCA_947074235.1 uncultured Bacteroides sp. | reverse complement strand
TTATAGTTTCTTTAACTCTCGGTATAAACGCTGTATAGGCAAACCAACCACATTGAAATAACTTCCTGAGATTGACTCTACCCCAATGAAGCCTATCCACTCTTGCACACCATATGCACCCGCTTTGTCCATAGGCGAATAGCGATGCACATAATATTCAATTTCCTCATCAGTCAGTTCGGCAAACTTCACATCAGTAGTAGCTGTGAAGCACTTTTGCCAAGCAGTGGTAGTAAGGCATACACCCGTAATCACCTGATGCGACTTGCCCGATAGCTCTTTTAGCATATTCACCGCATCCATCTTTGTTTCAGGTTTACCCAGCACACGGCCATCAATCCATACAATAGTATCTGCCGTTATCACTAGTTCATCCTCTTGCATCACCGTTTGATAAGCCTTTGCTTTCACATTAGCAATATAAGCCGGAATTTCCTCTCCCTTCAAGTTTTCAGGAAACGACTCATCCACATCGGCCATGGTGCGCACCGTATATTCTATCCCCAACCCACTCAGCAACTCTTTGCGGCGAGGCGAGTTCGATGCCAACACCACCTTATATTTTTTCAAATTATCTAGCATACTTCTATTATTATCAGTTACCAACCAAAAGCCTCTTCACTCATCCATTTGCCATGTGCCTTCATCACCTGTTCCAGCACATCGCGTCCACAGCCTGCCCCACCATTACAATGAGAAATGTAGCGAGCAATACGCTTCACCTCGGGGGCAGCATCGTGGGGGCAGCAAGGCAATCCACACTCCTGCATCACATGCATATCGGGAATGTCATCACCCATATAAAGAATCTCTTCATCCTTCAAACCATGCTTATCTCTAAAATCGCGATAGTCATGAATCTTGATGGCCGATCCCATATAGATATCCTTCACACCCAGCCCCTCAAAACGAAGTCGCACCGCTTCCGTTCGTCCACCCGTGATGATAGCAATGTGCAATCCATGCTTCACCGCCAGTTGCATAGCATATCCATCCTTTATATTGACTGTGCGCATTGGTTCTCCCGATGGATGAAGTGGAATCATATCACCACTCAGCACCCCATCCACATCAAAAGCCAGCGCCTTTATCTTTTTCAAATCATAGTTTATTGTACTCATCTTATAATCTCCTCATTATTATACCGTACTTATTCCTTTGAACGAAGATGAATGCTGCGACTCAATCGTTCATACAAATCCCTCATCTGCTCATCATGTTCCAACATCTGCAAGTGCTTGTCAATCACCTCTTCATCATAGCGGATGGCAGGCCCTGTTTGCGCCTCGCGTGGAGCCAGTTCGTGCACCTTGCGTGCCGTTTCATCAATCAGGGGCAACATCGCTTCGAAAGGCAAATCATACTTTTCCAGTAAATCGGCTGCCAAGGCATACATATGATTGGTAAAGTTGCACGTAAACACCGCCGCCAGATGCAAACTCTTGCGTTGCTCCGATGTAGCCTCATACACCTTGTCGGACATAGTTTGCGCCACCTCCTTCAGCCATTCACAATTGGCCGGCGTAGAAGCCTCTATAAAGAAAGGAATCTCCTTAAAATCCACTTCACGCTTTTTGCTGAATGTTTGCAGCGGATAGAACACCCCATAATAGTTTGCATAACCCTGCCAAATGCTCATCGGCACACTACCGGCCGTATGCACAAACAGTGCATCCTGTTTCTTATCTTGGCAGATATCACCAATCAGCTCAACAAACACACTGTCTTTGAGCGACACGATATACCAATCGGCATCCCTTTTCAGTTGATGAATATCTGTGGTATATTCAGCATCCACCACCTCGGCCAATGCACTAGCCGATTGCAGAGTGCGACTATACACCTGAGCAATAGCAAACCCCGCTTTGCGAAGCGCTTTTGCCAAGTTGGTAGCCAGATTTCCAGCACCCACTAGCACAATTGAAGTATCTCGCAATTCTTTTTTCATCGAGTAGAAAGTAAATATAAAATTCCACCAATAATGAGTAGTACCAATGGCAACAGATAGCCCGACATACTACCCAGTAACGATATAATTAGTCCGATGTTCATCACCAGCCATAAGCCCAGCAACACCAAGCCCACCGACTTATCTCGTTTGAATATCAAAAATATAATAGATGTATACAGTATTAAGTTATCCTTATTCATTACCCAAGGCAAGCCCAACGATGAAAAGTGAATCAATTTATCAATTAAAAATAAGATGCCTAGCACAATCAGCGTCACCGCCGTAGCCTTGTAGGTATCTCTATTATTGTTTGCTTTTGCAGCCACCACGCCTATTGTCCTCCAAATTTATTAATATGAATCTTTTCCCATTGCAAGTGTTCTTCGTCAAACGGTTTGCGCTCCATTCCCTTGTGCCCAATGGCAATGATAGACAATGTTTGCAATTGCAGTGGCAAGTCTAGCACACCATGCACAAACTCATCCGCAGCCATGCCACTTGCCGTGAAGCGTTCGCGTACTTGAATCCAGCAACTCCCCAAACCCATATCTTCGGCCTGAAGCTGAATCATGATTGAAGCAACCGAAGCATCCTCAATCCACACATCACTAGCCAGCGGATCGGCAGTCACCACTATAGCCAGTGCTGCATCTTTCAAGAAAGCCGCCCCATGCTCTTTGCAATTGGCCAATGTAGCAAGTGTCTCCTTATCATCCACCACCACAAACTGCCAAGCATTGCTACGTTTTGATGTAGGCGACATCAAAGCCGCTTTGAGTAGAGTCACCACCTCATCTTGCGTCAACTCCTTATCTGTAAACTTCCGCATGCTGCGGCGTTTCATTATCAATTCGCTAAAATTCTCCATATTCGTTTTAGTATAATCTTGTATTTTTATAGATAATGCAAACTTAACTAAAAAAGAGCATATTCTATACAAATAGCCACGTAAAAAAGCCCTACTACGGCTTATGGAGCTATATGTAACACCCACAAAAACATCTGTTACATTCACGAAAATAAAAAAACAAGCTTTTCATTCCACCCTATTATAGAGTTATTATTTTTGCCTACAGATTAATTTTAATATCAATACCAAAGCATTTATTTATGAGAAAGAAAAACATCCTTTGCCTCTCGGCACTTCTGCTGTCTATGTTTGCCACCACCAGTTTTGCCAATACAGAGACCACCCATAAAAAAAAGAAACCTGCTCCTGCCCTGTTTAGTCAGTTCACCTATCAAGGCAACGACCAAGTATATAATGACAATCCACTCAACGGAAATGAATTCTATACCCCTATCTTGCAAGGTTGCTATCCCGACCCTAGCATCACACGCAAAGGCAACGATTACTACCTAGTGAATTCCTCGTTTGCTTTCTACCCCGGTGTACCCATTTTTCATAGCACCGACTTGGTAAACTGGACACAGATAGGCAATGTACTCGACCGCGAAAGTCAGCTCAACCTGCAAAGCGTAGGGATGCGCGAAGGCATCTATGCACCCGACATCATGTACAACCCCAATAACGACACGTTTTATATGATAACCACCCACATTGGTGGCGGATGGGGCAATATGGTGGTAAAAACACAAGATCCCCTCAAAGGATGGAGCGACCCCATAGCTCTCCAATTTGGCGGCATCGATCCTGCCATGTTTTTTGATACTGACGGCAAAGCCTATGTGGTGCACAACGATGCACCCGTACAAGCACAATACGACGGACATCGCGTAATAAAGATATGGGAATACGACACCACTACCGATCAAGTAATACCCGGTAGCGACCAAGTAATTGTAGATGGCGGTGTAGACATCACCCAACAGCCTATCTGGATTGAAGGGCCTCACATTTATAAGAAAGATGGCAAGTACTACCTGTTGTGTGCCGAAGGTGGCACAGGCGACTGGCACAGCGAGGTGGTATTTGTGAGTGATAGCCCCAAAGGACCTTACATTCCTGCCGATAACAACCCCATCTTATCTCAACGATACTTATCGAAAGAGCGAAGCAACGTGGTAGACTGGGCCGGTCATGCCGATTTGGCCGAGACACCTCAAGGAGAATATTATGGTGTATTCTTAGGCATTCGCCCCAACAACGAAGGGCTGGTAAACACCGGTCGCGAAACCTTTATGCTCCCTGTGCAATGGGATGGAGAGTTTCCCCTCTTCGTAAACGGATTGATCCCCCTATCGCCCAAGTTGAAACTTCCCAAAGGAGTAACAAACCAAACCGGACAAAACGGTTACTTTCCTAATGGCAATTTCACCTTTGCAGATACCTTCAATGCCCCACAGCTTGACCATCGCTGGATAGCCGTGCGTGGACCTCGCGAAGCATTTGCACGCCCCACCGCTAAAGGATTACAAATCACCCCTGCAGCCATCGCTACAACCGAGCGCAAACCTATTTCAGCTCTTTTCCACCGTCAACAACACAAAACCTACACAGCCACTACAACGCTCAACTATTATCCCGCTACCGCACAAGAGATGGCCGGCCTCATCTGCTATCAAAACGAAGACTATAACTACACCTTTGGTGTGACTAAAGAGGGAGAGATAGACTATCTAGTATTGCAACGCACAGAGAATGGGGTAACCACACAGATAGCCAAAGAGCCTATTGCGCTCAATGGCCCTATCCAGTTGCAAGTAGAGGCCAACCACAATCAGTATCGCTTCAACTATGCTTTCGATGGTGAACCCTTTGCCAACTTGGGTGGCACTGTATCGGGCGATATTCTTTCTACCAATGTTACCGGCGGATTTACCGGCAGTTTGGTAGGAATGTATGCTACATCCAGCAAGTAACTTTAAAACTAGCGGCTAAACACATGTTTTACTATTCTGTTTTTAAAAAATATTCAAATAAACAGAATAAACAGAATTTGTTTAGCCGCTATTATCAACCCTCCAAAAACTCCTTTGCAACAACTATTTATAAAAAAAGCACTGCTAACACCTATTTATTATAACTTACAAATGTTAAGATTTCATTGGTGAATAAAAAATAAATTCCATTATAAGAACAATAACTTTATTTAATCGTTAGTCAATCATATAGAGCAGAAAAACACTACGAAGAGAATTCGTAGTATAACTGAACAACTTATATTCAAACCTAACCTAATTGATTTAGCTTTATGAAAAAAGTCATTTTCTTATCAATGATTGTTTGTGCCATATCAGTGGGATGTTCAAACAACGAAGAATACACCAAAGAGAGCCAAGAAGCTATTAGCTTCAATAGCTTGCGCGATAAAGTGCAAACCAGAGCGGCCAACGATAGTGCTGATAACTATTATGCCTATGCAATCATAGATGGGTATACCGATTGGTATTTTAATACCGAGGTAAATACAACTACAGGAGCAACCGATTATTACTGGCCGCAAGGTGCAACTTTAGATTTCTATTCATTTTGTCCGGTACCAACAGCTGATAATATTGTAGTAGGCACTACTACACCCGGCACAGAAATCCCCATTACCTATACCGTGCCAACAACAGCCGATCAAGATTTTACAATTGCTACGCCGGCACTTGACAAATCAGGACCTAACCCCGTTCACCTAGCTTTCAACCACATGCTTTCAAAGATATCAATTAAAGTAGAATTGGTTGATACACTTACAAGCAGTTTTACCTTAGCCAGTGGATGGACTAGCGAACTTTCTATGCTATATACTTCGGCCACTACCGACGCAGTAACAGCAGTTGCCGCTACCAATGCCACAGGATGGACATTGCCATCTACTGCCCCTACCTCATTGACTACATATAGTAGTGATTCCACATTTATTGTTATGCCACAAGCTGTTGCAGGAAACACCTTGCGCATTATGGGGGTAACCATCAACACCAATCCAGGAGGAGAAAAATACTTTGAAGGTCCATTAGAACTAATTACATTCTCATCGACCAACATTACGAATATCACAGATTTTGAAGCAGGCATGCAATATAACTTTGTGATTACCATTGGTGGAACTTCGCATGGTGGCACAGATAATGAACCTATTTTTAATGGTAAGATATCATTTACATCGACCGTAGCCGATTGGGGTGGACCAACTTCTATTGCTGTCACTCAGCCATAAAAAATATTTTAATAAGATTATTTATTATTATTCGGAATCTCTCAACAAATACTTGTTGAGAGATTTCTTGCATTTAAACAACTTCCACTTAAACTTTTAAAACATTTATTTGTTTAAAATTATAGTTTATTATTGTAAAATATCTTTTTGCGTTTAAGAATGAATAGTTTAAATCCATGCAATTATGAAAAAAAACATACTAGCTACAATAATTCTATGCCTAGTTATCACAAGCTGTTCAGACAATACAATAAGCGATATCAACCCCCATCTCAATATCAATCAGAAGATTGGTTTTAATACGATGCGCCATAAAGCAGCTACCCGCTATGCCAACGATAATCAAAGTAACTATCAAGTATATGCGCTAATAGAAAACACCACTAGTTGGTACTTCAACACCACAGTTATTCCCACTGCATCTACCGATACCGCAGCTATCGATACCACCAGCGCTACCTACTATTGGCCGGGCACAAAAGATGTCACTTTCTATGCCTATGCCCCTAGCACCATTAGTTCTGGCACCATTACAGCCACATCACCCCCCACTATCACTATTGACTATACCATAAAAGATGAGGCAAATTTAGATTTCACCATTGCCACACCCGTCACCCAATCCGGCCCTGCCATCGGTGACACCAACACCCCCGTACCTCTTGTTTTTAAGCACATGCTTACCAAACTAGACTTCCGGCTCGATTTATCGACTGACCTCACAAACGAAGGTTATGCGCTCAACAGCGATTATATCACTGCAATCACAGTACCTTATAGCACAGGTACAATCGAAGTAAGCTCAGACAGCCCCACTTGGTCTATGAACAGTACCAGCTATGCTACCTATGCAA
>CAMTOV010000131.1 GCA_947074235.1 uncultured Bacteroides sp. | reverse complement strand
GTGACAAGTCTCTATACTGCCAAAGAGAAATTCTTAAACGCCGCACGTGCGGAGATAAAACAGAAAAGTGGCGATACGGCTACTTATCTACAAGAAGAAATCGGGTTAAACGAAGAGGAAATAAAGAAGCTGCGCAGCATCTTGCTCGAATAATTTGAGTTTTTGCATCTTTTGCATGCTTTTTATACCTAACTTTGCACCCAAATATAAAGATATACAAATAGTTAATGAAGACATTTGAAGAGCTTGGCGTATCTGCGGAGATACGTAGAGCAATTGAAGAAATGGGATATGCGAATCCCATGCCAGTACAAGAGGAAGTGATTCCTTTCCTACTTGGTGAAAATAACGATGTAGTGGCACTAGCCCAAACGGGTACCGGTAAGACAGCGGCTTTCGGTTTGCCTATCGTTCAGAAAGTTGATGTGAAAAATCGTGTTCCACAATCGCTTATCCTTTGCCCCACACGCGAGCTTTGCTTGCAAATTGCGGGCGATTTAAATGATTACTCTAAATACATTGATGGATTAAAAGTATTGCCAGTCTATGGAGGTTCTTCTATAGATAGCCAAATTCGTAGCTTGAAACGTGGCGTGCATATTATTGTAGCTACTCCAGGTCGTTTGCTCGACTTGATGGAGCGTCGCACTGTGTCGTTAGCTACCGTTCACAATGTAGTGATGGATGAGGCTGACGAAATGCTTAACATGGGTTTCACCGATAGCATCAATGCTATCCTTGCCGATGTACCAGAAAATAGAAACACACTATTGTTCTCGGCTACAATGAGCCCAGAGATTGCGCGTATCTCAAAGAAATATTTGCGCAATGCTAAAGAGATTACTATTGGTCGCAAGAACGAAGGTAGCAACAATGTAAAACACATTGCTTACACCGTTCATGCCAAAGATAAATATGCTGCATTGAAGCGTATTGCCGATTGCAACCCACAAATTTATGGTATCATCTTCTGCCGTACTCGTAAAGAGACACAAGAGATTGCTGATAAGTTGATGCAAGAAGGCTACAATGCCGACTCGCTACATGGTGAGTTGTCGCAAGCGCAACGTGATGCTGTGATGCAAAAGTTCCGTATTCGTAACATCCAGTTGCTAGTGGCTACCGATGTGGCTGCTCGTGGATTGGACGTAGACGACTTGACACACGTTATCAACTACGGTTTGCCCGACGATACTGAAAGCTACACACACCGTAGCGGTCGTACCGGACGTGCCGGAAAGACGGGAACATCTATCGCCATCGTAAATCTTCGCGAGAAGGGTAAGATGCGTGAGATTGAACGTATCATGAGCAAGAAGTTCATTGCCGGAGAATTGCCTACTTCAAAGGAAATCTGCGAAAAGCAATTGGTGAAGGTGATTGACGACTTGGAAAAGGTAAAGGTAAACGAAGAGGAAATCAACGACTTCATGCCCGAGATTTACCGCAAATTAGAGTGGTTGAGCAAAGAAGACTTGATTAAACGTATGGTTTCACACGAATTCAACCGCTTCTTAGATTACTATCGTGGCAAAGACGATATCGAAATTGTAACTTCTGACAGTCGTGGCGAAGGTCGCGAGCGCAAAGGTGAAAGAAGCCGCAAGGCTCAAACCGGTTTCAAGCGCTTGTTTATCAACTTGGGCAAGACAGATAGTTTCTATCCACACGAACTTATTCAATTGCTCAACAGCAATACACGTGGTCGCATAGAGTTGGGTAAAATCGACTTGATGAAGAATTTTTCGTTCTTTGAAGTGCCCGAAGCGGATGCTGACAATGTAGTGAAATCGTTGAATCGTGCTACTCACAATGGTCGCAAGGTTGTTGTAGAGATTGCTGGAGACGAGCCTGCAAGTGACGGCAGAAGAGGCAACGGTGGCAACAGAGGTGGCCGTGGTGGTTACAATAAAGAGGGTGGTGATCGTCGTCAAGGTGGTCGCAACGACCGCTCTCCACGTGGCGACCGCAACGATCGCAGCAATGACCGCAATGCTAAGAGCAACGATAGAGGCGATAAAAAATCAAAAGCATCGCGCGAAGAACGCGGTTACACAGGTGCTCGTGGTAAAAAGGATGATTGGCAAAAGTTCTTCAACCAAGCTGAGCCAGACTTCAGCGAAGAAGGATGGGCACGTCGTCAACCTAAGAAGAAAAAGTAAGAATACAGACTCTTTATTATATCATTACTCCCTTGTCAGCAGTTGCCGGCAAGGGAGTTTTTGTATGGCTAATCTTGTACTATGCTGTGGTTAGTTTTTTGATTGCACTATCCTAATAGTTCAGCATCGGGATGATAGCTATAAAAACATCCCCATGTTTTAGTGCAAAACACCCCCATGTTTTGATATACAACATCCCCATGTTTTGGTATAGAACATCCCCATGTTTTTATAGCTAACCAAAGCTAAATATACAATAAAGCAGTAGCTATCAATTGGTTGACAGCCTAAAATAAGGGTGATAAATAAAGATGTTGAAAAAGAGAGTAGGTTAGGGGTAAAGCTCTTTGAACATTTTATTGTCTTCTTGCACTTGTTTTACAGCTTCATTAAGCTCTTCGGCAGGTAAATCAAAGCCATACCATCCGGTATGCCCATCAGTTACATACCATTTGCCATCATTAAGCACAAACACTACACGTAGGTCTATCTCAGACTCTTCAAATCCTGCTTCAAATACCTTCTTTTGCGGATTATCAATTGTAAAATGAGTAACATAAACGCTACCATCTTCGTCTTCCATGCGTTCTACGTTGAATGTTCCATCTTCCAGCAATGGCCATTTCTCTTGGGTGAATGGGAACGATTTCTCGGTTTCGCCATCATCTGAAAGTAAAATAATAGCCGATTTCAACGGAAATTTGATGCGAGATAGCTGAAACGAAGCGCTATTAGTAAATTTTACAAGAAATGCCTTGAAGTCTTCATCATTGGATGAAGAACGATTAGTAGCATAAGCATTGCTACCTGTCGATAACAAGCCAATCAATAGCAGTAGAGTTGCAAAATAGCGTTTCATCATCATTGTCAATGGATTATTAAGATGTAACAAAGATAAAAACAAGTTTGAATCAATCAACCTTTATGGCGTAAATATTCGTAACCAAAACGGCAGTAAAGACATTTCTTGGGCTCGCAATAGGAGCGATGCAGCTGTATGATGGCTTGGCTGTCGGCTGCGGTTGATACCTCAATGCCTGCTGCCGCCCACAGACGAGTGATGAAGTTGTTCTCCGCTTTTAGCTCTTCGAGCAGATTGCCGGCACGTTCGCACAGCACTTCGTTGGAGCGATGCAGGCCGTATGCATATAGAAAAGGAACAACGGCATTGATGATGAGAATGTTTTGTGCCGTAGTGCCCAGTTTTTTCTCTCGATGAGGCGATGATTTGCCAAACACATAATGCTCTTTCCAATAATCGGAGGTGTTGGTGACTAACAACTCACGAAGTTGCTCAATAGATGTAGCGTCCATCGCTTTAGAAAACAGCGTGCGGCTTTGGCAATACCAATAGGAGAGTTGCGCCAATCGCACATGAGGGAAGTTGTCGGGGCGCAGTCGCAAGAACTTCCAACGAGCCGCATCCAACGTATCATTTATAGAGTAAGCACGACGCAGGTATTGAAACTCCCGCTTCAACTTCTGCATGTACTCATCTTCCGCTTCGGCATCGAGCAAGCCGGCCACTCCCAAGAAGATAGCCTCTACTTTAAAGAGATCGTCTCTCACTTTATCAACCAGCCTAAAAGGAATCTTCTTGGCCCAAGCTTCAAAGGCATCTCCGTTGAGGCCTACACCCAAGTAACGAGCCAGCGTGATGAAGAAGGCATCTTCCCAGTTATTGCCAATATCGGCCAGGCGCTGTTTGATAGCCTCCGTCTTCTGCTCAAAACGCTCTGTTTGCAAGGCGGCCAGCCACGAGCGAATGGATATTTTGGGGAGCGAACCTACTACTGAATAGCAGGCAGGCGCTACATCGGCCTTGTAAAGCTCACGATAGTTGCTGCGCACGTGCGAAGGGCATTCGAGTAGGAGTTGAGGAATCAACTCACCGTTACTCCGCTTTGTAGCACTATCCGAGCAAGCTACCACGTGTAGAATCACCGAGTCGTAGTTAGCATCGTGCTGATGACCATGACGATCCCAGTCGGATGCATTGAGGTGTATCTCCACATTACCCACCCAGAGCGTATCTCCAATCTTGAGTTTGGCGTTAAAAAAATCGGGTCCCGCATGTGTATTGTGCAATCCCGAGTCTAAAACTTCCACCGTAAGTCCGTTGGTAGTTTGCAAGTCGTGCAGTGGGAATATTTTGTGTTTCCACACGTAGTGTAGCAAGTGTTCCATGTTAAGAAAACGTTAATCTGAGCGCCAAATGTAATAAATATATATATCTTTGCGACTAATAATTTGAACATAAGTAAGTAAGACAATGAAAATTGCATTAATAGGATACGGAAAGATGGGCAAAGAAATCGAAAAGATTGCTTTAAGCCGTGGTCACGAAATTGTGAGCATCATCGATATCAACAATCAAGACGACTTCAACTCAGACGCTTTTCGCTCGGCTGATGTAGCCATCGAGTTTACTAACCCTATGGTAGCGTACAATAACTACATTCGTACTTTCAATGCCGGTGTAAAACTGGTATCGGGCAGCACAGGATGGATGGCTGAGCATGGCGATGAAATCAAAGAACTTTGTGCCAATGAGGGTAAAACACTCTTCTGGTCGTCAAACTTCAGCTTGGGTGTAACCATCTTCTCGGCTGTCAATAAATACTTGGCCAAAATCATGAATCAGTTTCCTGAATATGATGTGGAGATGACCGAATGGCACCACGTGCACAAGCTGGATGCACCAAGCGGAACAGCCATCACACTGGCCGAAGGCATCTTAGACAATATGGTGCGTAAGTCAAGCTGGGTGAAAGAAGAGGCGGAGCTAGACAATCAATTGCCAATCAAATCGGTGCGCGAAGGAGAGATATTTGGTATTCACACCATTCGCTACGACTCGGCAGTAGATAGCATCTCCATCACTCACGACGCTAAAAACCGTGGAGGCTTTGCTCTAGGCGCAGTAATTGCTGCTGAGTTCACTGCCAATCACGAAGGTTATCTGGGAATGGAAGACTTGTTTCCATTTTTGAAAGTGTAATATAACAATACAAAACATAACTATCATGAGAAAAGCAACACGTGCTCAGTGGATTAAATTTGCGGTAACTATCGTTCTCTACTTAGCTTTCCTAGTTTGGGTAAAGAGTTGGTGGGGACTTCTTGTTGTTCCTTTTATTTTCGACCTATTCATCAGCAAAAAGATTCCTTGGGCTTGGTGGAAAGAGAGTAAGAACTCAACGGTTCGTACCGTGATGAGCTGGGTAGATGCTATTGTATTTGCTTTGGTTGCTGTATACTTCGTCAATATCTTTGTGTTTCAAAACTACCAGATACCTTCTTCCTCGTTGGAGAAATCGTTGTTGGTGGGCGACTTCCTGTTTGTGAGCAAGATGAGCTACGGGCCACGTGTGCCTAACACACCGCTATCTATGCCGCTTACTCAGCACACTATGCCTATTACCAATACCAAATCGTACTTTGAGTGGCCTAAGTGGGACTACAAACGAGTGCCGGGCTTTGGCAAAGTAAAGATGAATGACATCGTAGTGTTTAACTTCCCTGCGGGCGATACAGTATCTACTGCTTATCAACAAACAGACTTCTTTACCAATATGGCTATCAACAAAGGTCGCCAATTGTACCCTAGTCGTGTGGATATGGATAGCCTATCGGCCGAACAACGCCACATGGTGTATAGCTTGTATTACAACGCCGGTAGCAAATACATAAAAGAGCACCCTGAGATGTATGGTGACATTATCTATCGCCCCGTAGACCGTCGCGAGAACTATGTGAAGCGTGCGGTAGGGCTTCCGGGCAATACACTACAAATTAAAGATCGTGAAATCTATATTGACGGACAAAAACAAGAAGCTCCCGAAGATATTCAGTTCTTCTATAAGGTATATGGCACAGGTGCTAACATTCCGTTAGACTTCTTCCGCGATGAACTGGGCCTAAGCATGGAAGACTTGCAAGGCTATGAGCCGGGTGCTAGACTGTTTGCTTTACCTCTCACCAAAGCGGCTTACGATAAATTATTGGGTAGAAAAGACTTGGTAACTGCTATCGAGCCTATTCAGATAGAACCTACACACGATTTGTATCCACAAAACATGTATACCGACTGGACAGTAGACAACTATGGCCCAATCTGGATTCCTGCCAAAGGAGAAACTATAGAACTTACGCTAGAAAACTTACCACTATACGAGCGTCCTATCGTAGCTTACGAGGGCAACCAACTAGAGGTGAAAGATGGTGATATCTACATCAACGGAGAGAAAACCAACCAATATACCTTTGGTATGGATTACTATTGGATGATGGGTGACAATCGTCACAACTCACAAGACTCTCGTTACTGGGGCTTCGTGCCCGAAGACCATGTAGTGGGTAAACCATTGGTAGTGTGGCTTTCGCTTGACAAAGATCGTGGATGGTTTGATGGAAAAATACGTTGGAACCGTCTATTTAAGTGGGTAGGATAAATAACGCATGAATAAAGGGATTAAATGGATAATCGCATTCATCGGAGCAGCAATATTCGTATTGCTACTCCGATGCTTTGCTTTTACCTCATTCATCATCCCATCCAAAGGCATGGAGGGATCACTGCTTCAAGGAGACCGTATATTGGTAAACAAATGGAGCTATGGTTTTCGTGTGCCACTTTTATCTCATTTATCCTATCGACGTTGGAAAGAAAACCCGGTGAAAACGGGTGATATTGTTGTCTTCAACAATCCCGCCAATTTATCGGAGGTTATCGATGATAAAGAGATATTCATCAGTCGCTGCTT
>CAMTOV010000130.1 GCA_947074235.1 uncultured Bacteroides sp. | reverse complement strand
ATGGACGATATGGCAGGCATGGATATGGGACCAAAGCGTCCACATTGGCAATCGGTGGCTTTATCTGCTCTACATTGTGGAGCAGGATGTACACTTGCCGATATCATTGGCGAATGGATTTCACATTGGATTCATTTTGAAATAGCCGGCAGTACACTGCTTAGCAATTGGATTATTGATTTTATTTTAGCATTGGCAATAGGCGTTTATTTCCAGTTTTATGCCATTCGCGAGATGCAAAAGATATCAGTGGGAAAAGGGTTATTCAAAGCATTTAAGGCCGATGTTTTGTCGCTTACCTCTTGGCAGGTGGGCATGTATGGATGGATGGCCATTGTCTATTTTGTGATATTCAAACAATATCCACTAGAAGAAAGCCGTTGGATATTTTGGTTTATGATGCAGATAGCTATGTTGTTTGGTTTCTTCTGTGCATACCCAATGAATGCATTCCTCATCAAAGTAGGCATTAAAAAAGGGATGTAATATACATATATAATAAAATGAAAAGATGAAATCGAGAGGACTTCTGATATGGGTTATCGCTTGTGCAATAGTTGTGTTTGCTCTGTGGCTAGGTGTTATAAACAGTTTTAGTGCCGATGTGTATGATTGGCGCAATACATATTATCCCAACTTTGATTATAGTTACGATGATTACATTATCTACGTACCTATAGTGGTGATGTTTGGTCTATCTTTAGCTGGCAATAAGAGTCGCAGCGGTTGGAAACGGATGTTGGTTTTAGCCATCTTCTCATTTGCTTTGATGCTCATTGTTACCAATATACTCAAATCAATCACTGGTATTATGCGCCCCGATGGTTCAGACTTCTATTCATTCCCATCGGGACACACCGCAGCGGCCTTTACAGCATCTACCTTATTATATAAGGAGTATGGCTATCGAGTGAAATGGACAGCAGTACTGGTTTACTTTACCGCCGTAGCAGTGGGTCTCACACGCATGCTCAATAATCGCCACTGGCTAAGCGATGTGTTGGCAGGTGCTTTGATTGGCATCACCTGTGTGCTTGTTATCTATTACTTTGCCGGATTGATGAAAGCCCGAAAAATGGTTCATGATGCCTAAATAGAGGGTATGATTGTAAAATAGATATTCGCTAAGTCTGTTTCAATATAAAGTGCACTTATTATGTGCACTTTTTTTGTGTTATTGTTTCTCATGCAATGCAGCTCATTTTACTATACTTCACATTTGCAGTTTGCTATCATTCTTTATTGTCAGGGTTTCTATCATTCGGCAAGTGTTAATTATAACACATTCAAAACTATATCATTTAATGTTGTTTTTACTTTCATTTTTGCTATCTTTATACTGACAATCAGTATTTTATTATTTTTTCTTCAAAATGTGTAGGGTTTTTATGTTCTGAACTATCTTATCAATAGATAGACGAAAAATAAGTTCAACCTCTAAATTTAATAAAATATGAAAACATTATTAAGGCAGAACATCTATTGGGTTATAACTCTTTTGTGTATTAACTTGAGTTTGCCATTGATGGCCACTGATACCTCTGGAAAGCTAATTGTTGTTTCTGGTATTATAAAGGACAATAATAACAAGCAGCCACTGGCTAGTGCCAATATCACAGTGCCTGGCACTAACTTAGGCACTGTGAGCAACGCTGATGGACGCTTCACAATAAAAATTCCTGCTATCTATAAAGATAAGATGCTTGAAGTATCGCACGTGGGTTATGTAAATAGCCGAATGCCTCTCAGTGCTGCTAGATTGTCTAATCTTACTATCTGGCTTAATCTTTATTCTAATTCGCTAAACGAAATCATTATTTATCCCAATAATCCTCGTCTTCTTGTAGAAGAGGTGATTCGTAAAATCTCCACTAATTATAGCAATCTCAGTAATATGCTTACTGCATTTTATCGCGAAACTATACAAAAGCGCAACAATTATATTGGCATATCTGAAGCTGTGATTGATATCTATAAAACGCCCTATGATACGAGAAGTATAGATAAAGATAGAGTAGAAGTGTTAAGAGGACGTCGTTTGTTAAGTCAGAAAAGAAGTGACACGTTGTCGGTAAAACTAGCGGGCGGACCATATCTTTCCATCTTTATGGATTTGATTAAGAATAAGAATCTACTTCTCAATGTCAACGATTTGATGTTTTATGATTTTTGGATGGAAGAACCCGTAACTATAGACAATCGTATGCAACTAGTCATAGGCTTTGAGCCTCGTTTTGAAGCCGATATATCACTATTAAAAGGAAAACTGTTTGTTGATCGTGATCAATTGGCTCTTTCACGTGCTGAGTTCAGCCTGGATATGCGAAATAAAAACAAGGCTATAGAAACAATATTGGTGAAGAAGCCTATAGGTTTGCGCTTTAATCTGCAAGAAATGAGCTATGTGGTGACCTACAATGAAATAGACGGCAAGAGCTATCTCAGTTATATTAGCAACACCATTCGTTTTAAATGCGATTGGAAACGTCGGCTTTTTTCTACAGGCTATAAGATAAATACCGAAATGGTTATAACTGATAGAAATGACGATAATGTAAAACCCATCGCTCGCAAAGATGCATTTGGTTCAAGAGATGTGTTTTATGATAATGTAGACAATTATTGGGATGAAAATTTCTGGGTAGATTATAATATTATAGAGCCAACCGAATCATTGGAGAATGCAGCGACCCGTTTGAAAAAAAGAACTGATACTTCTACAAAATAGACTGTAAGCCTCTTTAAATAATAGATATGCTAGACGATTTGATACTTGCAAAACGAATAAAGGAGGGAGATATCAAGGCTTTTGAATCTCTCTTCCGTCGTTACTACTTATCACTGTGCAGATATGTGGCAGGTATCACAGGCGATATATCAATAGGCGAGGAGGTAGCCGAAGAGATATTTTATGTATTGTGGCGAGATAGAGAGTCAATCTCTATCTTCACGTCGGTGAGGAGTTATCTATATAAAGCGGCCAAAAATGGGGCTCTGCTTCAGTGCGAGCACATAGCTGTGAAGATGAGACATTGCGAAAAGATGCAGGCATCCGGAGCAGGCACAGACCATATCACTCCACAGCAACAACTAGAATACAAGGAGCTGCAACAACTGATAGAGCGCACATTGTGTAAACTACCCAAGCGTAGAAGCAAAATATTTATTCTGCATCGAGATGAGGGAAAAAAATATCAAGAGATAGCAGAGATGCTTTCATTGTCGGTAAAGACGGTAGAGGCTGAAATGACAAAAGCGCTACGTGCATTGCGCAGCGAGATAGAAAAATACAATTGAATGATGAAAAATGTTATGAATGCAAAAGATAATGAGCGAACAGATAGGGCTTGGCAGAAGCTGTATGGGCGTCTCAATGATGAGCAACTGATAGATTGCACAGAGTGCAATGATACACAATATCGACCTCGGATGGCTTGGCTGGCAGTGGCAGCTTCGCTACTCTTAATATGTGCAGTAGGGGCGTGGTGGGTAACTGATAATGTGGCCAACAAACATCAGCTAGATGCGTTGCTCACGCTAGAAAATAAAGAAAATTCCACTTTAGTTACCACGCTGCAAGATGGCTCAATTGTAGTATTAACTCAAGATGCTAGTATCTCGTTCCCAGAAAGGTTTGAACCAAATCAACGTGTTGTAGACTTATCTGGCAATGCTTTGTTTGATGTTGCCAAAGATGCAAATGCCCCTTTTGTTATACAAACTCCTGCAGCTATTGTCAAGGTGCTTGGCACTGTGTTTAGCATTGACGATAGCAATATCAATCATTTTGTGCTGATGGTGAAAGAGGGTTTGGTAGAAGTGGAGTCTATAGATAAGAAACAAAAAGTAAAGGTGTCTGCCGGACAACAACTTACTATTGATAATGGTCTGTTTCAACTCACATCCATAGCAGATAATGCAGTGTTTGATACCTATACAGGGCATTTCCGATTTAAAGATCAGCAGTTGTCCGATATCATTCGAGTGGTAAATCAGTGTAAAACAGCCAATGAGAAAATAGAAATCAGCGATGCAGGAATAGGGGATATCTGCCTTACCTTGGAGATAGAAGACTACTCGGCTTCTTCGTTTGTAGAATTGATAACAAGTGCTTTAGGATTGAAGTCAGAAAAGATAAACAACCATTACCTGCTGTTTAGATAATGCAAAAAGGATGGGCTACTATATGGCGTTGCTGTTTGCTTCGTATCATTTTTATGATGTGGATGTCTTGCATTTATGCTCAAGATAGTGCACTAACTCAAGTATACCAATGGTCTAGCATGAATGGCACTGTATATTCCTTACTCAACGAGGTGTCTAAAAAAAGCGGCCTACTCTTTATATATGATAGCACTATAGTAGACAATGAAAAGCGGGTAAAGATAAAAGAGGGTCAACGTAGCGTGAAGGCAATGATAATGACTGTTCTGAACAATCCCGATTTGGAACTCAAACAGTTGGGCAAACACATACTTATCACTATTCATAGCGAATATGGCAATCAGCCTCACGAGTGCACGGCCAATCCCGACACACTGCCTTCGCACCTCTTGCTGCGTGGCCTGCTCACCGATAAACTTACAGGTAAGCCACTGAGCAATGCTTCTATCTTTCTTCCTTCTGTTTCTCTTGGCACCGTGTCAAATAGCGAAGGGCGCTTCCAACTGCGCATACCTTATAGCCTGCGTTCCGATACTTTGTGCTTTTCTCATCTAGGTTATGAAGTATGTCGAGTAGAGGCTCAGCTACTCACAGGTGATAGTTATATTATTCAGCTTAAACAAGTAGACTATAAGCTGCAAGAGATACTAATACGGCAAATTGACCCACGCACTCTTATTAGAAAGATGATAGCCTCGCGTGCGAGTAATTTATCGGATAAAGATATGCAGCAAACGGTATTTTATCGTGAGTGTGTTGAGTATAAGCATAAGTTTCAGCAACTATCCGAGGCTGTGTTTCACATTTATAAAACTCCTTTTAATAGTGTTTTGCCCGAACAGGTGCGTATGGTTAAGGGCAATAAAATCAATAATCTTTCTTCAAAGGATAGTTTGCAGGTTAAAATCAGTGCCGGCATAGAATCATGTCTTCTACTCGATATAGTGAAATACTTGCCCGATTTTTTGTTGATTGATGAGAATGACAATCCTTTTCTATATACTGCCGATGGCATAGACATGATAGACGGTAGATGGGTGAATGTGGTTCGCTTTGTGCAGCACAAAGTTGTTAAATCGCCTCTCTACTGTGGTAAACTCTATTTTGATAGTGAAACCAACGCTTTGCTACATGCCAGCTTCGAGTTGAACCCTAAGTATGTAGATAAAACAGGCAATCATTTCATCACTAAGCGGTCGAGACAATACAAGTTAGTGCCACAATCTATAGGCTACAGTGTGAGCTATAAGAATAGTGGTAATCAACATCAAGTAGCACATATCCGTGGTGATCTTCGATTTAAGGTAAAACACAATGGTTTATTCACATCTAGCCCATTATTATATACTTGGTTCGAAATGGTGACGTGTGATGTTCAACCCATTTCTGCAAAATCCTTTCCTCGTTCAGATAGAATCAATCCTCGCTCAGTATTTTTAGAGATGAATGAAGGACTCGATGAATCCTTCTGGGAAGACTACAACATCATTCCACTTGAAAGTGAGTTAAGTCGAATCATTCAGCAAGTTAACTTGAGGGTAGAAAATAGGGATTAACTCATTTGGATTAAATTGTTTTATTGCAATTGCTTTGTTTTGGTTGTGTTTTTATGTCATAATATTGTATTTTTAGTCTTATATCTATCACTTTTAAAAATAAAGAGTATATTTGCTTTAAATAGACAAACTGCTGCAATCAATTTTAATTTGTTGTGAAGTTAAATGCATAACTCTTTATATATTTCTTTCTCATCTTTGTGCTTATGCACAAATGCATCATACTGCCTATTTCAACAGGGCTACGGCATATTTATATAACACTTAATGTATCATTAAAAAAAACGTATTATGACAAAGAAAAAAACTACTTGGAAGTATCTATCATTTCTTCCAACTGCTGCTATGCTTTTGATGCTTGCAAACTGCACGGTGGCTCCAAAACAACAAGAGGCTACCGAAGAGGCTGAAGAAACTGAAGTAATTGTTGTAGAAACACCTGCACAAGAAATCGCTACAGCTGCTCCCGAAGAAGTGACGAGCGAACCAGCCGAAACGGTAGATGATTCTCATATATGGGACACAGCAGAAAAGATGCCAGAATTTCCTGGTGGTGAAGAAGCTTTGATGAAGTATCTTAAAAATCACCTTAAATATCCAGAGTCAGCCAAAGAAAATGACAAGGAAGGCAGAGTGATTGTTCAATTTGTAGTTGACAAAAATGGTAAAGTGAATAATGTTGAAGTGGTTCGTGGTGTAGATGCTGCATTAGATTCTGAAGCCGTGCGCATGGTTTCTGAAATGCCAGAATGGACTCCTGGAGAACAAAATGGCAAACCAGTAAATGTGAAATACACACTTCCTGTGTTGTTTAAATTAGGCTAACAGATTACTGCTTTTATTCATTTTTAAAACTTAATCATTTTATGTTGTTAAATGATTGAGTTCACAAGATTAAATGATTGAAATTATCTTGTTAAATGATATAAATATAAAACCAAAAAAGCTCGAAGTTCATTTCAAATAGAACTTCGAGCTTTTTGTTAGTATAATCTACAGACTAGATTAAGCTATGCCATGTGCATTAGCTTCTGGGCTGATTTTCTTGATTAAACCTTGTAGTACTGCACCTGGGCCACATTCTGTAAATTCAACAGCACCATCGGCCACCATGTTTTCTACTGTTTGAGTCCAGCGCACAGAGGCAGTAAGCTGAGCAATTAAGTTCTTTTTGATTTGCTCAGGATCTGTGTATGGGCGAGCGTCTACATTTTGATAAACCGGGCAAGCTGGAGTTTTAAACTCGGTAGCGTTGATAGCAGCTTCAAGCTCTACCTTGGCAGGATCCATCAATGGTGAGTGGAATGCACCACCTACCTTTAAAGGAAGGGCACGCTTAGCGCCGGCAGCTTTCATCAATTCGCAACTCTTTTCGATGCCTGG
>CAMTOV010000129.1 GCA_947074235.1 uncultured Bacteroides sp. | reverse complement strand
CATTCAAAGCTACTGGGTTCATTGCAGCAACTTGCATTGCGATATCACGACCAACGTGAGCATCAACAACTTCGTTCAATGCAACCATTGTACAAAGGAAGTTTTTACCTTGGTGGTTGTAAGAAGCAATTGAAGCACCTTCCAATACGTTGTAGCCATCCAATTCCATTTTCTCACCAGTGATACCACTTCTATCAGTGATAGCTTGTGCAACTGTTACGTCACCCAAAGTAAGAGCAGAAACTTCTTCTACAGTTTGACACTTGTTAGCTACAGCAGCATCCAAGATATCTTGAGTTAATTTTACGAAGTCTTCGTTTTTAGCTACGAAGTCAGTTTCGCATTTCAAAGCGATGATAGCACCAAAGCCACCGTCTACTTTTACAAGTACGCAACCTTCAGAAGCGTCGCGATCAGAACGTTTAGCAGCAACTGCTTGTCCTTTTTCACGGATAATTTTTACTGCTTGATCGAAATCGCCATTTGCATCGGTCAATGCGTTTTTGCAATCCATCATACCAGCTCCGGTCATTTTGCGAAGCTTGGTGATATCAGCCATACTTACAGCCATAGTATTTTTATTTTAATTCGTTTATATATAAAAAATAAGTAGTCAAGTAATATAAGCAGTTAAGTAGTCAAGTAGAATTGGCTACATAAACAGCAGAAAGGAGAACCCCCTACCGCTTAACTACACATACTACTTGACTACTTAATATATTATGCTTCTTCGTCTTCTTTAACGAAAGCAGCTGCTTTTGCAGCGTTGATAGCTTCTTCGTCAGACTTATCAAGTCTAGCTTTTACAGCTTTCTTTTTGCCTTTAGTAGCAGAAGCTTCACCTGCTGCTTCCATATCAATCTTTTCAGCTTTTCTTTCGTCAAGACCTTCAGCGATAGCACCGCAGCAAGCGTCAAGAATTACTTCGATTGATTTTGTAGCATCATCATTTGCAGGGATTACGAAATCGATGTTTGAAGGATCTGAGTTTGTATCAACGATAGCAAATACAGGTATACCCAAACGGTTAGCTTCGCGAACTGCAATGTGCTCTTTCATTACGTCAATTACAAAAAGTGCAGATGGCAAACGAGTTAGGTCTGCAATAGAACCTAAGTTTTTGTCCAATTTAGCACGTTGACGTGAAATTTGAAGAACTTCTCTTTTAGAAAGGTTTGAATATGTACCATCGTTAGTCAATTTATCGATAGTAGCCATTTTCTTAACAGCCTTACGGATAGTTGGGAAGTTAGTCAACATACCACCTGGCCAACGCTCGATTACATAAGGCATATTTACAGCTGCAGCTTTTTCAGCTACAACTTGTTTTGCTTGTTTTTTAGTAGCAACAAAAAGGATTTTTTTACCCGATTTTGCGATTTGCTTCAAAGCTTCTGCAGCTTCGTCTATTTTAGCAACAGTTTTGTGGAGGTCGATGATATGAATACCATTACGTTCCATGAAAATATAAGGAGCCATAGCGGGGTTCCACTTTCTTTTAAGGTGTCCGAAGTGGCAACCGGCTTCCAATAATGTATCAAAATTAGTTCTTGACATTTTTGTTTTTTCTTTAATTGTTTACTTTCTTTTTTGTTTCTCTTTCTAAACCAACCGTCGGGTAGTCTTCTATTTAAAGAGTCCCGATAGTTTAGATACTAAACATACGATTCCTCTAAGCAGAGCATTAACGCTTGCTGAACTGGAATCTTCTACGAGCTTTAGGTTGACCTGGTTTCTTACGCTCAACAGAACGTGGATCACGAGTCATGAAGCCTTCAGCACGAAGAGCTGCTTTATCTTCAGCGTTGATTTTCACAAGTGCGCGAGCGATAGCAAGGCGTACTGCTTGTGATTGTCCTGTAAAACCACCACCATAGATGTTAACTTTGATGTCATACTTTTCAGCTGCACCTAGTTTGTTCAATGGTTGTTTTACAACGTATTGAAGAATAGTTGATGGAAAGTACTCTGCAAGGTCTCTCTTGTTAATAGTAATCTTTCCTGTACCTTCGCTTACGAAAATACGTGCCACTGCACGTTTACGTCTGCCTAATGCATTAATTACTTCCATTATATCTTATTTAAGTAAGTTTATATCAATTGACTTTGGGCTTTGAGCTTCGTGTTTGTGCTCGTTTCCAGCATAAACATAAAGGTTGCTCAACAATACTGCACCTAATCTATTTTTAGGCAACATACCCTTTACTACTTTTCTCAACAACTTGTCTTCACCGTTAGGTTTAGCAATCATACGTGCAGGAGTAATTTCTCTCTGACCGCCTGGGTAACCTGTATATGACAAATATACGCGGTCATTCCACTTATTGCCTGTTAATTTCACTTTGTCGGCATTGATAATGATTACATTATCGCCGCAATCTACATGAGGAGTAAAGTTTGGTTTGTACTTTCCTCTCAACAATTTTGCAACTTTTGAACCCAGACGTCCTAAAGTTTGGTCTGTAGCATCAACGATAACCCATTCTTTGGTTACAGTTGCTTTGTTTGCAGAAATGGTCTTGTAACTTAAAGTATCCACTCTTAATTTTGTTTTAATGTTACTACTAAATTTTCTAATCACCACAAGTAATCTCTCCCGGACAAAGAAAGACTAACTTGCTATGAATTAATCTTTTATCACTTAATGATAATAATCGGCTTGCAAAATTACGGCTTTTCTTTGAATTGACAAAGGTTTTGGCTTTTTTTTTGGATTACTTGTCTGAAGGTAAAAAAGAGTGAAAGTCTATATTTTCAATCGTTTACCTACAAAATGTAGACTAAATTATCTTGAATGAGAACAGTATTACTATTACCATATATATTTAGTAGCCAAAAACACACCAATCTACTCCTATATAATAATTTATAAAATACATCTTCGTTCATTTGACATAGCAAGCCTCAACTAAACACCTTAATATAATAGACCATACAAGATAAAAAGAGATGCAACAATGAAGATATTAACACTCGATAAGTTAAGTTTATATTACTGATTATCAAAAATTTAATAGTTTCAATATTTTTAGCACAATGAAACTTTTATTTCACCGCATTGAAACAATGGTTTCAGTGGGGCGAAAAAACAGTTCCAATGCGATGAAACCGTTGTTTCAGCGCAGTAAACGATAGACAACTCTATAACACATGGTTCACTATCAAAACAAAGCAATTGCCACAACGACATAAAAAAGCCCTCATTACCAACAATTTTCAGAAAATAAAGATTTAACAAAATGATATCAAAAGCAACTAAATGCCCTATTGATGGGCAATAGAACAACAAAGAAATATACATTGTAAAAGAAATAATTCGAATCAGTAACACATTTGTAACATTAATTACTTTAATAATCATTATCTTTGTGCCGATTAACAATTTATACAATTAGATTTCACTTTTTTATGTTAAACAAAGTAAAGTTTATTTTTTGTGTAATCATGACGATGATTACATTAACAACGAATGCACAGGTAACAAACTCATCAATGAGTGGAGTTGTTACAGACACAAGCGGTGAACCTATTATTGGGGCAACTGTTCAAGCTATACACGAGCCTTCAGGTTCTCGTTATGGCAGTATCACAAACATTGACGGTCGTTTTACCATCCAAGGTATGCGTACAGGTGGTCCTTACGATGTTGAAGTATCTTATGTAGGATACCAAAGAGTATTGTACAAAGACATCTACCTTCAACTAGGTGAGGTTTACACATTAAACGTTAAAATGGAAGAAGCTTCTGAAGCTTTGAGCGAAGTAGTAGTGACTGCTTCAAGAACTAAGTTCAGCACAGAGAAGACAGGTGCAGCTACAAACATCAACTCTTCACAAATTAGCCAAATCCCAACGGTTAATCGTAGCATCTCAGACATCGCTCGTCTTTCTCCTTATGCATCAGGCATGAGTTTTGCAGGTGGCGACGGTCGTTCGACTAACTTCACAATCGATGGTGCTAATCTAAACAACAACTTCGGTCTTTCTTCTAACCTTCCTGGTGGTGGTAACCCAGTATCAATGGATGCTATCGAAGAGGTACAAGTTGTAATTGCTCCATTTGATGTACGTCAAACTAACTTCATCGGTGGTGGTATCAACGCAGTAACAAAATCGGGTACTAACTCGTTCAAAGGAACTGCTTACACATACCAATTCAACGAAAACATGCGTGGTAACAAAGTTGATGGTGAAAGCCTTGGTGTACGCGCTAAAGATGCTAAACACATCTATGGTGGTACTTTCGGTGGTCCAATCATCAAAAACAAGTTGTTCTTCTTCGCTAACGTTGAGTACACACTTATTCCTACTACTATCGTAAACTGGAGAGCAGCTACTCCTGAAAATCCTGCTAACCCAGACAACTACATCTCAAGAACTACTGCTGCTGACATGCAACGTGTTTCTGATTTCGTAAGAAACCAATATGGTTACGATACAGGTTCATACAACAATTTCCCAGCTGACGAAACTAACTGGAAAATCTTAGGTCGTATCGACTGGAACATTACAGATGCTCACAAACTTGCTGTACGTTACAACTACACTAAGAACCAAGCATGGAACCAAGCAAACGGAAACTCTTCTGATACAGGTTATCGTTTGAACGGTATGAACCGTTTCTCTCAATATTCTATGGCATTTGCTAACGCTTGCTACTCTATGGACAACTTCGTGAACTCTGTTTCTGCAGACTTCAACAGCCGTTTCGGTAGCAAAATGTTCAACCAATTGCTATTCACTTTCACAGATATCAAAGATGAGCGTGGCACAAACTCTTCGCCATTCCCATTCATCGATATCATGGACGGATATTCTGTAAACAACGATGGTCAAATCGTTCAAAACTTAGAGCCATATATGTCTTTGGGTTATGAATTGTTTACTTACAACAATGCTGTTCGCAATAAAATCTATAACATCGTAGATAACTTCACTTACTATGCAGGTGACCACAAAATCACTGCAGGTTTCAGCTACGAACGTCAATTCGCTAACAATGCTTACATGCGTAATGGTACAGGTTACTATCGTTATAGAAGCGTTGACGACTTTATCAACGGTGCTACTCCAGAAGCATTTGCTTTGACTTACGGTTACAATGGTAACACTAAACCAGCTGCTGAAGTTAAATTCAACCAAATCGGTTTCTACCTTCAAGATGAGTGGAACATTCGTTCTAACTTCAAATTGAGCTACGGTATCCGTTTTGACGAAGTAATCTTCGACGAAAAAGACCTAATGCGTAACAACGCTATTTATGAATATTGTTTTAATGGCAAGCATATCGATACAGGCAAATGGCCAGGTGCTAAGATGCAAGTTTCACCACGTGTAGGTTTCATTTGGGACATCTTCGATGACAACTCACTTAAACTTCGTGGGGGTACAGGCTTGTTCACAGGTCGTCTACCATTGGTATTCTTCACTAACATGCCAACTAACTCGGGTATGGTTCAAAACTCAATCACTCGCAACACAAGATATACGAATGGTGTAGCTACAAGCATCAACTCAGACTTAAGCAAGTTCCAAGGTAACTTCTTGACTAACGTTGATGATATGATTAAGTTATTAGGCTTGCCTACAACTATCAACCCAGAACAAGGTGTAGCTCCAAGTAGCATGGCGGGTATCGATAGAGATTTCAAAATGCCACAAGTATGGAAATCATCAATCGCAGTTGACTATACATTGCCTATTAGCTTCCCATTCAATGTTACTACTGAGTTTATGTACACTAAAAACGTAAACGCTGTGAAACTTGAAAACTGGAACATCAAATCATCTGAAGGTTGGGAACGCTTCGAAGGCCCAGACAACCGTTTGATCTACCCTAGCGATTATAAAATCTACAGCGGCGTAAGCTCTGCTGACGTGTTAACTAACACTTCAAAAGGTTACGGTTGGACAGCAAA
Organism: uncultured Bacteroides sp.; assembly: GCA_947074235.1. Classification (GTDB taxonomy): domain Bacteria; phylum Bacteroidota; class Bacteroidia; order Bacteroidales; family Bacteroidaceae; genus Bacteroides. Next base: position 1,254 of record CAMTOV010000129.1, on the reverse strand, counting down.
CATCACTTTGAATGCTGAACCTATCAAAAATCTTCCTTTGATGTTGGCTTATACTCATACTGAATCTAAAGAAGTATCTGGTATGCCAGGTTCTAACGCTAACTCAGCATGGCAAGGTCTTTACACAATCAATGGTCCTAACTTTGCAGATGTGCAACGTTCACAATATGTAACTCCAGACCGTATCATCGCTTCTGCTGCTTACAAATTGCCATACAACAGCAACTATGCAAGTACTCAATTAAGTTTGTTCTATACAGGTTACTCTCCTAACGGAACTTCATTCTGTTATACTAATGACATGAATGGTGACGGTATCCAAAACGACTTGATGTATATTCCTAAAGATGACTCTGAAATCATCTTCACTAACGAAGCTGACCGTGTTGCATTCTGGAACTTTGTTGAACAAGACAAATATCTAAGAAACAACAAAGGTAATTATGCTGAAGCTTATGCTGGTCGTGCTCCATGGGTACACCGTTTCGACTTCCGTATTGCTCAAAACTTCTCAGTAAGAGCTGGTAAAACAACAAATACATTGCAAGTAAGCTTAGACATCATGAATGTTGGTAACTTACTTAAATCATCTTGGGGTGTTACTAAAAACAGCGTAAACGCTAATAATGGCCGTATCTTGAAATATGAAGGTCTTGATAGCAACACAAACCGCCCTATGTATTCTATGTGGAAAGATAAGCAAGGTAATGCACCAACAACTACTTATGCTTACAACCGCTACTTCGGCGAAACATGGAAACTACAAGTAGGTGTAAGATATATCTTCAACTAATAAACAGATAGAGAAGCTTCTCATAAATATTAAAAGTGGCTGTCTAACTTGTTTAGGCAGCCACTTTTTCTTTGCTAGTTAACAAGCCATGAATAGACGTACCAGAAAGGTAAGCGTCATTAACAAACTAGCGCTCGATATAGATGCATACACACACAACATTAGAAGTAGGATAATTGCTATTGCATAAATTGTTAATCACAAAAGTGTAGCGATAAATAATCATACTACTCCAAAAGAAAAGCCCATTGGAAAAACATCCAATGGGCTTTTTGCATATAGCGTATATTCTATTTCTTAGAACTCTGCGTTGCGTGGAGTACGAGGGAAAGGAATAACGTCGCGAATATTAGCCATACCAGTTACGAATAGCAATAAACGCTCGAAACCTAAACCGAAACCTGAGTGAGGACAAGTACCGAAACGACGAGTATCCAAATACCACCACATATCTTTCATTG
>CAMTOV010000128.1 GCA_947074235.1 uncultured Bacteroides sp. | reverse complement strand
GGCAAGTAGGAAAATTTGAATCGCAGGGTGAAATGCAAACGGGTAATATCGGTGGTGTTCCTGTTTATTATTCCGATTTAAAATTTGAACATTATACGCTTCGATATACCATTGTTTTCAATGAAGAGGGTTTGTGCTCGGGGATACATTTTAGACCTGCGCCTGCGCCACCGGTTGCTTATCAAGGCAAAGAGATGAACACTGATAAGGTGTTTGAAAAAGATATCGTAATAAGTTCCGGGAAGTTTCAGCTTCCCGGAACTTTGTCGATGCCAAAAGATGCAAAAGGCGATGTGCCTGTGGTGATATTGGTGCATGGGTCAGGTCCACACGATCGTAATCAAACAGTCGGTCCACTTAAACCTTTCCAAGAATTGGCTTGGGGCTTGGCCGAACAAGGCATTGCTGTGATGCGTTATGACAAAAGATCGTTTGTATACGGAGGCGCTTCGATAGAAGACAAAAACTCGTTTACCTATGATGAAGAAGTGGTTGATGATGCGATTGCAGCAACTGAGTTGGCAAAGACGCTATCGGGAATAGATGCAAACCGTGTTTATGTGCTAGGGCTTAGTTTGGGTGGAACACTTGTGCCACGCATTGCTCAGAAAGCGGGGGATAAGGATAAACTAGCCGGTATCATCTCGGTAGCTGGGGTAACTCGCAAAATGAATGATGTGTTGGTGGAACAAATCACTTATATTTCTTCTTTGAATGGACAAAAGGTAGATGCAAAGGACGAGGCTGAAAAGATTATGAACACGTTGCCTCAGAGCTATCGTGAGTTTGAGTTGGCTTATAACCCTGTGGAAACGGCCAAGAAACTAAAACTGCCTATCTTGATATTGCAAGGCGAAAGAGACTATCAAGTGACGTTGGAGGATTTTGGTAACTGGCGTATGGGGTTGTTGCGCAATAAGAATGTGAAATTCAAATCTTATCAGAAGCTAAACCACCTATTGCAAGAGGGAACGGGTAAATCAACTCCTATGGAATATAATACATACAGCCCCATCCCAGAGTATATCATAACAGATATTGCCGATTTTATAAACGGTAAGTTCGAACAGTAAACTATGGCAAAGAAAGAGTCTTCAAACAAAAGCTTTGTGCTGCGAGTAGATGCCGAAACAATGGATGCCATAGAGAAATGGGCAGCCGATGAGTTTCGTAGCACAAACGGGCAGCTTCAGTGGATTATCACAGAAGCATTAAGGAAGAGTGGGCGTTTGAAAAAGAAGAAAGAGAGTAAAGAGTAACGCTACATATATAGAAAGAACCCCGCGAGTCCGCATGCCAGAATCATCAGAATAGGATTGACCTTAAACTTGCGTGTGCCTACAAAGGCCACAATAAAGATAATCACACTCATAATGAATTGATAAGTGTCTTGGGTGGGCGAACCGAAGTTTTCATTTGTCATCAACACCAAAGCGGCCGATGCTAATAAACCTACCACAGCTGGTCGCAATCCGCTAAATATCGCTTCTACTACGGGATGTTTTTGATACTTCAAGAAGAATTTACTGATGGTAAGCATCAATATAAAAGAGGGAAATATAACAGCAAAAGTGGCTATAAAAGAGCCTATAACACTTCCGGATGCTGTATATCCCACATAAGTTGCTGCATTGATTCCGATAGGACCGGGTGTCATCTGGCTAATAGCTACAATATCTGTAAACTCTTGTGCAGTGAGCCATTCATAGCGTGTCACTACCTCGCCTTGTATCATTGAAAGCATGGCATATCCACCACCAAAACCGAAGAGTCCGATTTTAAAAAACGTATAGAATAATTGTAAGTATATCATAGGTAAAATGTCACTTCTTTAGTCTGTTGTAAAATCCTTGTCCCCACTTGCCCCAAATAAAGCCGCCAATGCCGGCCATCAATATAATCCAAATAGGAGAGAAACCGAGCATCCAAATCAGTAAGGCCGATCCGATGGGTATCCATATGGTATAGCGATTAATCTTGACCGACTTGGCCATGGTGAATGTAGGAGCTGCTATCAGTGCCACTACTGCCGGGCGAATTCCCTTAAAGATACGCTCAACATATTCGTTGTCTTTGTAATTGCTAAAGAATAAAGCAATAGCAAGGATAATAAGAAACGAGGGGAGAATGGTGCCAAGTGCCGTAACAATACTTCCTCTAATGCCACGCAGTTTGTAGCCTATAAAGATGGATATATTAACAGCAAGTATGCCGGGCGCAGATTGAGATATAGCCAATAAGTCCATAAAGTCGTCTTGGCTAATCCATTTTCGTTTGGTTACTATTTCATTCTCAATAATTGGTACCATTGCATAGCCTCCGCCGATGGTAAAAAGTCCAATCTTAAAGAATATTCCGAAAGACTGTAAGTATATATTCATTATAATTCGTTGTTCTCTTTATTCTTTTCCTCGCCAGTCTCGCCTTTTGCATATTTGCTTGGGCTCACCTTGAAGTGTTTCTTAAATACTTCGCGGAAGTATTTGGCGTCATTAAATCCAGTCATCTCGGCCACTTCAACAATAGAGTACTTACCCTCTTTGAGTAGCGAAGCCGACTTGTTCAATCTTATCAAGCGCACATAGTCGGCAGGAGCTTGATTGGTGAGTGCTTTAATCTTATTGTAGAAGCTGGTTCTACTCATATTAAGAAGGTTGCAAAGAATGTCAACATTAAACGCTTGGTTGTCCATATTATCTTCAACGCTCTTCTTTACAGCTGCAATAAATTTCCAATCGATATCATTTTCAAGATTCACATTCGAATCTTTATCTTGTATATCCAAATTGGCATATTTCTTCTGTAGTAAAGCTCTATTTGTTAATATATTGGTGATGGTAGCTTTTAATATACCAATATTAAATGGCTTGCCTATATATTCGTCGGCACCAATAGTGATTCCTTCTAGAATACTCTTTTCATCATTGAGGGCTGTTAATAAGATAACTGGAATGTGTGATGTTTCGATATTGCTTTTTACTATTTTGCAAAGTTCGTCACCCCTCATTATTGGCATCATAATATCCGAGATAATAAGATTTGGCCTGTATTCTTTAATAATAGTAAGAGCATCTTTTCCGTTTTCGCAGGTTTGAACAATGTATAGTTCAGAAAGGGTAGTCTTGAGATAATTGCGCAGTTCGTCATTATCCTCAACAATCAATAATCGCTGATTGTCATGAACCATAGTTTGTTTTATCTCTTGATAACCGCCTGTTGGTGCATCGTATATTTCTACATCTTCAACGAAGTTGCTGTTTTTATTCTTACTTGCAATATGCGCTTTGCTTAGCTTGCTCGATTTTTTAGGTATGGTTATTTTTATTGTTGTACCTTTATTCTCTACACTGTTGAATTGAACTTTGCCGCCATGAAGTTTAATGAGTTTGTAAACTAGAATTAAACCGATGCCGCTGCCGGTTACTTTGGAGTTGACAGCGTTAGAACCTCTAAAGTGCATCTTGAATAGCTTCTTTTGTTCGCTAGATGGAATACCTATACCAGTATCCTTTACCTCTACCGACCAATTATCATTACTCTCATTAACATCAATATTAACCTCGCCATTATCGGGAGTATATTTCAAAGCATTAGAAATAACATTCTTTAGAATGGAGTCCATTTTGTCTTTATCAAACCATACATTCAAAAACTTAAAGTTGCTTGTATAAGTAAAGTTGATATTCTTGACATTGGCATACGAACGGAAAGTCTGATAAATATCTGTTAAGTAACTATTCAATTCATGCTCTGATATATACAAGTCAGAAGAGTACATATCGGTTTTCTCGAAGTTTATTAAATTGGTAGTTAAGCGCAATAGTGAATTAACATTACGCAATGCAATGTTCATATTTGACATTCCATTTTGTGATAACAGTTCCTTCTCGCGTATCTCTTCCAATGGAGCTTTTATTAATGTAAGCGGGGTACGAATATCATGAGCCGAATTGATAAAGAATTGTATCTTTTCGTTAGAAATAACTTTCTGTCTGCGCAAATAGAAATACCTAACGGCTATCATTATGATAAAAAACAAAAATGCAGTATAAATAAGATAAGCCCACAACGAACGCCAAATAGGTTTTTTAATATAAATATCAAGAGATCGTTCTTCAAGTACTACTTGTTGATTTTCACTAGATACAGCACGTATATGGAGTTTGTATTTGCCTGGATTTAAATTGGTATATCTTATAACATTATCTCTACTCAATTTTCGCCATTTATTATAAAATCCTTCCAATTTCCAAGTATATAATACATCCGATGGGTAGGCGTAATTAATAGAGGAAATTTCCATGGAGAATATATTCTGATTGTGATCTAAAACGATTGATTTTGTATCATCAATATTGTTTGTCAATGGAGAGTCCTTTTCGCCTGGATATACTGTTTCATAGAATATACGAAAATCTGATAATATCATTTTATTTCTATAATATTTAGGATTTTCGTTATTCAGTTTAAAGAAGATAGCTCCATCAATTGTGCCAAAGATATAGTAATCGTCACCATAATATATACCCGAACTAGAATTGTAGTAAATAGACTGCAATCCTTGGTCTTTTGTCCAGTTGCGAAAGCGTTTGTCGCTTGGATAAAATCGTGAGATGCCTTGTTCGGTACCAATAACAATATACTTACCTTCATCATCAGACAAAATTGTTGAAATATTATCTGAGATAAGTGAACTATTATTGGTATAATAATGAGTGAATTGTTTGCTTACTGGATTGTAAATAAGTAGTCCTGAACCGCTAGTGCCAATATAAAGTTGGCCTTGGCTATCTTGATGGAGTGAATATATGTAGTTAGACTCAATTGGCAGGACAATATGTTCGATCTCTTTATTGTTCTTATTTAGAATACAAAGTCCTTCCATTGTACCCACCCATAGGTGATCAGGGTCTTTCTCTAAAATACATATAGCTTTGGATACGTCGTAAAAAGAGACTTCTTTTTTCTTAAGGTCAATCTTTTTGAAATTGTTATGACCACCCAACCATATATCTCCTTTAGAGTCTTTATATATCGTTCGGATATAACTATCGGGTTTTGCATTCATTTCAATAATGCCCGACATAGAAATGATTTTGGTTGATAGGCTCTTTTTGTCTATGTTATAAATATCAGAGTCATAACCGGTAGCCCATATCACACCAGGTTCTTTTTCGCATATGCTTAAGAACTGTTTGCAGGTGTTTTTGTGATTGTCGTAAGAACTGAAAAATGAATGCCACTTTCCTTCCTTTACTTTATAAAGACTTATTCCATTGCTAGTTGCAAACCAGATATCGTTATCAGAGTCTTTAAGAATAGCATTTACTTTGTTGTTTACAATAGATTGTGGATTGCCTATAGAATGCTTAATCCAAGTATAGGTTGAATATCCAAGCTCACGAATGGTTACACCAATAGGAAAATTTACCATCCATATTCTCTCATCTTCATCAATATGTATATCTTTGATGGTATTTCCGTTCATTCCATTTTCAACTTCGTAATTGGCTGTGATGAACTGCTCTACTTTGTCAGTCGTTAAGTCTAGCTTGAATATTCCATTACCATCTGTGGTGATAAGCAAAAAATTATCCTTGTATGGCACCAAAGTGTTGACAGAAATTCCATCTAGATATAATTCGTTGATATTACTCAATTCATCTAAAGATTTGACTATATGTACACCATGACCTGGTGTGCCTACAATTAGCTTTTGGGTGTTTTTGTCGAAATAAAGAGAACTGACTGTAGCGTTTTGTCCTTCTATTAAAAGATTGCAATGATTAATAGGCTGTAAAGTATCATTGCGCACCTCTGCTAGAAATACACCATGCTCTGTACCAACATAAAAATGTTTGTTGTTGAGTGGGCTTATTGAAGTAATGGGAGAATTTACATTATTGATTACTATATTAGACTGCTTTGCATTAATATCCCAAATAAATATGTAGTTATTGGTAAACAACCATATAGTATTATCATCATTGACAAATGGATAGCTAACAGTTGAAGGCTTATTGTTTTCGATGATGGTAGGCATGCGATACATTAACTTGAATATATCATGCGTATAGTCATATTTGAAAATTCGACCTTCTTTGCCAATTGCATATATAAAACCTGCATTATCTGTGCGAAGCCAGTTTTGCGAATAAATTGGATTTATTTCATCAAATCCATCTTGTAGCTTGTAATATTTAAACTTCTTTCCGTCGTATCGATCAATTCCTTGACGTGTAAGAAACCACATAAAGCCTTTCTGGTCTTTTTGAACCTGATATACGCGTCTATTACTCAAACCTTCTTCCGGACCTATATATTTATAAATCTGTGCTGATAGGGAAAAAGATACTAAAATGAAGAATAATAGAATATAATATCTCATTTTAAATAGAATTTTCAAGCCTTTTATGTGTTTAATTTAAAAAAACAGATGTCACAAAATTACAAATATTATTTCATATATATTCAAAAAAATATTGAAAAATTAAAGTATGCTAAATAGGATGTTGCTAAAATGAAGAAGATTTTACATACAAAATGTTCAGTGTTCGTGTGATTTAGATATAAAAAAAGGTTCAAGCCATTTAAAATAGCTTGAACCTTTTGAAAGTTTTTGATAAAAACTATGCTTTTATGCTTTAGTTTTTTCTTCAATCCATTGGCGAGCGTTTACAAATGCTTCCATCCATGGAGTGATTTGATCACTGTTCTTGCGATCTGCTGGATAGTATGCATTTTGCCATGGGAAGATAGCTCTCTCTAAGTGAGGCATCATTGCCAAGTGGCGACCATCTTCGCTTGCTAAAGCTGCTACTGAATAGTCTGAGCCATTAGGGTTAGCAGGATATTCATCGTATGAATATTTAGCTACCACGTTGTATTTATCTTCTTTGTATGGAAGAGAGAATTTACCTTCTCCGTGTGCTACCCAAATACCTAATTTGCTACCACTCAACGAGCCAAACATGACACTGCGATTTGTTGGGATAGTTACACCAACGAATGTAGATTCAAATTTGTGTGAGTTGTTGTGAAGCATTTTGCCTTTCTTCTCGTGCTCTGGGTTGATAAGTCCAAGTTCCATCATCAACTGACATCCGTTGCAGATACCTAATGAAAGTGTATCTTGACGAGCATAGAATTTATCAAGTGTCTCTTTTGCCTTAGGGTTGAATAAGAAACCGCCTGCCCAGCCTTTAGCCGAACCAAGTACGTC
>CAMTOV010000127.1 GCA_947074235.1 uncultured Bacteroides sp. | reverse complement strand
CGTGACCCCATGCGTGACAGGCATGTATTCTAACCAACTGAACTAACGCACCATTATGTTATGTAGTAAAGGGCAATCCCCTGATTGCGGATGCAAATATAGATGATATAATTGAATTACACAATAGGTGCAGCAAAAAATATTATCTTTCCTTTTGAAACTCCCTTAAAAAAGCATTTCGAAACACTATTTCTTCTATCTTTGCGAGCAAATCATTACGAAAAAAATACGCATTATGAAAAATACTCCTATCAACAAGAGTCTGATTGACGAAACTATTAACGAATTTCAAATAACCGATTTTGCCAAAGCTACCATCCGCGAAGTAAAGGCCATTGCTGCTAAAGCTGAACAGATGTCGGGCATTGAGTTTATCAAAATGGAAATGGGTGTGCCGGGTTTACCAGCATCGGCTGTAGGTGTAAAGGCCGAAGTGGAAGCTTTGCAAAATGGCATTGCCAGCCTCTATCCCGATATCAACGGATTGCCCGAACTGAAAAGTGAGGCTTCGCGCTTTATCAAGGCTTTTATGAATACCGACTTGAACGCTGAGGGGTGTGTACCTGTTACGGGCTCTATGCAGGGCACTTATGCTTCGTTCTTAACGTGTAGCCAATGCGATAAAGCAAAAGATACAATCTTGTTTATCGACCCGGGATTTCCGGTGCAAAAGCAACAATTGGTGGTGATGGGTGTGAAATACGAAACATTTGATGTGTATGACTATCGAGGCGACAAGCTGAAAGATAAATTGGAAAGCTACTTGGCCAAAGGCAATATATCGGCCATTGTATACTCCAACCCCAACAACCCCAGCTGGATTTGCTTGAATGATGAGGAACTGAAAATCATTGGTACGCTAGCTACTCAATATGATGTGATAGTGCTCGAAGACTTGGCTTACTTTGCAATGGACTTCCGCAAAAACCTCAGCACTCCGTTTGAAGCGCCCTACCAACCTACCGTGGCTCGCTATACCGACAATTATATTCTACTCATTTCCGGTTCTAAGGCCTTCAGCTATGCGGGGCAACGCATTGGTGTGAGCTGTATTTCTGATAAACTGTATCATAGGGCTTATCCCGGCTTTGCCGAACGCTATGGCGGCGGCACATTTGGCACTGTCTTTATCCACCGCGTGCTCTACGCTTTATCGTCGGGCACAAGCCACTCGGCACAGTTTGCTATGGCCGCTATGCTAAAGGCAGCCAACGATGGGCAATACAACTTCCTTGATGAGGTAAAGGTGTATGGCGAACGCGCTCGCAAGCTGAAAGAAATATTCCTTCGTCATGGTTTCCACTTGGTGTATGATAAAGACCTGGATGAAGATGTGGCAGATGGTTTCTATTTCACCATAGGTTATCCGGGTATGACCAGCGGCGAACTAGCCAAAGAGTTGATGTATTATGGGGTAAGCGCCATATCGCTAGTCACCACCGGCAGCCATCAGCAAGGACTTCGCGCTTGTACTTCGTTTATCTATGACCATCAGTATGAGCAACTTGACGAGCGAATGAGACTATTTGCAGCCAATCATCCCAAATCTTAAATAATTGGCCATTTAGGAAAAAAAAGTACTTAAAAATTTGTTTTTATCCAAAGAGTTTCTATATTTATCGAATATGAACGAAATGGATAAGAACATATTCAAGATTCAATCGAATGATATTCAACCATCTAGAGGCAAGGTTTTAATTTCAGAACCTTTCTTGTGCGATGATATGTTTGGTCGTTCGGTTATCTTGTTGGTAGACCACACATCCGAGGGCAGCATGGGTTTGGTAATGAACAAGCAACTTCCTGTCTTCATCAATGAGGTAATCAATGAGTTCAAGTATCTTGAGGATATTCCTTTGTATAAAGGCGGCCCTATTGGCATAGATACTTTATTCTATCTGCATAAGTTCGAAGATATACCGGGCGCACTGAAGGTTTCTAAAGATCTATTCTTGAATGGCGACTTTGCAGCTATCAAGAAGCGCGTATTTCAAGAAAAGGACATACAGTCGAAGATTCGTTTCTTTATAGGCTATTCGGGTTGGGAAGAGTCGCAACTGACACAAGAGATTGAAGAGAACACCTGGATTATTGGCAAGGAAGAGTCTAGCTATCTATTCACATCTGATGCTGAAAGCATGTGGAAAGAGACACTAAGCAAGCAAGGCAGCAAGTATGAAACGTGGTCGCGCTTCCCTCTTATCCCCCTTATGAACTGATTATTTTTTTCTCTCTATACATAAGTATTTATAAAGGAAAAGCGGAATGCACTCTATATTGAGGCATTCCGCTTTTTGCGTATTTATTGTATTGTGAACGGCTTATTATTTCGCTACGCGTTCTAGCCATTTAAGCATTACAAGCATGGTAATCATTGAGATAGAACAAGCTATAACGAAGATTGACCATGTCAACCAGATTGGAATTGCTTCGTAAAGCACCGCACCGATAAACAACAATTGGTTACCGATAGCAGTTGCACCAAGCCATCCTCCTTGCATAATACCTTGGTATTTTGGAGGAGCTACTTTAGATACAAATGAAATACCTAGTGGAGAGATATACAACTCGGCTACAGTCAAGATGAAGTAAGTAATGGCAAGCAACCATGGAGTTACCTTGATTGGCGATGTACCTGCTTCGATGATTTCGCTATGCAAAGGAAGGTGCGAGAAGTAAGAACCTACTGCCATCACCACAAAACCAAGAGCTGCAATACCCATACCGATAGCAATCTTCTTAGGAGTTGAAGGTTCAGCACCACGACGACGTTGCCATGCAAAGATAGCCATGATAAGTGGAGTAAGTGCCACCACAAAGAATGGGTTCATAGATTGAAAAATCTCAGCCGTGATAGGCATTCCAAACATATTCAAGTCTGTATATTCTTTTGCAAAGAATGTAAGCGTTAAACCATTTTGGTGGAATGAGAACCAGAAGAAGATAACCACACCAAACACTGCGAACAATGCAAGGATGCGTTGACGTACTTCTTGTGCACTCATTTCAGTAATTTCACCAGCTGCAGCTTTTGCTTTCTGACTTGGATCTGGGAAATTGCGTTTGTTTACCACATAGATAATCAAAGAGATAAGCATTGCAATGATAGCAATACCAAATGCATAGTGGAAACCAGTAGTAAACACGTTCAAGTAATCGCCAGCAAATGCTGTATAGTCTGTGATAGGAGCCGAAGAAGCCTTATCAGCCAATGTGTGGAAGTTATCTCTAGCCACATCCGAAAGCGTGCCACCCAACTGGCCATGACACAATGCAGGAAGATCGGCATCGTAGTTATAACCAAATGTGCCCAACCACCAGCTACGGATACCGATAGCAGCAAAAGGAGCAAAGATAGCACCTACGTTGATGAACATATAGAATAAAGAGAAACCAGAGTCGCGCATAGATGAGTACTGAGGATTGTCGTACATCTGACCCACCAACGCTTGCAAGTTTCCTTTGAATAAACCATTACCAAAAGCAATCACCAAAAGACCAAAGCATGTCAGCGCAAGCATCAATGTTTTTTCTACTACAGGTGTTTCGGTAGGTATAGCAAGTATCAAATACCCAACAGCCATCAAGATGATACCTGTCATAATAGTACCTTTATAGTTGCGTGTTTTATCGGCAATGATACCACCAACTAGTGCTAATATGTAGATTGAAAAATAGAAAGTTGAATAGATAAGACCTGCGTCTTTACCATTCAATCCAAATTTAGCCTGCAAGAACAATACGAGGATAGCCATCATCGTATAGAAACCGAAACGCTCTCCAAGATTAGCTAAGGCTGCAGCAATAAGTCCCTTAGGGTGTTTACTGAACATAAATGATTTTGTAATTAAGTGAATAAATAGTTTTTAAAATAAATATCGTATCAAATTTTGATAGTTGCGCAAAAATATAATAAATTTTGCATAATCATGCAATTAAAAGGCATAAATCGGCTCGAGCCTCACGAATTAAATCGTGGGGAGAAAGCTTGATTTGAAGCCCCCGTTGGCCTGCACTGACATAGATATGCTGAAAATCGAGGCACGTTTGGTGTATGTAGGTAGGAAAGTGCTTCTTCATACCGATGGGCGAACAAGCTCCGCGGATATAACCTGTAAGTGGCAGCAACTCTTTCATCGGTATCAGGTCGCATTTCTTATTGCCCGACACCTTGGCTGCCAACTTCAAGTCTATCTCTTTATCGCCGGGGATGATGCAAACAAAATACTTCGTTTTGTCGCCACACAGCACCAAGGTTTTAAACACTTGATCTACGTTTTCGCCTAGCATATCGGCCACATGGGTTGCACTCAAATCGCTCTCGTCTACCTCGTAGGGTATCAATTCGTAAGCAATCTTAGCTTTATCGAGCAAGCGCGCCACATTGGTTTTGTTGATTTTCATAGTCTACCTCTCTTTATTGCATTTCCAGCTCTTCGCGAAGGAACTTTGGAGTGAAACCTTTATTGCTCTTGGCTACCTCTTCGGGCGTGCCATGGCTTAGCAACTGTCCACCACCTTTACCACCAAGAGGGCCCATATCTATCACATAGTCGGCCATTTTTATCACGTCTAGGTTGTGCTCAATGATAATCACCGTGTTGCCTTTGTCTACCAAACGATTGATAACGCCCATCAACACACGGATATCCTCAAAGTGAAGCCCGGTTGTAGGCTCATCAAGAATATAAAGCGTCTTTCCGGTGTCACGTTTAGCTAGTTCGGTAGCCAGCTTCACACGTTGGCTCTCACCACCCGATAGTGTAGTAGACGATTGTCCTAGTTTGATATATCCTAGCCCAACATCCTGTAATACTTTTATCTTATTGAGAATTTGAGGCACATTTTCGAAGAACTCAACCGCACGATTGATGGTCATATCGAGCACATCGGCTATCGATTTTCCTTTGAAACGCACCTCTAATGTTTCGCGATTATAGCGTTTGCCGTGGCAAATTTCGCAAGGCACATACACATCGGGCAGGAAGTTCATCTCAATGGTTTTGTAACCATTGCCCGAGCATGCCTCACAGCGACCACCCGACACGTTGAACGAGAAGCGACCGGGCTTATAACCACGAATTTTGGCTTCGGGCAGCCCCACAAACAGGCTGCGGATATCAGAAAACACACCTGTATAGGTGGCAGGATTGGAACGAGGCGTGCGTCCCAGCGGCGATTGATCTACATTCACCACTTTATCTATATATTCCAGCCCCTCGATGCTATCGTATGGCAAGGGATCTTGCAAGGAGCGATAGAATTTTTGCGACAGGATAGGTTGTAGAGTTTCGTTAATCAGCGTAGACTTACCACTACCCGACACACCCGTTACGCAGATTAGTTCGCCAAGTGGGAACTCCACATCTACGTTCTTCAAGTTATTGCCTCGCGCACCACGCAGCCAAAGAGAGTGACCATTGCCTGTGCGTCGCGGATTGGGGATATCAAGTTTCAGTTTACCATTAAGATATTGCGAAGTCAGCGTATTTGTTTGCAACATCTCTTTGGGAGTGCCGGCAAACACCACTTCTCCACCCTTGCGACCAGCCATTGGCCCCATATCAATGATATAATCGGCAGCTAGCATCATGTCTTTATCGTGCTCTACCACTATCACCGTGTTGCCCAAATCGCGAAGATCTTTCAATGATTTTATCAAACGTACATTGTCGCGCTGATGAAGTCCGATACTAGGCTCATCGAGTATGTAGAGTACGTTGACCAATTGCGAACCGATTTGTGTAGCCAAGCGAATGCGTTGACTCTCTCCACCCGACAGCGTAGCCGAACTACGATCGAGGCATAAATAATCTAACCCCACATCGAGCAAAAATTTGAGTCGAGTGCGGATTTCTTTTAATATTTCGGTAGCAATTTTCTGCTGTTTATCTGTGAGATGTGGCCCTACCAGCGCTATCCATTCGTATAGTTCGCTAATATCCATGTGTGCCAACTCGCTGATATTTTTATCATGAATGCGAAAACTAAGCGCCTCTTTATTTAGTTTGGCCCCGTTACACTCCGGACAAGTAGCAGTCTTGGCAAATTGGTCGGCCCACTTTTGTGCGGTGGCCGATGCATCTTTCTCTTGCAGCATCTGGATGTATTTCACCACCCCTTCAAACGTTACAAAGTAATCGGAAGAAGTGCCCACCACCGAGCTCTTTATCTTGATGCGCTCGTCGGCACCATAGAGTATATCTTCAATAGCATCCTCCGGCAAGTCCTTTATCGGCGTTTTCAGTGTAGCGTCATAGCGCTCTAGCAAGGCCGTTATTTGCCAAAAAATCATCGACTGTTTTGATTTGCCTAATGGCGCTATTCCGCCTTCAGCTATCGACAAAGCACGATCGGGGATCACCTTATCTACATCAATTTGATTGATAACTCCAAGCCCCTTGCATCGCGGACAGGCCCCTTGTGGCGAGTTGAACGAGAAGTTGTGTGGAGCAGGTTCGCGATAAGACAAACCACTCACAGGGTCCATCAATCGTTTGCTATAGTGGTGCACGTTTTCTGCATTAGCATCTAGTATCATCAGCAAGCCATCGCCTTGACGCATGGCCGTAGCCACACTCTGCTTCAAGCGTTTATCATCTGTGCTGCTCACCACCATTTTATCAATTACCACCTCTATATCGTGATTTTTGTAGCGGTCTAGCTTCATGCCATGCGTTATCTCGCGCACTTCGCCATCTACACGCACATATAGGTAGCCCTTTTTGTGTATTTGCTCAAAGAGCTCTTTGTAATGCCCTTTTCTAGTACGCACCAATGGCGCCAGCATGTATATTTTCTTACCCTCATAGTCTTTAAGGATAAGATCTAATACTTGCTCTTCGGTATATTTTATCATCGCCTCGCCCGACTCGTATGAGTAGGCAATACCTGCGCGTGCATATAGCAAACGAAGATAATCGTAAATCTCGGTGGTAGTTCCTACCGTAGAGCGAGGGTTTTTGTTGGTAGTTTTCTGCTCGATAGAGATAACCGGGCTCAACCCCGTGATTTTATCCACATCGGGTCGTTCAAGGTTGCCCAAGAAGTTGCGAGCATAGGCCGAGAAGGTCTCGATATAGCGACGTTGACCTTCGGCAAAAATGGTATCGAAAGCCAACGAAGACTTACCGCTACCACTCAATCCGGTGATAACAGTGAGGCTATTTCTTGGAATTTCAACATCAATATTCTTTAAATTGTGCACACGCGCACCGTATACACTAATTTGTTCTGTTTCCTGCATACAATC
>CAMTOV010000126.1 GCA_947074235.1 uncultured Bacteroides sp. | reverse complement strand
CTCCCTACTCTACCAACTACAACAAGTGTGTAGAGGATGCGAAGAAAGAGAAAGAACAAAACGCACGAC
Source organism: uncultured Bacteroides sp. (assembly GCA_947074235.1). Classification (GTDB taxonomy): domain Bacteria; phylum Bacteroidota; class Bacteroidia; order Bacteroidales; family Bacteroidaceae; genus Bacteroides. The sequence goes on along the minus strand of CAMTOV010000126.1, from coordinate 7,209 downwards.
CTGCTGTTAAAAATAAAGTAGCTAATATGAATGAGTATGATGTAGTGTATATTGGCTATCCCAACTGGTGGGGCACTATGCCAATGGCCATCCTTACTTTTATGGAGAGCTATGACTTTGCCGGCAAAACACTTCTTCCCTTTTGCACACACGGTGGTGGTGGCGAGCAGCAGTGTTTCAAGGACTTTGCTAAACATACCTCAAAATACACTAGCAAAAAAGGATTCTTGGCCAATGGCAGCTCTGTAGATAGAGCCAAGCCGCATGTTGAAAAATGGATAAAAGAGCAGATTGGTATTAACAAATAATCTAGCTTTACTTAATATATAATTACAAAATCAAGATGAGTAAACTCAAAGCAGCAATAATTGCCATTTTCTTATTTCTATTCGGAGCAAATGCTGCGTGGACACAAAATATAGAGCAAGACACATTGAGCATCACCGAAGTGGTGATAACCGGTACTCGCAATGAAGTAGACCTTCGTCATTTGCCCATGACGGTTTCGGTAGTAAACTCCGAGCAGATAACGAAACGCTACGAGCAGTCGCTGCTACCCGTACTCACGGAGCAAGTACCGGGATTGTTTACTACCGCTCGTGGCATTATGGGCTATGGAGTTTCAACGGGTGGTTCTGGTGGTTTCATGATGCGTGGTGTTGGTGGTAGTCCCACTACGGGGATGCTGATACTGATAGATGGACATCCACAATACATGGGGTTGATGGGACACAGCATTGCCGATGCTTACCAATCGCTACTGGCCGAAAAGGTAGAAGTAGTGCGTGGCCCTGCTTCTGTGCTCTATGGTTCTAATGCGATGGGTGGAGTTATCAACATCTTGACCAACCAACTGAAGCATGACGAGTTTAAAGGAGGGGCACGTGTAAGTTACGGTTCATACAACACACTGACTACCGAAGCCAACGCTCGCTTTCGCAACAAGGGGTTTTCGGCCATGGTCACCGGTTCGTACAATCGCACGGACGGACAGCGAGCCAATATGGACTTTGAGCAATATGGCGGTTATGCTAAGGTAGGCTACGAGTTCTCTAGCAACTGGAATGCCTTTGCCGATGTCAATATCACCCACTTCAATGCCTCTAATCCAGGCACGGTGAGCAGACCGATATACGACAATGACTCGCACATTACTCGTGGCATGACATCATTCTCGCTCGAGAACAATTACAACAACACATCAGGGGCTTTCAAATTTTTCTACAATTGGGGCAGACATAAAATCAATGATGGTTATTATGAAGGAGGTGATCCACGAGATTATCTATTTAACTCCAAAGACAAGATGCTTGGCATCACCTGGTATCAGAGTGCAACTTTCTGGCAAGGCAGCCGATGGACAGCGGGTTTCGATTTCCAACAGTTTGGTGGCAAAGCATGGAATAAATTCTTTGCTGGTAATAAAACAGATATTGCCAACGAGACTGAATATAACGTGGCCGGATATCTTGATTACCGACAAAACATTGGGCAGGTGGTAACACTGGATGCCGGTGTTCGTTTTGATCATCATTCGGTAACGGGCAATCATATCATTCCACAATTTGGTGCTTCTTTTTATCCCAGTCGCACAGGTGAGGTGAAACTAATAGCTAGTCGTGGATTCCGTAACCCTACTATCAGAGAGATGTATATGTTTCCTCCGCAAAACCCCGATTTGAAACCTGAGAGCTTGTGGAACTATGAAGTATCTTGGTCGCAACGATTGCTACAAAACAGACTATCGTATAGCGTTAATGCCTTTTACATCAAAGGCAAGAACATGATTCAAACCGTGCCGGTAGATGGCAGACCTAAGAATATAAATACAGGTAAGATAGAGAACTGGGGTGCCGAAGCATCAGTGTCTTATCGAATCTCAAACATGTGGAGTGCATCGGCCAACTACAGCTGGCTACACATGGAGCATAAAATTGTAGCTGCACCACAGCACAAGCTGTTTGCCGGAGTAGACTTTATGAAAGGACGATGGACAGCCTCAACAGGCGTGCAATACATTCATGGGTTATACACATCGATAGATCCTCAAACCACTGAGAACTATGTGTTATGGAGCTTGCGTGGAAGTTACAAAGTTTGCCAATGGTTAGAAGTATTTGCAAGAGGCGAGAATTTATTAAATCAGAAATATGAAATCAATCTTGGTTTCCCTATGCCCAAAGCAAATGTGATGGGTGGTTTTAATTTAAACTTCTAAGTTAACTATACCTGCAAAGTATATTCCTTTTATTACTCTCGCTAAATGCCAGTGCGCCCTACTCATCTCGGTGAATAGGGCGCACTAACAATTTAGAACTATCTGCTACAAGTCATTTCCACTCCTGCACTCTGCACATCTGCTCCCATAGGCGGATTACGCTTCCACAGTTTTAGCTCAACTATTTCAATCTGCTTATATTCATCAAGCAATCTTTTAGCTACTCTAGCTGCGGCGTGTTCAAGCAACTTTGAGGGTATATCCATTTCACTCTTTACAGACTGAAACACATCTGCATAGCTCACCGTATCTATCAGCTCATCGGTAAGGGCAGAGTGTTCCATGTTTACTTTTAAGCGCAAATCAATGTAAAACTCATTGCCCACCACTTGTTCCTGAGTCATCATCCCGTGATAAGCATAAAGCGTTAAACGATTGAGTGTAATATAACTGCTATCTATTTTCATAATTATCTTCTAGTTTGTTGATTGCAAAAATAGATCTATTGCTCTCTGTTATCAAGCTGACTGTATAGCCACTTCTCTACTTGCTCTACCGTTACATCTTTAAGCACCACGCGCTTTTGGTCGTCTAGCAAGTAGAGAGTAGGATAAGCCTTCAAGTCGTACAACCGCTGCATACTAATCTTTTGCGACTTGTCATATCCATTTATCATAAAAGATGGATAAACTCCTTCTCGCCACAACTCTTCATCTTCGCCAGCATAGATACCTACCACTTGCAAGGGCACTCCCCCATCCTCCGTTTTATTGCTCAACAAAAAAGAAAAGAGTTGCGATTGATTCATGTATTCCTTCACACGGGCACAATCATGGCAATCGGGCTCATTGAAGAACAATAGCGTAAAGTGCGCCTTCACATCCTTCAGGCTCATCTTTTGTCCATCGGCTGTCACCCATTCTACATTTGTAGCCTGCTCGCCGGGGCGGTTTTTCATCGCCATCTGCAAGCGATCCATGTATCTATATCGTTGCGCATCCGCATCTGGGGTAACAGCTACCAAGTAGTTGAGTACAGGCATGTAGTATTCATCATTGCGCAGTGGCGAGTTGGGGTTATAGTAGTACTTATCGGTGAGGTTGATAAAATAGTCGAACATCAATGAGTCGATATGTGCCGCAGCCATCATATTGGTAATAGCCTCAGCAGCTGTAGTGGGATTAATGCGATGTAGCACCCCAGTAAAATCGGCCAACGCTTGCTCGGTAATATCTACATTGCCTATATAAGCTGTGTCCGCAAAGTTGAACTTATCCCAATAGTGAGTTGCCAGATATTCATCTTGCGCCTCTTGAGTAGTAAGTATATCGGGAATAGTGGGTAGCACAAGTGGTTGAAGAGCAGTAGCAGTTTCTTGCACCTCTGCAGTTTGAGTAGGCTTTGTGTTGCAGCTAGCTAAGAGGCATACACCAATAGCGCACGCTGCTAAAGATTGATATTTCATATACTGTGATTTGATTGTGATTGATTTATAAAGCGAAAATAAATAAAATAATAGTAGGTTGGTGTAGAATTGTAAAAAAACCGCCAAGCAACTGGGTGCTTGGCGGTTTTTAAGTGTTATCGTTATATAGCTTTTTCTTTTATTTTTTCACCTGTGGCACACAACGAATAGTAAATCCGGCTACCTGCCCACATGATACATACTGTGATGTAATCGAATCACCCTTACGTTCAAACAAAAACCTATAAGAATTCTCGTTACCATTTCGAGAACCTGACCAATAATTGCCATTCACATGCAGATCTTGTGGTGCACTTAACGACCATATTCGACCCAGTAATGGATAATGATACGCAACATTTTTGTCATTGATTGTCATTTTTACAGTTTTCATATAATACTCTGTATTCTTATACATTTCAACCTTTTCGTCATCAATCACTCCTGCCTCACACTCACTACGAGTTGGCATTCTCCACTCGCCATTATCTATTCTAGCACCAGTAAGCACTTCCTCTTCTGATAATCCAACCAATCTACAAGGATCTCCTTTTCCCAACAATATATTACCATGCGTATGATAGCTTTCATCAATGTCATTTGCACCTGCTATAGGAAAATCTTCCCACTTTGCACCACTATAATCTTTGCCGGTAGGATTAAATGTTACTACTGCCAAACTAACTTCTGGATTCCATTCGTTTATCCATTTTTTTATTGGTCCGAACCCTATTATTCCACCAAACTTAAAGTAAACCGTACGAGCGTTATCATCCTCATCAGTTTCAGCAGTTACCGTAAGTCTACCATTACTGCCAATAGCAATTACTCCATCGAATGCAGGAACAATGCCTGCGGGACCAGTACCTGGCACAACTTGCGGTACACAGCGAATAGGAAGAGCCACCTCCACGGTTTGGTTACCACCTACAGTAATAGGATCATTATGAATACGCAAGTAATAACCATTACCTGTATTATAAGAGATACTAGACCAATAGTCGCCAATAACTTCCGGATACAATACATCATGATTTACAGCATTACGGTATCCTAAAATTGGGTAGAATATTGTAGATTCTATATAGTCACTCTTCAAGGTTATATACTTTCCAACATAAGAACTTGTAGCATGTTTAATAGGCGATGAGTTGGTTGTAGTAGCTTGTAGATGTTCTGCTAATGTAGGCATACGCCAAACTTTATTGTCAATCTTACCCTCTTTAATCTCACTTACATCCAAGCCCACTAAACGACAAGGATCACCTTTGCCTGCTTGCACACTGGCCAATGTATGAATTATATGCGTATTTTGAGTTAAGATATTAGACCATTCAGCATAATGTGAGTTATCGTTCGTTGTAGGATTAAACATAACTTGATTGGCAGCCCAAGCCGCATTTATAGAGCTTTGAGCAACAACGCTGCCATACTTAAAGAATACGGTGCGTGCCTCAGTATCTTTTTGCGATTCAGCTGTCACAGTCAGTTTACCATCTTTTCCTATTGCAATGATATGATCGAATGCCGGAATTTCACCAGCGGCTGGCACACTTTGGCGCACGCAGCGAATGGGAGAACCAACATTTGGATCGCTCGTTAAATTTCTCACAATAACATTTACACCATCCGCATCGGTCTTAAAATACAGCCTTACCCCCTTATCAAGAGGCAACTCATTAGTCCAAAAAAGCCCCGTAGTTTTATGCTCATCAAAACCACCATCTTCAGCCTTTCTATACCCTACCGCCGGATGAAAAACAGGAGCACTACCAATGGTTACCATCCTTCCCGGATAGTCAGTAGAGCCATTGCCTTTATATCCCGTAGTTGTCCAATCCCCAATTAAAGTACTCTCCTTAACATAGTCTTCTTGGGTTGGAAGTCTCCACTCTCCATTATCATAGTTGCTGCTAGAAAGCGCTGTAGCATCTAACCCCACCAAGCGACAAGGGTCACCCTTACCGGCCTGCACACTTTCCCAAGTATGAACAACATTCGCATTGTCTGATGGAACAGAGGCCCATGTATCAAAACTTACATTAGGGTTTGTAGGATTATATACAGCCTCATCGGCACGCCAAGCTATATTTCTAGAGCTTGTAGCCACCACGCTACCATATTTAAAGAAAACAGTACGCGCCAAGGCATCTTGATTTGTTTCGGCAGTAAGAGTCAACTTACCATCGTGCCCGATAGCAATAATGCCATCAAAGGCAGGAATACCATCGCGTATATTGATTATAGCCGTATAGCGAGTGTTGGCTTCCAAAAGCTCTTTAAAACTACTAAGCGTAATCGATTGACCTTTCAATGAACGCCCCCACACGGTGCCCTCATTAAATGTGATGGTAACATCCGAGGCATCAGTGCCCGGAAGAAAATATTCATAAGGAGTAGTTTGTGAGCCACCCTCTATTTCCAACTCCACATTTGGAACTTCTGAAGACGCTATAGCATCAGTGTCTAACTCAATATCGGGCAAATTATATTTATGCACCGAAGGCTTGGCATTAGACGTAGAGATGGTAGCTTTTACCCCCGAGAACTCACCCGAAGTATTTAAGCTAAAACGAATACCACTCTCTTTATGACGCATGGTAAACACAATATCAATCGTATCATTATTGATAGTTCCCTTCTCCGCATCGCTTATCAATACGGGTGTATTCTTAGCTTTACCCCGATTTACCAATGCCATATCACGATTGTCAGACAGCTCCACAGCGCTATTTACGCAAATAAAGTCGTAGTTCCCGTTGTGAAATTTAAAATCATCGGTAAAGGTAAATACTCCTTTTCTAGATTCACCTTCGCCGGTATAAGTTACAGTACCCACATTGGCGCCGGCATATCTGCCATCCTCATAGTAGCCAAGAATGGTATACGTGTCCTCTTTCAGCCCTGTGCGAGTTTTTACATCCTCGTTTTCAACTTGTCCAAAATCTTCTTGAAGCGTAACATCCATAAAAATACCATCACCTAAATCAATCGTTTCTTGTTGAATAATAGGCGATGCCCCCGCCCTTGTTTGAGAGCCAAAACTCTCTTGTATTACACTAATGCGCGAACTTTTAGAATAGTTCCCCTCCCTATTATTATCATCGTTACAGCCTATCAATGCAGTAGCCCCCACTAAAGCAACAAAACCGTATCGTAAAATACTTATCAAATACTTATTATTCATTTCCTTCTACTTAAAATATTTAAAAATCAATATTATATTCATCGCTCAAGTTCTTATCAACCCAGCTTTCCTCACTACTATCCGTAGCATTGGCAGATACCTTCATCCTTGCCTTTCCCGAGTTTGCTATCACTTGCTCCAATTCTACCACTTGTTTGTAAATAATAGGAGCTTCATAACTAGCTGTTTCTCTCATAAAATTTTCATTCATTGTTTTTATTTATTATATATCTCTTTTTAAATTAGTGTGGTGTGGTAATAACTTCCAAAGTCTCCTTATTGCATGTGGTGTATTATGCCAACTGGCGAGCTAAAAGGGTCATATTTACTGTCGTGCAC
>CAMTOV010000125.1 GCA_947074235.1 uncultured Bacteroides sp. | reverse complement strand
TGAGGAAACACTTTTAAAGTATACATAGAATGAAATTTTGTGTTTGTATTTAATTATGGCAATTTTGGAAATTGCTTAAAATCGGGTTTACGTTTTTCAAGAAATGCCTTTTTCCCTTCTTGTGCTTCATCTGTCAGGTAATACAACATGGTTGCATCGCCTGCTAATTCTTGAATACCGGCTTGACCATCGAGTTCTGCATTCAATCCGGCCTTAATCATACGCAAAGCTAGCGGACTAAGTTGCATCATCTCTTCTGCCCATTTGATATACTCTTCTTCTAGCTTGTTTAATGGAACAACGGTGTTTACCAAACCCATGTCAAGTGCTTGTTGAGCATTATACTGTCGGCAAAGAAACCAAATTTCGCGAGCTTTCTTTTGTCCTACTACTCTAGCTAGATATGAAGAACCAAAACCAGCATCAAAACTACCCACCTTTGGACCAGTTTGGCCAAAGATTGCATTGTCTGAAGCAATACTTAAATCGCATACCACATGCAACACATGTCCTCCGCCAATTGCATAGCCATTGACTGCTGCTATTACAGGCTTAGGTATGCTTCGTATTTGTTTTTGCACATCCAATACGCTTAGTCGTGGTATACCGTTTTTGTCGATGTATCCACCACGGCCTTTTACATTTTGATCTCCACCGCTACAGAATGCTTTATCGCCTGCGCCGGTTAGCACCACTACACATATATCGCTCTCTTCGCGACAAATGCGAAGAGCATCACTCATTTCAGCAGTTGTGGTAGGAGTGAATGCGTTGCGATAGCGCTCACGATTGATGGTGATACGAGCTATCCCATTGTAATAATCAAAAAGAATATCTTCATATTCCTTGATTGTGCTCCATTTATTTTCGATGTTTGTCATATCTATTTTCTTTTTAAACTGTGATAATAATCTTTTAGTATTCGAGCATCTTTATTTTTGTTAGTATAAACCTCCATCAATATGGGTTTATCCAATGGTTCAGTTTGTGAGAATTCTACAATATGATTGTTTAATTCCTCTTCATTTTCTATTTTGATATAAGCAAATCCTCTCTCTAAAGCCCATCCTTCGGCCGATGTTTTGTGTACAGCAGTTATAAACTTATTAGAAGTGCCCGACATTTCTAGTCCGGGTAGTGTATGAAATATCTCTCCACCACCATTGTTTAGCAGTAAAATACGCATGTTTGGTTTTAAGCTGTTGTTCCAAAGAGCATTCATGTCATAAAAGAAGCTCAAGTCACCAATAACCATGAAGTTGATTTTATCGGACGCAGCAGCATAGCCGATGGCTGTAGATAAAGAACCCTCGATGCCGCTAGTTCCTCTATTACAACTAACCTCTACTGTTTCGGGGAAGTTGAACATTTGGGCATAGCGCACTGTAGAGCTGTTAGCTAAATGCAAAACACATTCAGCAGGCAGATGTGTTAAAAGTGCGCCAATAGCTGTCATCTCCGAATAAGCCATTTCAGGTGTTGGAAGTTCCTTGCAATAATTTTCCCACATTAAAGGAAATTGTGGTGTGCGAGCATCGAGCAATCCGGCTATTTTTTCTAAAAACTCAAAAGGGTCCATCTCAATCACCGTGGTAAGCTTTCCAAATAAGTCTGCTACTTCACCATCGGCTGCAACATGCCAATGCTCTACATGAGGGTTGTTGCGGATAAACTGTTTCAATCGTTTAGAAACAATATGTCCACCGTAGGTGATTACCAATTCTGGAGACATTTTCTCTTTAGCTTCTTCATCCATTGCATAAAGTGCCATATCAAAGTTTTTGATGCCTTTCCCAGGTATTGTTTGGTTGCTTAAATGCTCTGTGAGCCATGCAAAATGTTTGTAAAGCGATTTGACGTAGCGTTTTTCAAACAAATAGATTAAATTCATTTGTCCCACAATCATCATTCGCTTCTGAAAACGATTTAACCTACCGATTAATTCGTTGTAATCTCTATCATATACATTGAGCCCTTGATAACGAGTGATAACTCTCACCTGTGGCAGGTGTTCGGTAGTAAACTGAAAAAGAGGTTCTGATATCGGGATATTAATATGTACAGGACCGCGACCGCGATGATTTGTTTCAAGTAATGCTTCGTTTATAAGGCGATTGCAATACCATTCATCCTCGTCTGTATGAATTTCGGGCAGGTTAACCGATTTTTTAACTAATCCGTTGAAGATATAGGGTTGAGGCAGAGTTTGCCCATCCATTTGTCCAATCCATGCAGCCGGTCTATCAGCCGAGATAACGATAAGTGGCACTTTCTGATAAAACGCTTCCGCTATGGCAGGATGTAGATTGACTAAAGCGCTGCCCGAAGTGCAACATACTGCAACAGGTGTGCCTCCATTTAGAGATAAACCTATCGCAAAAAAACCTGCACTGCGTTCATCGGTTGCAGGATAGCAAATGAAATCGGGGTTGGTAGAGAGTGAATGAACAATAGGTGCATTACGACTTCCCGGACACAATACCACTTTGTTTACTCCATGCTCATGAAGCAAGGCAATTAGTTGCAGAATATTTTTCTTGTCTGTATACATATCAACCTATTTGTTTATCAGAATATTTTTCATGGTTTGCATCTTCTTTTCTGTTTCAACCCATTCATCCTCTAAGGTAGAAGAAGCCAACAACCCTCCTCCGGCATACAAGGTAAAACAAGAATTATTGAAATGCATGCAACGGAGATTGACGTAAATCTCAGTAATATCGTCAAGGTTTAATCTTCCAATAAAACCCGAATAATATTTTCTATCATATCCCTCATTGTTTAGAATGAATTGATAAGCGTTTTGCTTAGGCAATCCGCATACGGCAGGAGTAGGGTGTAGGTGTTTTAACAATCCACCAAGTTGCTCAGAATTTGGAAGAGAGAAATAGAAATCCGTTCTCAAATGAGATAAGTTCCCCGCTTTCACAGAGTAAGGTTTAGTTTCCTCAAGAGTGATTCCCTCATCATGTAGCAGTTGGCGAATATATGTACTCACTACATCCTGCTCAATTTTGTTTTTATTGTCCCACTGTTGAGGCAGCTCTCCTTTGCTCAACGATTGAGTACCAGCCAAAGCAACGGTCATCCACTTGCCCGAAACATTAGACAATAACACTTCAGGCGAACTTCCCATCCACGCTCCTGTCAAAGGTGTATATGCAAAATATACATACGAGTTTACATAGCGTTGACAGGCTGAAAGAAAGCTCTTCTCTTTGTCAATTGCCATATTATTCTTCTCTTCTTCGTTTCTCGATAATACTAATTTCTTGAAACGATTGTCTTTAAGAGCCTTAATAAATATTTCAAAACGCTTTTTATAGTCATCACTGCACAACTCACCTTCTGGTTCACTAGGCCTTCTATCACTAGCGCAACACAAGTCATCCAATGAAATCGTCCAATTTCTATCCGATCGAATTAAGCAAATGGGATTGTTGTTGCTGCTCTGAAATGGAGCTATAACAAATCCTTCTTTTCCATTTAGCTCTTCAATGTCTTTGGTTGTAAATATAGTTGCGTCGTTTTGTGTAATGATATTTAAAAGTTTTTCTCCGGGTGAGCGATAAATTGCAAAAGGATAACCGCTTGCAATCAAATCGTTCAAAGAGAAAATATCGTTTTTATCTTTAATCATTCTTTATCTAAAATGCTATTGACGATTCTTATTGTTGATACTAATTTTGCTGTAGACGTGTATATATCGATATTCCATACATGTGTTGATCTACCTCGATGTATAATAGTGCCGATGGCTCTTACCGTATCTCCTTCGTGAGCAGCCGATATATGATTGCCACTAACTTGCATGCCTGCCACTATCTCATCGGTTTTGCAAATTAATAATGAACCCATTCCAGCTATCGTTTCAGCAAGGGCTAGTGTGGCGCCACCATGCAATACTCCAAATGGTTGGCGTGTGCGATTATCTACCGGCATGGTTGCCTCCACTCGTCCTTCCGAAATATGAGTATAGCGGATGCCTAAATTGCCTACTAACGTATTGGCTGCGCCACGATTCAGCTCTTCAATCGATACATCCAAGGGATGCAGTTGCGATTCAATCACTTTATCGAGTATAATAGCCACTCCATCATCATCGTTCGATTCAGTTACATGATCGGCACAAGCCTTCACGGAATGTTGAGCATTTTTCATAGCAATGCCCAGCCCGGCACTTTGTATCATTGATACATCACATACTCCATCTCCTATAGCTATTACTTCGCTATTTGGGATAGATAATATTTCTAATAATGCAGCCAATGTGGTGGCCTTGTCGATACCACAAGGAACAACCTCCAAGAAAAATTTCTCAGAACGATATACATCCATGCTGCCGCTTAATCTTTTTTTCCAATGCTCTTCCAAATCCTTTAAAGCTTCTTCATCATCACTCGCAATCACACATTTGCACGGTGCAAAGTCTATTGTTATAGATAACTCCGGCTCTACTATAAGTTTCAAGTTATTCAGCTCAGCTTCTTTAATGATATGCACATTGTCGGCTGTGTTGGCGATAAGTTCATCATCGTGATAAGTGAACATAGGAAACCCGCCTTTATCAGCTTTTTTCTCAATAAATGGCAACATCTCCGGGTTTATCCTTCTTTCAAAAAGAATCTCACCATTGTTGGCATTGATTATCTGTCCGCCATTGTAAGATATGATATAACCACCGTAGCTACCCATTCCCAATTGTTTGGCAAGAGGAAGAAGTCCATAAGTTGGCCTTCCCGAAGCAAGTACGATGCGTATACCCATTTGTTGTATCTTAATTAGCGTAGCAAGAGTGCGTTCGCTAATTTGATTGTCACTGTTTAGAAGTGTTCCGTCTACATCGAGAGCTAATAGTTTATACTTCATAAGTAGAAAGGTTTAGAAGTTTAATATACAAAGGTAATATTATTTAAAAGAAGAATGAAGAGTAATCTTCAAAAAAGTAAGTACTTGAAATAATGAGAATGATTGGCTACAGATTACGCTAGCCCTATTTAAATTATACTTGTTTTAAAACTGTTACATTTTACGATGATAATTGTTGCATTCTATATGTAGAATGTTGAAGATTACAAGGTAAATTCAATCATTTATTAATCGGGGATTTTAGTTTTGATAATCAGTGTGTTGCAAGTGTAGCATAGTGTGATGCTTGCATGTGCGCTGGCTACGTGTTTTGGTTATACTAATGCGCCCCACTCAGCATACTGAATAGGGCACACAAGTAAATAATTTATTGCATTTGATAAAGCCAAGTGTTATTTGAATTATTCGGTTTTACCACGCTTATGTAAATCTTTAAATTCAAAAGCAAGCATAATGCGGAAGAAACCTATCACTAAAAATGCAAAAGATATCATATATACTGCATATAATGCTCCAACGGCAGGATGCCATAAGATAAGTAACGAACATAGAATAGCAAACAGCCCAAAGACTAAATACCATCCCCACTCGCCGGTGCCATAGCGTTTTAAATCCATTGAATAACCAATAGAAGAGAAACCTCTAAACATTAACCAGAAAGCGATTAAGAAAGGTATAACCTCCATGCTCACCATTGGAAAGCAAATCAAATATACACCAATCACAATATCGATAATACCGCCTGCCAAGTACCACCCCCAGCTAGAAACATGCTTGTTGGTTATTGCAAATGCTATCTCAAAAATACCACTTATCAAAATAGTGATACTAAACACAATGCTTAAAGCTATGTAAGTATCAACAGGAATAAACATTAAACAAATGCCTACTCCAATAAATATTATACCAAGGATAAGTGATAACCACCAGTTTTTTACAGAATGTTGAATCTGATCAAATAATGTTGCCATAAGTTCTTTTAGTTTATTAATTTGTTTTTTATTATTAACAAATTAATGCCTAAAGAGTTTACAACAGTTTTCTGTTTTGCTTTGTTGGGCAGTAAAGATAGAAGATTAGTTATCAATTAAATCTATCACAGCACTCAATATCGTTTCTTTAGGATTGCCAAAAGGCAAGAAAGTGCTAAGATCTTTGGTTTCGCTTATTGATAGATTGGGTTTGAAAGTTCCGGTTTGGCCAGTTTCGTTTTCGCTATTCGATACATAGCATACAATGGGGCTAAATGCCCAAGATAAATCGTGATTTATATACTGCTGAGACGCCATCCCCCAGCAAGATAAATTGCTTCCAACTAAGGCCCAACGTTGCAAGGGAGATAAGCAATTTAAAAAACTACCTGCAACCGATGCAGATGTTGAAGAACTGGTAATAATAAAGCCTTGGCGGATATTTAAGTTGGCACCACCATTGATTAAGCTTTGACTGTATGTCATCACATTATCTTTGTTGCTATTTTTGTTGTTGTAGGTTAAACTTGCGAAAGTGCCTCCCAATGCTTCAGTCGGAGCAATAATAGAGGCTAGGCAGTGGCTATCGATGAATGAGCCACCAGTGTTGTAGCGCAAATCTAGAATAAAATGAGTTACATTTTGCTGATGAAACTCATTCGACATTTCAAGCAACTGATCGTTGTATAAGTTTGGATTGCTGCTAGTTCCTGCTAAGAATTCGCCATATACAAGGTACCCAACTTTAATTCCGGTTTCTGTAGTAAGGGTAGTATAGTAGTGTACAGGATTATCTACTATTGAGCGGGCTGCAGATAGCTCAGCTGTAAACGATTCTGTGACTTTCCATGTGGCCGATGATTCTTCTGTGGCAGGTACAACCTCATACTTGCCCACTGCCAATTCCAATGATCCATTGGGCTCAAGTAGTGTGCTGGCGTTTGCATTAGTTATCACCTTGTTGTTTACAGTCATAATCCAATCACCACGTTTTAAGTTTGCCTCCGAAGCAGGAGAGTCGGGTAAAACATAATTGACTAGAGCATAATAAGCTGTATCATTGCTGTTGCTTTTTTCGAGTATATACTCAAATCCATAAGAGGGGAGTGGGGTTGAATAAAAAGTATCTACTTTAGAATAAAGATTATCTTCATCTCTATACATAACAGATTGAAGAAAAGTAGAAGGAGCTTGAAAGAAGTTGACACTATTGCTGTTTGGAAGTGTATAATACCACAAATAATCCTCGCTCATTACATCATAAATCCATTGATCTTTGGCGGTTTGATTGGCATATTCGGGCCAACGGTCTACACCGCATGAGCATAGATTGAATATGATAAGAATAAAATATATAGGAATTAGATAGATATTTTTAAAATTCATTCTGCTACATTGTTTTATGAATTGCAAATTTATAAAATACTTCTTGTTTCATACCATGATTGTGGTATAAAATTGCCCATAACGTG
>CAMTOV010000124.1 GCA_947074235.1 uncultured Bacteroides sp. | reverse complement strand
CTGCTACACTTCAATCTTTGGATAATCAGTTTAGTGAAAGTTCTTTGATGGAGATTGATTTAAGTCATACTCAATTAACAACTTTGGGTAGCAATGCATTCTCGGAATGTAAAAATCTAGAAAAAGTGTTATTGCCTGCTTCGTTAAGTTCGATAGAGTCTCATGCTTTCTATAATAGTGGAGTGAAGGAATTAGATTTAAGTCATACAGAAATGACTTCAATCAATAACTATGCATTCTATTATGCACGAGAATTGACAAAAGTATTATTGCCTTCAACAATACAAAAGATAGGTGAACGGGCATTTCATTATACAGCTATTGAGTCAATTGATTTATCACAATTCAATAAATTGACTTCTATTGCTTCTTATGCATTTGGTAATTGTTACAAATTGAATGAAGTAACCCTTCCAACAAGTATCACTACTATCGAAAATTATGCATTTAGCAGTGCTCCAATTACTAAAATCAATCTATCTGATTGTAGCAAGCTTAGAACAATTGGAGAATATGCTTTCTCGTCACTTCGTGTACCGGGCATCTTAGAACTTCCTGGAAGTTTGACTTCAATGGGTTCGTATGCATTCCCAGGCAATAATACAGTATGTAGAATTGCAGCAAAAACTCCTCCAACTATCACAGCATCTACTTTTGGTGGAAATATGAGTGGTGAAGGTGGTTCGACTGGTATGATTGCCGTGTTTGTTCCAGAAGGTAGTATGAGTGCTTACAAGAATGCTCCTTATTGGGATGAATATACTATCTTGGATAGAGAGAATAAACTTGAAGTAAATGTAACACAACCAGGTAATCTTGCTATCGATATCATGGAGCAAGGTGGAGTTTCGCCAGCATTGGTAACTCACCTTACAATTGCAAGTGGTAAGATGAACAATGTTGACTTTGCCGTATTGCGCTCTAATATGTCTGTTCTTTACGATTTAGATATGTCGGGTGCAGAGGTAGATATGATACCAACAAATGCATTGCTCGATAAGAAAATCTTAATGAGATTGGTGTTGCCATCTAGTGTGGTGATGATTGAAGAGGGTGCATTCAAAGGCTGTTCTTCAATTGCTGGCAACCTTGTGATGCCTGAAACACTATCAACTATCGGCAATAGTGCATTCGATGGTTGTACTTCATTGCAGCATATTGCATTCTCTACCAGTCTAACCAAAATTGGTGCTAACGCATTCAATAACTGTCGTTCTTTGAAACAAGAAATTACTTTCCCAGAACGTCTTGAGGTGATTGGTGGTGGAGCATTTAGTGGCTGTTCTGAATTATTTGGTACGCTTACTTTCCCTGCTTCTTTGAAAGCAATCGAAAAAAGCTATATTGATTATAGTTACAGAGGCAGCAACTTTAGCAACTGTACTAATCTAGAAGTGGTAGACCTGTCGGCTTGTATCAACTTGACTACAATTGCGGATTATGCATTTAGCAACTGTTCGAGCTTGACAACCGTGATGCTTCCTGATAGTCTTCAAACTATTGAGGAGTATACATTCTCTAGTTGTGGATTGTTGAGCGATATCAACTTCCCAACAAGTTTGACTTCAATCAATAACTATGCATTCAATAGTTGTAAGAGTCTACAGGTAGTAGATTTGTCTAAATCGACATCGCTTACTAACATTGGTAGTAGTGCATTCGATTACTGTTCGGCATTGACAACAGTCAATATTCCTGAATCAGTAAACTATATCGGTAGCTATGCCTTCAGAGAGTGTAGAGCGTTGACCAACCTAACGGTTGCCGGCAAAACTCCTGCTCAGCTAGGCGATTATGCATTCCGCAGAGTAAATACTGATGTATGTGCGTTGACTATTCCTACAAGCGCATTCTACGATTATCTGACTGCTGCGCAATGGGGTGCTTTCGTACAAATGCGTAAAGCCATCGAGATTGTTCTTGACGAGGGTGCAGAGATGACTTATGTCAACAATGCTTCGCTTGACGAAGAGGTTACTACTACAAGAATGGCTTCGCCTATGGCACGCAACAATGAACCTGCCAAAGGAGATGCGATTGTGAAAGACGGTTCTAGTGTATATGTGAAAGAGAATGAAACTGTATCGTTCTTTATCACTCCTGATGAGAATGTTGCTATCAAACAAGTTCTTTACAACGATGAAGATGTAACTGCTTTGATGGTAAACAACACATTTACCACACCACAAGTTGACGAGAAATCGACTCTACGTGTGATGTTGGAAACTACAGGCGATATCTTTGTATCGAGCATCGAAATGAGTAAAACAGAGCTTATCTTGAAAGAAGCTGAATCTGCTCAACTATTTGCTACAGTATTGCCACACAACGCAACCAACAAGGGTGTAATCTGGAGAAGCGATAATGAATCTGTGGCTACTGTTGATAGAACAGGAAATGTAAAAGGTATTGCTCCGGGTACAGCAACGATTACCGCTACTTCTGAAGAGGGTGGTAAAGTTGGTGCTTGTACTGTGAAGGTGTTGTCTAACAACTATTTCTTCAGAACAGAAGATGTGAAAGGTTATATCAATACTTCGGTATCGATACCTGTATCAATGATCAACGAAGATGAGGTAGTTGCTTTCCAATGCGATATCTATCTTCCAGAAGGAGTAGTGTTGAATAACTATGAAGGTAGCTGTATCGATATGGATTATAGCAGAAATAATGGACACGTTGTGACTTCTGCTCGTCAGCTTGACAACTCTTATCGTGTATTGGTTTACTCTCAAGTTAATAACCCTTTCTTTGGTAATGATGGTAAGTTATTCTCTATCCCTGTAAGAGTGGTAGGCGATGCTGGATCATATACTGTTCAATTGAAAAATATCCGTGTAACGGGTGAAAATGCAATTGACTTTATATTGCCTAACATTACTTCACGCATCTTGATTGATGATTATAGATTGGGTGACTCGAATGGCGATGGTGATGTATCTATCTCGGACGTAACAAACACCACAAACTATATCTTAGGTAACTATGTATACAACTTTATCTTCGATGCTGCCGATGTAAACCAAGACCAAGAAATCTCGGTTGGTGACGTGGCTGGTACGGTTGCTATCATCTTAAATGAAAATACAGAAGAAGCGCCATATGCTGCAGCATATACTCGTGCGCAACAATTGTCTGAAGAGATTACAATCAACGATGTTGATATTGCTTTCGGTGAAACAAAAGTGATTGATGTTGTTTTGGATAATGCAACTTCTTATTCAGCACTGCAAGGAGATATCTTCTTGCCAGAAGGCATGGAACTAGTTGGCGTAAATATGGATGTAGACCTATTTGGTTCTAACCATGTGACTGCTTATGCTACACGTGCCAATGGTTCAACTCGTGTTGTTTGTTATTCGGCTAATAACTCGAACTTCGTTAACTTTGACAATGTTGTATTGCAACTTACAGTTAAAGCAACTGATGAGCTAAACACAACTGACGCAATGGTTGAAGTGAAGAACCTAAGAGTAACTACTGCCGAATCTGAAGAACATTCAGTGAAAGATGCTTATGCTTATGTTACCATTGTTCCAACTTCTATCATCGATACTCAGTTTGATGATATGAAAGTGTATACAGATGGTCATGATCTATGCATTGATTCTAATGTTGATGTTGTACTTCAGCTAGTATCATTGGATGGTAAAACAACTCCTTTGGTTGTAAAACAAGGAACTAACCGTTTCTACATTGAGCAATCGGGTGTATACATCGTGAACAAACAAAAAGTGGTTATTCAATAATTAATCTTTTTGATATATAATTTGAAACCCTCGCTATTGCAGCGGGGGTTTCTTTTTTTAGTAGGGAGTGAAGTTAAAAGCTACTGGAAATAGAGTGCTGAAAAGCGCATTTGGTAGACAAGTAAGCCTAGCTTGGTGGGCAAGTAAGGCTAGGTCGGTAGACTAACTAGCCTACCGCGCTAGCCTTACTTGTTCAGCTCTCCAAGTTTTCAGTTGGTCAGATTACCGTCATATTTCAAATCGCAAGTTGGAAGGTACTCACTAATTGCAGAACTTAAATTTGTTTTATATTAATCTTGTTTCTCACTTTTTTATGTTTATATTTGCCGCAACTTTAAACATAGGGGTGCTCGTATAGGCGGGCTGAGATTATACCCTCAAACCTGATTCGGATAATGCCGACGTAGGAATTGTGAATTGTATCTCCTTGAGGTATTGGGATTCTACCAATACGAACACTCCGCTATAAATATATTATTTATGACTATCTATGTAAATGGTAGTTCTGTAGAGACCGTTGCGGCCAATCTACAAGAGCTTCATGCACAGTTGCAATTGCCTCAAATGGTGGGAATGGCACTGAACAGCAAGGTGATACCTCGCACGGAGTGGACAACAACAATGCTTGCTGATGGCGACAAGTTAGTTATCATTAAGGTAGCTTGCGGAGGATAATAGGGTGGGAGAGATTCAATTTATCACACACTATACCGAGCGATATTCGTATGTTGACTCGGCTCGCATGGCGCTCGAAGGGGGCTGTCGTTGGGTTCAACTACGCATGAAGGATGCTTCGGATGAAGAGTTCATCGCCGTAGCCAAACAAGTTCGTCAGCTTTGTACCGAGTACGATGCTACCTTTATCATCGACGACCGTGTAGAGTTGGTTCATGTGGTGCAAGCCGATGGAGTTCATCTTGGCAAAAACGATATGCCCATTGATGAGGCTCGCCAGCTGCTAGGTCCCGATTGCATTATTGGCGGTACTGCCAACACCTTTGCCGATGTCAAGGCGCATGCCGATAAGGGTGCCGACTACATTGGTTGTGGCCCTTTCCGCTTCACTACTACCAAGCAAAACCTCAGTCCGATTCTTGGGCTCGAAGGTTATCAACAAATTATTTCGCAGATGCAAGCGCATCACATCAATCTGCCGGTGGTAGCCATTGGCGGTGTTGAGTTCGATGACTTGCAACCCATTCTCGCAACAGGTGTAAGTGGCATTGCCCTTTCGGGCACCGTGCTTCGTGCCGACAATCCTGTGCAAGAGATGCAGCGAATCGTATCACATATTTCGGAGTAACAATTAAAATCTATCTTATATAAAAATGAAGAAATTAGTCATTGCCGGTCGCGAGTTCTCATCGCG
Organism: uncultured Bacteroides sp.; assembly: GCA_947074235.1. Classification (GTDB taxonomy): domain Bacteria; phylum Bacteroidota; class Bacteroidia; order Bacteroidales; family Bacteroidaceae; genus Bacteroides. Next base: position 2,282 of record CAMTOV010000124.1, on the reverse strand, counting down.
ATTGTTCCTTGGAACAGGCAAGTTTAGCTCTAACGAGTTGATGCAACAAGCGATTCTTGCTTCGCGCACAGAGATGGTGACCCTTGCCATGAAACGCATCGAACTGAACGATAGCGAAGACGATATGTTGAAGCATATCATTCAACCAAGTATCCAACTATTGCCCAATACATCGGGTGTGCGCAATGCTGAAGAGGCGGTGTTTGCTGCACAAATGGCTCGCGAAGCCTTTGGTACAAACTGGCTCAAACTAGAGATTCATCCCGATCCACGCTACCTATTGCCCGACTCGGTGGAAACACTCAAAGCTACCGAGCAGTTGGCCAAGATGGGCTTTGTGGTATTGCCTTATTGCCAAGCCGATCCTGTACTTTGTCGCCAGCTCGAAGAGGCGGGTGCTGCTACGGTGATGCCTCTTGGTGCGCCTATCGGTACTAACCAAGGACTTTGCACACGCGATTTCCTTCGCATCATCATCGAGCAAGCCAGCATCCCGGTGATTGTAGATGCCGGTATCGGTGCCCCTAGTCACGCTGCCGAAGCCATGGAGATGGGTGCAGATGCTTGCTTGGTAAACACAGCTATTGCTGTAGCCGGAAATCCGATAGCGATGGCCGAAGCCTTTGCCGAAGCGGTTCATGCCGGTCGCAAAGCATACGAGGCAGGGTTAGGACAACAAATTATAAACTTCGAAGCAGATGCCAGCTCACCGCTAACTGCTTTTCTTGATGAATTATAAACTATGAAACAGAGAATCAAATATTCGCGTTCGCGCAAGCATTATATGGAGGGTGTGTTGCACCCCGAAATCAGAGTAGCCATGCGTTGTGTAGAACAATTGCCAACGGTGGTTGAGACCGATGGTGAGAAAAGCTATGTGCCCAATGCCGATGTATTTATCTACGACACAAGTGGTGCTTTCAGCGACTCAGAGATTGAAATTGATTTGAAAACAGGATTGCCTCGCCTTCGCGAAAGCTGGATTGTAGGTCGTGGTGATGTGGAACAATTACCTGAAATTACATCAGAGTACGGTCGCCAACGCCGAGATGACGCTTCGCTCGACGAACTTCGTTTCGATCACATCGCTTTGCCTTATCGTGCCAAAGAGGGAAGTAATATCACTCAAATGGCCTACGCCAAACAAGGCATCATCACTCCTGAAATGGAGTATGTAGCCATCCGCGAGAATATGAACTGCGAGGAGTTGGGCATCCAAACCCACATCACACCTGAGTTTGTGCGCAAGGAGATAGCCGAAGGTCGTGCCGTGTTGCCTGCCAATATCAATCACCCCGAAGCCGAACCGATGATTATCGGTCGTAACTTCTTGGTGAAAATCAATACCAACATTGGCAATTCGGCCACTACATCGAGCATCGACGAAGAGGTGGAGAAAGCCATCTGGAGTTGCAAGTGGGGTGGCGATACATTGATGGACTTATCGACTGGTGCTAACATTCACGAAACACGCGAGTGGATTATCCGCAACTGTCCCGTGCCGGTGGGTACAGTGCCTATCTATCAGGCTTTAGAGAAAGTAGAAGGTCGTGTAGAAGACTTGACTTGGGAACTTTATCGCGATACATTGATAGAGCAATGCGAGCAAGGGGTAGACTACTTCACTATTCATGCCGGTATTCGTTTGCACAATGTGCATTTGGCCGATAAACGCCTTTGTGGCATTGTGAGCCGTGGGGGTAGCATCATGAGCAAGTGGTGCTTGGTGCACAATCAAGAGAGTTTCCTATACGAGCACTTCGATGATATCTGCGATATCTTATCACAGTATGATGTAGCTGTTTCATTAGGCGATGGACTTCGCCCAGGCTCTATACAAGATGCCAACGATGAGGCTCAGTTCGCTGAGCTTGACACCCTTGGCGAATTGGTGAAACGTGCATGGGATAAGAATGTGCAAGCCTTTATCGAAGGCCCAGGACATGTGCCTATGAACAAGATTCGCGAGAATATGGACCGTCAGATAGAGAAGTGCCACGATGCACCTTTCTATACACTTGGCCCTATCGTAACCGATATTGCTCCGGGTTACGACCATATCACCTCTGCCATTGGTGCAGCACAAATCGCTTGGATGGGTACGGCAATGCTTTGCTACGTTACCCCAAAAGAGCACTTGGCTTTGCCCGATAAAGAGGATGTACGTGTGGGTGTGGTAACCTACAAACTAGCTGCTCATGCGGCCGATTTGGCGAAGGGACATCCTGGTGCGCAAGTGCGCGACAATGCCTTGAGCAAAGCTCGCTTCGAGTTCCGTTGGA
>CAMTOV010000123.1 GCA_947074235.1 uncultured Bacteroides sp. | reverse complement strand
TCTTGCTCTTGTGCGTACAGTGTATGTACGCACAGAGCAAGAATTATAAATACTAAATATTTTTTTACCAAAACGTTTATTCGTATATAAATTCAAAATCATCAATCCACATTGTACTGTCTCCTCCCGAGAAATAATCTCCATATTTACTTGCCGAGCAAACTAGGACAAGAGCAGTAGGTTTGCGATCTAAACTATAATAATCTAACGGAATTTCAAACGGAATTAATCCATCACCCTCAGTTGATGTTGTCCAATCTTGCACACCGTAGGCAATAACACCTTCACCAGTGGGGTCAAACAATTGTATGTCGGCTGTTTTAGTTTTAACAATCACAGGCCAAGTTGTACCATCATATGCTTCGCCTGCCCAATCGCCTACGGCCACATATATACTACCAATATCAGTACCTCCCTTAGGAAAATCAGCAACATTAGATGGCACTTTGGCATATTTTACTTCAGCTGGTATATAGCGAATATAACCTTTTAGTGCTTTAGGGCGACTAGCAAATGGACGACCAAATCCCAATATACCATCGGTACCATCTGTTTTCAAGTATTGACCCACAAATGCATTACCTGCAGCAAACTTACCAATAATACCTATACCTACAAATTGAGATGTAAGTTTTGCTGAATAATCTCCGCTATTTTTATAATCAGTACCTTTTACAGTCACATTTTTGCCCATGGTTGCAGAACCGTGATTACCAGTATCCCACCAACAATTTTGACCATCACCATACATTAACAAAGGTGTTGTACCAGACCAGTTTTCGAAACCTGCATTTTCTGGTTGCGCTTTAGTTTCTGTAGTGAAACTACATACTACTCTAGATGCAGCATTACCATCCAATACCACATATTCATATTCTGTATCATCAGTCAAGCCTGTGATTTCAGCTGTATAGATACCATCAGATAAGGTAGCAGGAGTATTAATCCATTCTTCATCACCTACTTTTCTGTAGTTAAATGTAACTGTACCTGTTGCAGTATTTACAACTGTAGCACGTAGAGTAGCTTTTGATGTCCAGATAGAACCTGGCAATGCATCAGCAGTGATAATATCGGTTGTTATAGTACCACTTGGAGTAACATTAATTTGCAATAATTGCAATGTTTCATTATCATTATCATCAACAGCCTTAAATGCTATTACGTATTCTCCTTGTGTAGCGGTAATTTTATCCATTAACTTTTCAGTTAAGCTAACCTTCCAAGTAGATCCATTATCGCTAATTACCTTATTCAACTCGATACCGGCCTCTTGCAAATCTAATACATCTGCATCTGATAAAGTAGAAGTTGATAAATCATATTCATTCTTTCCAAATCCCCAATTAGTAAAGTCATTACAAGACATAATTACAGATTTCAATGGTGAAGTAGTGATTATCCACATTGTCATACCACCATTGCCACCTAAGTCCAACTCCATAGCTGCATCTAGAGGAACTTCAGTATTAGCAGCATCGAATAAAGTAAATGCTGGACGTCTGTTTATTTCAATCACCTCTTCGGTTTCAACGATAGGAGTTTCATCAACAACTACATCTAATATACCACCACCAGTGGCTGTTGTCTTGTATTTGTATGTTATGTTATATTGCGTTGCTTCTTGAGCATTGTTTATAACATAAGTAGTTGTATAAGGAGTATCATTGATTGTAGTTCCTTCGAACTTACAAGTCAGTTGTTTTTCTTCTGAAAGGATGTAGTAACCAGTTTTACTATCTTCAAGTGTATATTCCAATCCGGCATCGGGAACAGAAACGGTTACTTTATAATCTTTAAAAACAACGTTCAATGTTGAAGTATCAAAAGCTACATTTACCAATGTGTTAGCAATATTACAAGTAACACTTACAGGTGTAGTCTCGCTCTTTTTAACAGTGAAAGCTTGTTCACCTTTATAAAACTTTTTATCGAATGATGCAGGAGCAGATTCACCTGCGGTAACAACCACTTTATACTCACCAACGAGTAAAGTTAGCGGATTAGGAATTGAATTAACTCCAACATATGAGCGTATTAATGAGTTGCTACTATCATAAATCTCTATTGAGCAGCTTTCTTTCAAAGCATTTTGTTCACTATCAGACAATGCACGAGTTCCAACAACAGTAACATTGTTTTCTACATTTACGTTCAATTGAAGAGAGCCTTCACCTCCCAACACATCGTCTTTCTCGTTACATGCTATAAAGAGGAAAGAGAGCAATGGCAGAAAATAAAATATAATCTTTTTCATCTTTATTCAGTTATTAATGTTAATGTTTTAGTTACGCTGACTTCTTCTTGGTCAATTACTTCAATAATAAAGTTATGAGTACCTGCCCCATAAATTCCTAATAGCGGCGTAAATTCAGTAATATTGAATAATAACTCTGTTTGACCGATAACCTCATTACCTACTGGGAATCCCAATCCTGGCATATTATTTTCGGGATTAATCGCAGATCCTAATGCGAGTTCCAAATCACCAGGATAAGCTAAATCAAAGCTCTTTTTCAAACCAACACCCGTTAATATATCTTCAGTCAACTGATCCGAATCAATAGTCACATTAACATGAGCCATCTTATTTGGAGCTTTCAATGTAACAATGATTTCACATCCGCCATTTGGTACAACATGTGAATCATCGATATCAAACGCACTTCCACCAAAACTAGTACCTACAATGGTTGGATCATTTTCATCAGATGGTCCGGGAGGATCAACTGGAGGAACTACAGGAGGATCTACAGGGTCAACATCTGGATCAATACTAATTGTAACATCTACAATTTCGCATTTAGCATCAATTTCAATAGTGAATCCTACATTTCCACCATCAGTATCACCAGGGTTAGTTTTCAATGAATATTTGATGTTACGATGTTCACCCGCTTTTATACCAGTGAAACTATTCACTACATTAACGCTTTGACCATCAACAGTTCCCGAAAGAGTAGCTGTCAAGATATTAGCATCTTCATTGGCAGCTTTATAATAACCTGCACGAGTTTCATCTTTAGCAAAAACTAACTCACCATCATTATTAGCTACAATTTTCACTTTTACATCATCACCAAGCAGAGCTTTCAATTCATTGGTAAACTCGATAGTTGTTTTGATGCTCTTCAAGTAACAAGTAACAGTTCCTATATCTGTTGTCTCGTTCTTTTTGATAGTAAATGTTTTAGATGCAAAGTAGTGAGGTTTATCCCAAGCCGATGCCTCTGGAACATGCGAATTAACCTCAACAGTATAAGAACCTACTGTTAGAGATAATATTTCGGGCATTTCACTATATGCAAAACTTTTCACAGGTTCTGTTTCGCCATCTTCATAGATAGTTAACATAAAATTAGAAACATCCACACCTGCTCTAGTTGATGCATTAACACCATCAGCAGCATTTACTCCGATTTTCAAGGAGCTTAGGTTCAAATCACCTACAAAAGTAGGATTGTTGTCGCCTTTATCTTTCTCAAAAGATAAGGCTTCTCTGTCGCATGAAGTAAACAATAGAATACTTGCGACAATTGTCATTAATAGATAAGAAACTTTATTCATATAATTTAGACATTATAAAAAATAGTATTTAATAATTCAATTTAATATCATCTACATAGAGCACACTTCCTCCCCAATAAGAGCCATCTATTATACGAAGCATCTTTGTTGGATCCCACAATAAACCAGATTCTGTAGCATGCACATCATCACAAAGATTGGATGATGAAAATACAAGATAGAAATGAGTCGCTTTCAAGTTTGTATAAGAAGGGTCATAATTCAAAGAGATTGATGTATTTCTATAACTAGCAGCAGCCTCACCGGCAGCTATTTCACCGTAAGCCAAACGCTTCACTACACCTCCATCACGATTTTCTACAACAGCCCAAACTTTGAACTTATCACTATTGTAGCTATCATATTTATAGTCGAAAGAAATGCTTAGCGGACGTGAAGTAAATTCGATACCATAATTGTAAGTATCTATTTTTGAATCTCCATCAAAACTATAACTGCCTAAAAACATCTTACCTGCAGATCGATGATAAGCGAAAATTGTATAGTCATTGCCTATGCCTTTTGTCCACCCTATTGAACGTATAACAGCAGCATTATCGCCTGTAGATACAGTTTCATAAACAACTGACGGATATGCATTTATGGCATTGTTGCTACCTTGATTAAAGGTTTTCACATTAGTTGTAGCCCATTTATCAGAATTGGGTTTATAGGAAGTAAATGTTATTTTGGAAGTAAAGATATTTATTGTTTTCCAAAGGTTTCTAGTTGCTTCAACATTCCAATCATTCATATCAGCATTAGGAACCTGTGTAGCGTCCTCGGTTGTTATATTCAATATTGCTGAAACATGACTGTAATATGAGGGAGAAGAATCGACAAGACGAGCACGGAATGTGTATTCAGCACCTGCATTCAATCCTGTAACAGTATTTGAACTACCGGCAACTGTTTGAACAGGCTTCACCCACTCATCGCCCGATTTATACTCCATTACCACATCATTGTTATTTATTGCAAGAGTTGAAGGAGCAGCATTGCTGATAGCAAATGTTGAAGATGTTGCCCAAACATCACCAGGATTCGAAACTTCAGCTAATAAGATTGGAGCATCAATATTGCTAGTTGCTATTTCCTCTTGCTTATTAAAGATTGCTTTCACTTGCATTCCGTTTACAGTATCGTAAGCTGCTAATGGAAAACTTAAAACAACACTGTAGTTATCTCCATTCTTTGCTATTGACAAAGGTGTAGCCGTTTGCCATATTCCATCAATTAAACATTGATAAGTTACTTCATCGATATCTCCATTAAAGTTTACAGTACTTTCAACACCTGTCGCTCCATAAACTATATTTTCAGGAAGTGTAAAAGCTAATTGCGCTTGCACACTATTAATAAGAAGAACAGAAGGCTCTATGGCTGGCTTTGAGAATTTATCAACAGAAACTACAGAGAATGATGACATCGCATCGCTTTCATCATAACGTAAATTAGGAATAACATTTGTGAAATCTACAAATACCACACCATCATTTGTGGCGAAGTTTACAAGTTTCAATCCCAAGCCCTTCATTAAATCTAATATTTCTGTTGAGGCATTTACTAAATCAACCTCAGCAGGCCACCCTTTGCTTAATAAAGAAGTAGAAGTTGTAGTAAGAAAACAAGACTGGAGACCAGTTGCAGAGTATATTTGAGTTTGAACCTTGCCAACACCAACGCTTTCAATTGCTTCCAATTGAACACCCGATTGATATCCAACAGCAATTTGAGCAGGTGCAGTAGAGTTTAAATCAATATCCGATAGGTCTATTTCTATATCATAGATTTTATCAACGTCATCAGCAAAAGAGATTGTTAAAGTAGCTGTGCTAGCATTTGCATCTAGCGTAATATTGTATATTTTCTTAGCAAGAATTTCGACTGTACCAGCAGACATATTGATAGCGTTTTCAGCACCGGGAGCTTTCAAATTAAGCATTAGCTCAATATTTCCCGGTTTTAAGAAAGCAGTACGTGTTTCACCTTCAACAAACTCAATCACATTATCTAGTGTTGAAATGATTTTGGTAGAGTAAGAAGTAAAGTAATCTTTAAAGCTGTCAGAATAGAAAATGTTGACCAAAGCATTCTGCAAAGAAGAGGTAATTTTTACTTCCGTAACTTTACCTTCGCTTATAGTAAAAGCTTTCTCTCCATAAAAAGCAGGTTCAACTTCAAACCCCTCATTTGCTACATCTCCATATTCAGCTATTGCTAAATAGTTTCCTGTAGCAATCACCATTGATTCTTTCAAATCTGCAAATCTATCCCACGACATAAACACGTTTTCACCTTGATAAATTTTTAATTTGAAATCATTTACCGAAGGGATATTATCGATAGCACTGCGTGTAGGCAGATTTAAAATATCAGAGTTTGAATCAAGTTGGACCTTTAGAATTCCTTCTTTGCTACTTGCATTAAAGTTCTCTCTTTCACAAGAGCTGAACAAAAATGCAGCAGCTGTTAGTGCAATAAAAACACATTTTTTAATCATAGTTGTATATCTATGTTTTAATAAAAATATTAAATCAGGTAACAAAACTATAGTTTATTGACCAGATTTAAGATATAATACAACTATTTTTGTTGATATTACTTAAATAAGGAACATCATTTTAATAAGCCATCTTAAAAATCAATTGTTAACAGGTTTCAAAATTACTCCTAATTTTCGTTTACCGTCCATTTTAACAATTACTGGGTTATCAAAACAAACATGACGCAGATATTTAGTTTCTTCGACAGCATTTTGAGCATTCAAATAATCTTGATTGTACACTCCATCTCCTATATAGGCATTAATAGTAAAGTAGCCTACACCAAAAGAAGTTAGATTCTGAAAAAAGTGAGTTCCTTGACTTGGATCTATTCGATAATTGGTAAGACCGGCCTCTACAATAACTCGCGCTGCTGATATATGAGGCCATTTCACTGGTATACCCAGCCAACTGTCGCTACTACCCCATCTGCCGGGACCAACCAACACATAGTTCTTTCCTTCATTTAAGAACTTCTGGTTTATCTTTTCTATTTCGCGAGCTATTGCAGGGTTGTTTGATGCACTGTATCCATCTGTTTTCACATAGATAATATCATGTATTTCGTCCATAATGCCATGCCCCAAAGAGTTTTTCGAACTTAAAATCACTTCATCCTCGGGTATCAAAGTTAAATCTTCGTCAAGCACCTCTTTACTATCCACAATAGGTCTAATCTGTAGTAAATAGAAAGTTCCACTTCTATCTTTTTCACGACTGAGATTCACTGCAAACTCTATCTCAATAGGTCTGCGCATTTCTTGCTGACTGTATTTAAGCACTAACTGTGTGATAGGTGCAAGGGGGAACACATCGTGTTGCAGAATATTAGCAAAGGTGATAACCTTGCGACCTCCTGGATAGATACCATCGCGTATCACTTGATCGTAGGGGTCGTAGGTAGAAGCAATGTAATTAAGCGAGCCATCTTTTTCGGCCTCTTTTACAGGAAGTTTTAGCAGATTGAAACCATCGTCGATAGAGAAGTCCTCGCCTACATTTTTCAAGTCGAGCGCATAAAAACGAGTTTGCGTTTCTTTCAATGCTATATCCAGTTCGCTGGTTTGCAACACTTTATTGGGATGATAAGGCGAGAAACGAAGCGTCAACCCACCATCTACAATGTATTTGCCCAGTCCCAATGCTAAGTTCACAATACCTTCGTCGGCTGTTTCATCGCCCAGCGGATAGTAATTGAGCGAACGTGCTACTCCCGAGAAGGATGGATAGTATCGATCGCCATATTGAGAGCCAACTACCTCTTGGAGCACCACAGCCATTTTCTCTTGATCTATCACATTGGATGTAGCCTGCATATAGGCTTTACT
>CAMTOV010000122.1 GCA_947074235.1 uncultured Bacteroides sp. | reverse complement strand
ACAATAACTTAAATGAAACAGCTTCTAATGCTGCTAGTTTATTAGAGAATATTAAGGAATATCCAAAACGATATGTTCACTTTTCTCTCTTTGGGAAAAAAGATAAGCAATAATACTATATAGATTTCGTCTAAATAAGATTATTACATTAAATAGATGTATTTTGAACAATATATCCCTATACAAAAGATTTAAAACACATTATAGCTACTTAGCAAAACGGGAGCAAATTAGTAAAAACAGCGCAAACACTTTAGTTATCAAACAGTTAGACAAATACAAACATGTATTTTAATGGCAAATACTATATTGTGCACAAAACAAGCTAATAATGAGCATTTTATAAAAACGATGAAAAACACAAAAAAAAAAGCATTTGTTTTTCTCAAATATCATTCCCAATTTTGCAAGTGTAGAAGTTTTGCTTAATTAATAAATGTATTTATAGCCGCTATGAATGAGACCAATCATGTCGGACTATGGAATCGTTGTCTCGATATAATTAGAGACAATGTAGATCCACCGGCTTTTGACACATGGTTTAAACCGATTGTTCCGTATAAATACGAGGACAATACATTATTTGTACAGGTTCCTAGCCAGTTTTTTTACGAATTCCTTGAGGACAAGTATGTAGATATCTTGCGTAAAACCTTATATAAGGTTATAGGCGAGGGTACTAAACTCATGTATAATGTTATGGTAAACAGCTCTTCAACACCTAACCAAACGGTTAATCTTGAAGGCAGTAACCGCTCTACCGCTATTCCACAAAATAGCACCATTCGCACCGGTGGCAACAAAGCTCCTACTATTTTAAACGCACCTGCTCCTCAAGATTTAGACCCACGTTTAAATCCAAATTACAATTTCGAAAACTTTATTGAAGGCTATAGCAATAAATTATCAAGAAGTGTAGCAGAAGCAGTTGCTAAAGATCCTGCCGGAACAGCATTCAATCCATTATTTATTCATGGAGCTTCGGGTGTTGGGAAAACCCATCTTGCAAATGCTGTTGGCACACGAATCAAAGAACTATATCCAGAAAAGAGAGTTCTTTATGTTTCTGCACATTTATTCCAAGTTCAATATACCGATTCAGTCCGTCACAACACCACAAACGATTTTATCAATTTCTACCAAACAATTGATGTTTTAATAATTGATGATATTCAAGAATTTGTTGGAGTAACACGTACACAAAACACTTTCTTCCACATTTTTAATCATTTGCATCAGAATGGCAAGCAGTTGATCCTAACTTCAGATCGTGCTCCTGTATTACTACAAGGTATGGAAGAACGTTTACTTACACGTTTTAAATGGGGTATGGTGGCAGAATTAGAAAAGCCTACAACTGATTTAAGAAAGGACATTTTGAGAAATAAAATCCACAGAGACGGATTAGAGTTTCCTACTGATGTAATAGACTACATTGCCGAGAATGTTAGCGATAGCGTACGTGACTTGGAAGGCATTGTTATTGCAATCATGGCACGTTCTACTATTTTTAATAAAGATATAGACTTGAATCTTGCTAAACATATTGTGCATGGCGTGGTACGCAATGAAACCAAAAATATCGGAATTGAAGATATTATCAATACAGTATGCAAACACTTTGGTTTAGAAATTGCCGCAATCCATACAAAATCAAGAAAAAGAGAAGTAGTTCAAGCACGCCAAGTTGCAATGTATTTGGCAAAACAACACACAGATTTCTCCACCTCAAAAATTGGCAAATTTATAGGCGGTAAAGATCACGCAACAGTATTACACGCTTGCAAAACTGTAAAAGGTCAATGCGAAGTTGACAAAACGTTCCGCTCTGATTTAGAGTGCATTGAAACAACACTAAAACAGAAAAAATAATCTAATATTATAAAACACGAATGATGAACATCTTTTTCAGTTCATCATTCGCTAGTTTATTGTTAACCACAAAATCCCTGTTTCTTAAGTACTTTCATTAAATTCTCAGACATATATTCATTATCTGACTTCTTGTATCTTATATCAGTAAAAACCTGAGCAAGAGTTTCCTTCTGATTATCCTCCACAAATTTTAAATTACCTTCTAATGATTCTTTATATTTATAAATTGAATCTATCGCATTAGGCGTATAGTCATGATACTCTTCATCATGAATAAGAGCCTCAAAAGGCAATCTATCTTGCTGTGTAGGGATTTCATTAGGATAACCAACAGTTATTGTAGTAATAGGGAAAACCAGCTCAGGTAACTTTAAAGCATCTATAATCATCTGCGGATTATAAGTTGTAGTTCCTAAATAGCAGATACCTAATCCTTCATCTTCGGCTAATGTACAAAACGTTTGAGCAACAAGAAGTGCATCCATAGCTGCATTCATAAATGACATAAAATTATTGTAACCCGGATTTGCTTTACGCTGTTCACACCATTTTGTAAAACGCCTAAAGTCTGCACAAAATGTTAGTACTACTGGAGCACCTTTAATCATAGGCTGATTAAAATGCGCGGGTGATAGAACCTCTTTCATGTCATTGTTTCTTGTTACAACTACGCTATAAAGCTGCATTCCACCCGTAGTTGATGCACGAAACGAAGCAGAAAGCAAATCATTTAACAAATCAACAGAAATATCTTTTTGTAAGTATTTCCTTATAGTTCTTCTCTCTTTTATACTGTTAATCATATCATTTTTATTACAAAGATAAAAAAAGTTATTCTATTTTTAAAACACAACATAATATTAATATTTTCTTTTTGGAAAACTTACAAACAACAAGTACCACATTTAAACACTAATAATCAATATATTAACAATCAATACCGGAAAACTTCAACCTGTTGATAAATAATTATGCTTATTTACTTTGATATACTCAAAAACATTTTTAGTTTTGCAGAAACATTTGTTAGCGGATAAGTAAACTTCTACACAATTACTTATTATTAAAAAAAATCTATAGTGAAAAAACAAGTTTATTCTTATGAAGAAGCTTTTGAAGAATCTTTACGATATTTTCAAGGCGACGAGCTTGCAGCCAGAGTTTGGGTTAATAAATATGCAGTAAAAGATTCTTTTGGAAACATCTATGAGAAGTCTCCTGAAGATATGCATTGGAGAATAGCCAACGAAGTAGCTCGTATTGAGGCAAAGTACAAAAATGCTCTTAGTGCTCAAGAATTATTCGATCTATTAAACCACTTCAAGTACATCGTTCCGCAAGGAAGCCCGATGACAGGAATTGGTAATGACTTTCAAGTAGCGTCATTATCAAACTGCTTTGTAATTGGTGTGGATGGTGCAGCAGACTCCTATGGTGCAATCATCAAGATTGATGAAGAGCAGGTACAACTAATGAAAAGACGTGGTGGTGTGGGTCATGACCTATCTCACATTCGTCCTAAAGGTTCGCCGGTTAAAAACTCGGCACTTACATCTACAGGCCTTGTACCTTTTATGGAGCGTTATTCAAATTCTACTCGCGAGGTAGCACAAGATGGACGTCGTGGCGCATTGATGCTAAGTGTCTCTATTAAGCATCCAGATTCGGAAGCATTTATTGATGCAAAGATGACAGAAGGCAAAGTGACAGGCGCAAATGTGTCGGTAAAGCTTGACGATGACTTTATGCAGGCAGCTGTAGATAAGAAACCATATACACAAATATATCCAATAGATAGTGTTGAGCCAACCTATACAAAAGAGATTGATGCCAACAATTTATGGAAAAAAATTGTGCACAATGCTTGGAAATCGGCTGAGCCAGGAGTATTATTTTGGGATACGATTATTCGTGAATCTGTGCCCGATTGTTATGCAGATCTTGGTTATCAAACCGTATCTACTAATCCATGTGGCGAGATTCCTCTTTGCCCATACGACTCATGTCGTCTCTTAGCTATCAACCTATATTCATACGTTGTAAATCCATTCAAGTCGGATGCTTATTTTGACTTTGAATTATTCAAAAAGCATGTAGTATTGGCTCAACGCATCATGGACGACATCATCGACCTAGAGCTTGAGAAGATAGAACGTATTATTGATAAGATAAATGCAGATCCAGAAAATGAGGAAGTAAAAAGAACTGAGCTCAAACTTTGGGAAAAGATATATAAAAAGAGCGGACAAGGGCGTCGTACAGGAGTAGGAATTACTGCCGAAGGCGATATGCTCGCAGCATTAGGTCTACGCTATGGCACTGAAGAAGCTACCGAGTTCTCTGAACAAGTGCACAAAACAGTGGCTATACATGCTTATCGCTCTTCAGTAGAGATGGCAAAAGAGCGCGGTGCTTTCGAAGTATATGATACTGAAAGAGAAAAGAACAATCCTTTCATCAACCGTTTGTGCGAAGCCGACCCTGAGTTGTACGAAGAGATGAAGAAATATGGACGTCGCAATATCGCCTGTCTAACTATCGCTCCTACCGGTACTACTAGTCTTATGACTCAAACGACATCGGGTATTGAACCGGTATTCTTACCCGTTTACAAACGTCGTCGCAAAGTAAATCCTAATGATACAAATGTTCGTATAGATTTTGTAGATGATACCGGCGATGCATTTGAAGAATATATCGTATTCCACCACAAGTTTGTAACTTGGATGGAGGCAAATGGTTATGACCCTGCAAAACATTATACACAAGACGAAATAGATGAGCTTGTAGCTAAATCTCCCTACTACAAAGCTACATCCAATGATGTAGACTGGTTGATGAAGGTAAAAATGCAAGGTCGCATTCAAAAATGGGTAGATCATTCTATCAGTGTTACCATCAACTTGCCTAATGATGTAGATGAAGAGTTGGTAAACCGCTTGTATGTAGAAGCTTGGAAATCGGGTTGTAAAGGATGTACAGTATATCGCGATGGTTCAAGATCGGGCGTATTGATATCTACCAAGTCGGATAAGAAATCGGAACTACCTCCATGCAAACCACCTACGGTAGTTGAAACCCGCCCAGTAGTACTTGATGCAGATGTGGTTCGCTTCCAAAACAACAAAGAGAAGTGGGTAGCCTTAGTAGGTTTGATGGATGGCCATCCATACGAAATCTTCACCGGTTTGCAAGATGATGATGAAGGAATCTTCATTCCTAAAACCGTAACCATGGGACGCATCATCAAAAATATAGATGAAAACGGCAATAAGCGTTATGACTTCCAGTTTGAAAACAAGCGTGGTTATAAAATGACTATCGAAGGACTTTCAGAAAAGTTCAACAAAGAATATTGGAACTATGCTAAGTTAATATCGGGAGTATTGCGCTATCGCATGCCTATTGAGCAAGTTATTAAACTTGTTGGCTCACTTGAACTTGATAGTGAAAGCATCAATACTTGGAAAAACGGTGTGGAACGTGCACTTAAGAAATACATTCAAGACGGAACAGCTGCCAAAGGCAAGAGATGTCCTAACTGTGAGAATGAAACACTCATTTATCAAGAAGGATGTTTGATTTGTACTACCTGTGGTGCATCTCGTTGCGGATAAAAAGATAAAGTCTAAATTTGCTAAAGTGGGTAAATCAATGAGTTAATCATTGGTTTATCCACTTTTTTTATAGGAAAACAAACCACTACTAATACCTTTAGTAGAATAAGGCTTAAACCAATTTGATAAATGATTGAATTTTGAAGATAAAATATTAATATTCTATCTGTAAAATGTGTAAGATTACAAGATTAAATGCATCAAAACATCATTCTGACAAATAACACTGATTATCACCCAATTACAAATCCCATAGCAACTAGTATTGAGCAGTACTAAGAACGCCCTTGGCAACAGACTAAGTAGACTTTGGTAGTTTACATAGTATGTCTCAACATCAACGATAAACTACTCCATAAAAAATGTCCGAACTATCATTTTCTACAGACAATTCGGACATAATCAATGCTTATTTTTTAATTTTTCTTCTTTTTGCGTCGTTTCACAGACTCAACCGCTTCGCTCACCACAGCTTTGTTGGCAAATCGTTGCGTATAGCTGGTATAATCAGGGTGAGTACGTTCGTAAGCAGGATCTACAAACAGCGGACTCGAAATAATGTGATCGGCTGTAGAGCGATTGCAACAGAACACGATGTTTTCTACACCCGCCAAGCGAGTAAGAGCTTTCACATCCGTATCGTGAGGTTGAAGAGTCATGGGATCGGTAAAGAAAAACAGATAATCAATCTGCCCATCTACAATGCGCGAACCCATTTGTTGGTCGCCGCCCAATGGACCCGATTTCAAAATAGTGAAGTCCCACTCTACTTCAGGATGCTTTTCTTGCAATGCTTTCAAGATAAGTGTACCGGTGGTACCCGTACAATAGAATTTATGCCCAATCAATAGTTCTGAGTTCCAAAGCACCCACTCTATCAAATCCTTTTTCATGGCATCATGTGCCACCAATCCTATGTGTCTAACAAGTTTATTTTCCATATCAATTTATTGTTTAAAGTTCGACAATTGCGAAAATCGTCTCGTACTTTTCGCATAAAACTGCCACAATATACTATTTTTTATTCGTTCAGGGATAAAAATGACAGAAGTTTTTTGCATATTATCTATTCTATCACTTTCAAACCCGCCCTTTATTTTATGGAATTCCCTTCTTGCTCTAAAAATTGCTTTAGCATTCTGAATGTCTCCTTTCAACAGATATTGCATCATTGCCAGTCTATCTAGCCATCCTCTAGCAGTCATCACATCAGCCAATTCATCGGATGGAAGATTTTTGTAAAGCATTAAAAGATTGTTACGAAAATTGAGGAAAGTCTTTCTCGGATTATCTTTGGATAGCGTACCACCACCCACATGATAGACCACACTTTGAGGAACACAAACAATATCACGCCTACGAGCTTTCAATCGCCAACAGAGGTCAATTTCCTCCATATGAGCAAAAAATCGACCATCCAGTCCACCTGCTTCGTTGTAATCGGCAAGGCGAATGAACAACGCTGCACCGGTTGCCCAAAACACCGATTTTATCTCATCATACTGATTTTCATCCTTTTCTACCTCACCAAAGATGCGCCCCCGACAAAACGGATAGCCGTATTTGTCAATGTATCCTCCGGCCGCTCCTGCATATTCAAACTCACCTTTATTATGATAACTCAATATTTTAGGTTGACAAGCAGCTACATCCAGATGGGTGTCCATATACTGCACCAAAGGATTGAGCCACCCAGCGGTTACCTCCACATCAGAGTTGAGCAACACCACATACTCGGCATCTACCTGCTGAAGCGCTTTGTTGTATCCTTCGGCAAACCCCCAGTTTTTGTCCAGCAAAATGAGGCGAATTTGCGGAAACTCTTGGCGAAGAATCTCCATCGAATTATCCGTAGAGCCATTATCTGCCACACAAACCTCTACCCCATCGGCAAGCGAAAACTCAATGACAGAAGGCAAGAAGGTGCGTAGCATATCACAACCGTTCCAATTAAGAATAACGATGGATGTTTTTATCATAGTAGCAAGGATTTGTGTTTAAAGTTTATCTTATAATTTCAGCTTTTAGCGCTGTGCG
>CAMTOV010000121.1 GCA_947074235.1 uncultured Bacteroides sp. | reverse complement strand
TTTGATAGCTGGAAAATTTATTAATAAGCCAACAAAAATATAAAATAGTTCGTTATCAATCCTACTTTTATCACTACTTTTGTAGCTGTTTAATATCAAAAAAGTATGAGTGTAATAATATTGGGGATTGAATCATCTTGTGATGATACTTCTGCTTCGGTGATAAAAGATGGTTTTTTATTGTCTAATGTTGTCTCAAATCAAGCAGTACATGAGGCTTATGGGGGTGTAGTGCCTGAATTGGCATCGCGTGCGCATCAACAAAATATAGTACCTGTAGTGCACGAAGCATTAAAACGTGCCGGGGTAACAAAAGAGGAGTTAAGCGCTATTGCTTTTACTCGCGGACCCGGATTAATGGGTTCTTTATTGGTGGGCGTGTCGTTTGCTAAAGGATTGGCACGTTCTTTAAATATTCCTTTGGTCGATGTTAATCATCTTACAGGTCATGTTTTGGCCCATTTCATCAAGGAAGATGGCGAACCAAACGTGCAACCTCAATTTCCATTCTTGTGCTTATTGGTCTCTGGGGGTAACTCTCAAATCATTCTAGTAAAATCGTATAAAGATATGGAGATACTAGGCCAAACGATTGATGATGCTGCCGGCGAAGCGATAGATAAATGTAGCAAGGTGATGGGCTTGGGTTATCCAGGTGGTCCAATCATTGACAAATTGGCTCGCCAAGGCAATCCTAAAGCTTTCACATTCAGCAAACCTCATATCCCAGGATTGAATTATAGCTTTAGTGGCTTAAAAACATCTTTCTTGTATTCGCTACGCGATTGGTTGAAGGACGATCCAGACTTTATTGAAAACAACAAGGTAGACTTGGCTGCTTCGCTTGAAGCTACTGTGGTAGATATTTTAATGGATAAGCTAAGAAAAGCTGCCAAGCAATATGGCATAAAAGAGGTAGCAGTAGCTGGCGGTGTTTCGGCCAATAATGGTTTAAGGAACTCTTTTCGCGAGCATGCTGATAAATATGGTTGGAATATATATATACCTAAATTTGGTTATACAACCGATAATGCTGCTATGATTGCTATTACAGGCTATTTCAAATATCTCGATAACGATTTCTGTTCTATAGATCTTCCTGCATACTCGCGAGTGACTCTATAATATAATAAGGTGTAACTATGTTTGCTGAAATTATAACAATAGGAGATGAACTTCTTATTGGTCAAGTTGTAGATACCAATTCTGCATGGATTGGTCATGAATTAAACTGTATTGGAATTGAAGTGCTGCGCATTACATCGGTGCGCGATAGAAAAGAGGAAATTGTAGAAGCAATTGATTCTGCGATGGAAAGGGCCAATATTGTATTGATGACAGGCGGATTGGGCCCAACTAAAGATGACATCACAAAACAAGTTTTATGTGATTACTTTCAAACAGAGTTGATTTTTAATGATACAGTTCTAGCCAATATTAAACGTATTTTGGGCGATAGAGTGCCTATTAATGGCTTAAATCAAAGCCAAGCAATGGTTCCTAAAGATTGCGAAGTGATAAATAATCGAGTAGGGACAGCATCTGTTAGTTGGTTTGAGCGTCATGGCAAAGTGCTAGTATCTATGCCAGGTGTTCCACAAGAGATGAAGGTTGTAATGTCTGAGGAGATATTGCCACGCTTGCAAAAATACTCTACCAACGATTATATTGTTCACAAAACATTCTTGGTGAAAAACTACCCCGAATCTGTTTTAGCCGAAACGCTTGAACCTTGGGAAACTGCGCTTCCTGAATGCATTAAGCTAGCTTATCTGCCCAAATTAGGAATTATAAGGCTTAGACTGACAGCTAGGGGAGAAAATGAGAATATTCTCTTAGATACACTCGAAAAAGAAAGCTTGAAGCTCAAAGAAATACTTAAGCTGAATATCATGGCAGACTCTGATCTATCACTAGAACAACTGATAGGTATTAAGCTTAAAGATAAGGGGTTAACTGTTGCAACAGCAGAAAGCTGCACAGGTGGGAATATCGCTGCAAGAATTACCTCTATCCCAGGATGCTCAAGCTACTTTAAGGGTAGTGTAGTGGCTTATTCCAACGAAATAAAAACACGCGTGCTTGGTGTAAATGAGGGTGTTTTAAACTCTAAAGGTGCTGTAAGCGAAGAAACCGTTATTGAGATGGTAAAAGGCGCTATGAGTTGCATGAATACCGATTGTGCTATTGCTACATCGGGTATAGCGGGCCCAGATGGTGGCACCAAAGACAAGCCTGTTGGAACTGTTTGGATAGCAGTAGCATACAAAGATGAAATACGAACAATGAAGCAAAGTATTAACCGTGGGCGAGAGATGAATATTGAGCGAGCGGGAAATAATGCTTTTATGTTGCTTCTAGATATATTATAAAATGGTAAAAGTAAGTAGTAGAGCGAAATAAATTAGAGAATTATTTGTTTATTAACAGCAAAAGTACTTACTTTGTGCCCTGTTTGAAATAAGTATAGATAAAAACTATAAAAATAAGATAGAAATGTCGAAGATTTGTCAAATTACCGGAAAGAAAGCCATGATTGGCAACAATGTTTCACACTCAAAGAGAAGAACGAAAAGAACTTTTGATGTGAACTTGTTTACAAAGAAGTTCTATTATGTAGAACAAGAATGCTGGATTAGCCTTAGCTTAAGTGCAGCAGGTTTGCGTGTTATTAATAAAAAAGGCTTGGATGCTGCGTTGACTGACGCTGTTACTCAAGGATTTTGTGATTGGAAAACCATCAAAGTAATTGGTTAAACGTAGAGGAGAAACAGAATTATGGCAAAAAAAGCAAAAGGTAATAGAGTACAAGTGATTCTGGAATGTACAGAACACAAAGATAGTGGTATGCCGGGAACATCTCGTTACATCACTACAAAAAACAGAAAGAATACAACTGAAAGATTGGAATTGAAGAAATACAACCCAATTTTGAAGAAAGTAACAGTTCACAAAGAAATTAAATAATATTTAGATCAGTATAACCCATGGCAAAGAAGACAGTAGCAAGTTTGCAAGACGGTACTAAAGAAGGACGTTCTTATACTAAGGTTATCAAAATGGTAAAGTCTCCTAAAACTGGTGCTTACACATTTGATGAACAAATGGTTCCTAACGAAAAAGTACAAGACTTTTTCAAAAAATAATAATCGATTTTAATTTCGATTATCCAAAATCCCCTTATTGTTTCAATTAACAATAAGGGGATTTTTTTGTTACATAAGTAAAAGTATATCATTACTTTGTTATATCTTTGTGAGATAATGTATTATACAAACAATTGTTATCATGGGATTTTTTAATTTCTTTTCAAAAGAGAAAAAAGAAACTTTAGATAAGGGATTATCTAAGACTAAAGAAAGTGTATTTAATAAAATTGCACGTGTTGTAGCCGGAAAATCTAAAGTAGATGATGAGGTTCTAGATGATTTGGAAGAAGTTCTAATAACTTCTGATGTTGGTGTAGAAACTACCTTGAATATCATCAAGCGTATAGAAAAACGTGCAGCAACGGATAAATATGTAAATACGCAAGAGCTAAATAAGATACTTCGCGAAGAAATTGCTACGTTGTTGATGGAAAATCAATCAGATGATGTGGCCGATTTTGATATTCCTCTTAATAAGAAGCCTTACGTTATTATGGTAGTAGGTGTAAATGGAGTTGGTAAAACAACTACCATTGGCAAACTTGCATATCAATTTAAGAAGGCAGGCAAATCTGTATATCTAGGTGCAGCCGATACATTCCGTGCTGCTGCTGTAGAGCAGCTTGTTATTTGGGGCGAGCGCGTAGGTGTGCCAGTTATTAAGCAAAAGATGGGTTCCGATCCGGCTTCGGTAGCATTTGATACACTAAACTCTGCTGTTACAAACAATGCGGATGTTGTGATTATCGATACAGCGGGGCGTTTGCACAATAAAGTTGGCTTGATGAATGAGCTTACCAAAATTAAAAATGTGATGAAAAAGGTTGTGCCAGATGCTCCGGATGAAGTGCTTCTTGTGCTTGATGGCTCAACTGGTCAGAATGCTTTCGAACAAGCTAAGCAATTTACTTTGGCTACCGAAGTTACTGCAATGGCCATTACTAAACTAGATGGTACAGCCAAAGGTGGTGTAGTGATAGGTATCTCCGATCAATTCAAAATTCCAGTAAAATATATCGGACTTGGCGAAGGTATGGAAGATCTACAAGTATTCAGAAGAAATGAATTTGTAAACTCTTTGTTTGGCGAAAACTCATGAAAAGAAAAAAAGTAGACCTCATAACCTTAGGATGTTCAAAAAACTTAGTTGACTCCGAACAATTAATTAGACAGCTGGAAGAAGTGGGCTATGAGGTAGCTCACGACGCTGATAAACCTGATGGTCAAATTGCCATTATCAATACTTGCGGATTTATAGGTGATGCGAAAGAAGAGTCGATTAATATGATTCTTGAGTTTGCTCAACAAAAAGAAGAGGGCGATTTAGAGAAACTCTACGTAATGGGTTGTTTGTCTGAGCGTTACTTGAAAGAACTATCTGTTGAAATACCTCAAGTGGATAAGTTCTATGGTAAATTCAACTGGAAAGAGCTTTTGAATGATTTGGGTAAGGCTTATCATGATGAGCTTTACATAGAGCGCACCTTGACTACTCCCAAGCATTACGCTTATTTAAAGATATCCGAAGGTTGTGATCGTAAATGCTCTTACTGTGCTATCCCCATCATCACCGGCAAGCATATTTCAAAACCTATCGAAGAGATAGTAGATGAAGTGAAATATCTTGTAAGCAAGGGCGTTAAGGAATTTCAAGTTATTGCTCAAGAGCTTACTTATTACGGTGTTGATTTGTATAAAAAGCAAATGATTGCTGAGTTGATTGAGCGCATATCAGATGTTCCTGGTGTAGAATGGATTCGTTTGCATTATGCCTACCCAGCTCATTTCCCCGAAGATTTATTTAGAGTAATGCGCGAGCGTCCTAATGTATGCAAATACATGGATATTGCCCTACAGCATGTCAGCGACAATGTATTGGAGAATATGCGTCGCAACGTTACCAAAAAGGAAACTTATGAGTTGATTGAGAAGTTTCGTCGTGAAGTGCCCGGCATACATCTACGCACTACATTGATGGTGGGATATCCAGGCGAATCGGAGGTTGAGTTTGAAGAGCTGAAGGAGTTTGTTCGTGCTGCTCGTTTCGATAGAATGGGGGCTTTTGCTTACTCGGAAGAGGAGGGAACCTATGCTGCCAAGAAGTTTGAAGATGCTATTCCTTATGAAGTAAAGCAAGCTCGTTTGGCCGAATTGATGGATATTCAGCAAGGTATTTCTGCCGAAGTGGCTGCTGCCAAAGTAGGCAAGCAGATGAAGGTGATTATTGATAGATTGGAGGGCGATTATTATATTGGTAGAACCGAGTTTGACTCGCCAGAGGTTGATCCTGAAGTTTTGATAAAGAAAGAAGATAACGATTTAAAGATTGGAGATTTTTATCAAGTTGAGATTATTAACTCTGATGACTTCGATTTATATGCAAAAATAATATAAAATACCCTGCCTAAATATTATTATTATTAAAAAAATGATTATTATAGCATTGTAATTTAAATCATTCACAATTGAATAATAAGGATTTCACCGCAGAATTATCTCGAAGAATGGGGCTCACTATAAAAGAGACCAACGAACTTATGTCGGCAATGGTTGGAGGAATGGTTCATCACCTTCAAGATGGAAAGACCATTGCCATACATACGTTTGGTACTTTCGAAGTGAAAAAGAAAGCAGAGCGTATCACAGTCAATCCTACTACAAAGCAACGCTTATTAGTTCCTCCCAAGTTGGTACTGTCATACAGGCCCAGCGCTTTACTTAAAGATAAGTTTAAATAACCCTTTACTCTTATGGACGAACGCATTAATCAACAAACTCTTATAGATTTACTAATTGAAAAGAACGGCTTAGACAGAAAAATGTCCGAGAAGTTTGTGAAGGAATTCTTTGCATTGATAGAAGAATCTCTTGAAAAGAATAAATTGGTAAAAATAAAGGGGCTTGGCACATTCAAGCTGGTTGATGTTGATAGTAGAGAGAGTGTGAACATCAATACCGGCGAACGATTTGTTATTGAGGGTTATTCAAAGATATCCTTCGTTCCCGACTCCTCTATCCGCGATATTATTAATAAACCCTTTGCTCATTTCGAAACTGTGCCTTTAAATGAGGGTGTGGTGATTGAAGATACTATAACCGAGATTGACAAGGAAGATCTTTCGGATGAAGTGCTTGACATTCCTGCTGTTGAAACTGCAGCGACTGTTGTAGTTGAGGAAGAGGTGATTGATGAATCTTTAGAAACAACAATAGAGCAGATAGAAGAAGCAGAAGAAACTGCAGCTCTTATAACCGAAGTGCAAGAGGACGTTGTCACTCCTCAAGAGGAGGTGGAAGTAGTTGTTGAAACCCCCGAAACCATCGAAGTTGCCAAAGAGATTGAAGATTCAAAACAGACCATCGACACTGAAGATTTAAAACAAGAACCTGAGCAAGTAGCTGATGACGCATCTTCTTCTTCCTATAAATATTTGGCTGCAATTATTATTGTCATACTATTATTGTGCGGAGGCGTAGTGGCATTCTTATACCTTCCCGATTTTTTCGAATCCAATTCATCCCATTCTCAAGTGGCAATTAGCGAGCGAACCACCATCTCTGTAGGTGGTGATGCTATTAATAAAGTGATTGCTACTGCTAGCGAAGTTGTAGTAGATGATGAGGTAGTAGAAGAAAAAACAGAAGTAGTGACAGAGCAAAAGATAGAACAGCCCAAAGTAGTAGAGCAAAAGGTGGAACAACCCAAACCGCTAGAGCGCGATGCCTCTTATTACATTTTGACTAAAACTTATGAGCCAGACAGTACCAATTTTGCTATAACCGGCACTAAAGCCACTCACACTGTAGGTACTGGCGAAACTTTAACTCGCATAGCTTTGCGCTACTATGGCACTAAAAACATGTGGCCCTATATTGTAAAGCACAATCCCGTAGCTATCAAAAACGCCGATAACGTACCATTGGGCACAGTTATTAAGATCCCCGAGCTAACAAGAAAGTAATTTTATTCCTTGTATTAATCCAAATTTGCGCTTAAGCAAAGAGTGAATAATAGTCATAGCAGAATACAAATAAACCCATAAAAAAAGAATCCAAATCATCATATCCGATGGTTTGGATTCTTTTTTTATAGCTTATAGTTTTATCTAATCAAATAAAATTAGATAATATATTGCGAGCTGATAGATTCGTTGTTTACAACACGTCTGATTGTTTCTGCAAACATATCAGCAATGCTCAATTGTTTCACTTTTACACACTTCTTAGAATAAGGAATGCTATCAGTGAAAACGATTTCAGTCAAAGCAGATTCTTGAACTCTAAACGATGCAGGATCTGACATTACACAGTGGCTAGAAATAGCACGTACCGATGCAGCACCAGCTTCGAGCATTATGTTGGCAGCTTTTGTAATAGTGCCTGCAGTATCTACAATATCATCAATTAGAATCACATTCTTATCAACCACATCACCAATTACCTGCATGCTAGCTACTTCGT
>CAMTOV010000120.1 GCA_947074235.1 uncultured Bacteroides sp. | reverse complement strand
CATCTTTCAAACCACGGATACGGCAACCAATAGAAGTTTCGCCTTCGTAGTTTTCGCCTAAGTCTTGCGGATTAGGAAGTACAGCTTTCAAGAATTGCAATGGAACGATTTCTTGACCATTATAGTTGATAGGTTCAATGCTTGCCATACCAATGTTTTGAATCACACGAAGGTGAGTCAAATACTCTTGTCCGAATGTCATCCAGAAACGAGCACGCTTGATGGTAGGGAAGTTCTTAACCAACGATTCCAACTCTTCGTGGAATAGTAAGTAAGAATCGCGTGGACCAATATTAGGATAAGTGATATCTTGATGTACAGATAGGGGAGCAGTAGTAAGCCATTCGCCATCTTGATAGTAACGTCCTTCTTGAGTAATCTCGCGGATATTAATTTCAGGATTGAAGTTTGTGGCAAATGCTTTATGATGATCACCTGCATTGCAGTCAACGATATCCAAATATTCCATCTCGTCGAAGTAATGCTTAGCAGCGTAGGCAGTAAATACACCACTCACACCTGGATCGAAACCGCAGCCAAGAATAGCTGTCAATCCTGCATCTTCAAAACGTTTCTTGTATGCCCATTGCCAGCTGTATTCAAAGTGAGCTTCATCTTTAGGCTCATAGTTGGCAGTATCAAGGTAGTTAACACCAGCTTGCAAGCAAGCCTCCATGATTGTTAAGTCTTGATAAGGAAGTGCAACGTTAATCACCATCTCTGGCTTGAAATCATTAAATAATGCCACAAGTTCTTCAACATTATCAGCATCAACTTGTGCTGTTTTAATGTTAGCATTGCCAATGGCTTTAACAATTGCGTCACACTTAGATTTAGTTCTACTGGCAATCATGATATCAGTAAAGATATCAGCATTTTGTGCCACTTTGTGTGCTACGACAGTACCAACACCGCCTGCACCGATAATAAGGACTCTACCCATTTCTTTAATTTATGAATTAAAAATTAAGTATTTAAGAATTTGTTTAAGCAACAAATATATATGAATTATTTGATATAAATTTATGTAGTTCAAACTTTCTTTCCTTAGCTGTCTGATTATTAGAATCTATAACATTTTGATTGATTTAACTCAAAAAGAATAAAAAAGATGAGTGAGGTTTAAGAGTAACTTATAAGAATTAATAGATATGAATGTTCAAGTTTTTGAAAATGAGAATTGTAGTAGTTTTAACTTAAGTATTTTTTTTAGGTATGATTCTGCAATATATAAAGTTAAATGTAATTCAGGTTGTCTTAATATGTTGAAAATTATCATTATTGATGCATTAAAGGTGTTTAAATAATTAAGGGGGAGTTATTTATAAAATGGGAACACAAATTTTACGTTCTACAGTCGTTCCTTCCATTTGTCCTACCTTGATATTTATTCCATAAATTTCGCTAAATAGAGAATCGTTGGCCTCTTTCTCTATATCCTCTATTTGGTTTACTATACCTTTATGAATAGTAATTATTTTTGATTTACACAGAAATACATGATCGGGAGAGTGCGTCGCCATTACTACTCCTATACCATCTTTTTTAAGACTATTTATTTGATTGATTATAGTGATTTGATTGCCGAAATCAAGATTGGAAGTAGGTTCATCCATAATCAAAAAATCTGGTTCTTGTACTAACGCACGTGCAATGATTACCATCTGTTGTTCACCTCCACTAAGGTTGGTATAAATCATCTCCTTTAGGTGGGTGATGCCCAATGTTGCCATTGTTCGTTCGGCTATTTCTTTGTCGCGTCTATTAGGAGTGCCAAACAAAGATAGATGTGCCGTTCTACCAAAAAGTATCACATCAAACACTCGATAAGGAAATGGTAACGATTTGGCTTGTGGAATATATGCTACGCGCTGAGCGTAGTTGGCTATGGTCCACTCTTCTATTCGTTGATTATTGAGTAATGCTTCTCCCTCAATAGTTGGTAGAACACCTAAGAGCGTTTTTAATAGCGTAGTCTTTCCAGACCCATTTTGTCCTAGAATACTTACAATCTCACCTTTCTTTATAGTGATATTTACATTGCTTAGTATCGCTTTTTTATCGTAACCCAAAGAGCCATTGATTATTTCCAATTTCATAACTACCACGATTTACGAGATGAATTTGCCAAGAAAAATAAGAAAAAAGGTGCACCTATAAGTGCTATAATAATACTTATTGGTATTTCTACAGAGGTAGCACTTCGAGAAATATCGTCTGTTATCAATAGAAATATTGCTCCCAACATGGTTGCTATTGGGAGCATCACCCGGTGATTGGGTCCTACCAAGAAACGTGCGAAATGAGGTATAATCAATCCTATCCAACCTATTAAACCAGATATACATACTACAGAGGCTGTAATTAACGATGCACAAATTACAATAGAAAGGCGTACTAGTTGCGTATTGATACCCATAGCTTTTGCCTCTTCTTCGCCAAAAGACAAGATATTCATTTTCCAAGAGAGAAGAAATAAAGGTATTGAGCCCACAATGACAATAGGTATTACATATTTTAGTTCTGCCACATCAATTGATGCTAAACTGCCAATCAGCCAAAATGTAATCTCGGGCAATTGGTTGTCGGTATCTGCTACGTATTTAATTAACGAAATCAATGCATTGAAAATGGCACTTGTAATGATGCCTGATAATACCAACATTAAAATAGGTTCATATTTGCGATTGACAACTTTGGCTATAGAAAAGGCTATAGAAACCGCTAATAAACCGAAAAGAAAGGCAGACAACTGTATGCCCCATATTGGTAAGGACAAGAATATACCCAACGAAGCACCAAATCCTGCTCCTGAACTAACACCTAGTATATCGGGGCTAACCATTGGGTTTCTGAATATGGCTTGATAAGATGCTCCGGCCAATGCCAATGCGCCTCCTATGAATAATGCTGCAAAGATGCGAGGGATACGAATGTCAAAAAGTACTAACCTTAGGTTGGAGTCATCATTTACACCATGCCAAAAGTATTCAGTCAACATATCAAGCGTAATGGTGTAGCGCCCTACGGTGAGAGAGAAGATAATCGCAATGATAAGTAATACGATTATGATATAAGTAAGAATTCTATTTCGAGCATTGACTGTTAGTGGCATAAAAGTTCTATTTAAAGCGTTCGTCAGAGCGTAGTTTCTCCACAGATAAATTTTTATTTTTTTCAAGCCAACCTATTTGTACATCCTCTCGATTATCATAACGAGGATAGAAGGGTTTGATATCAATCAAAGGGGTTCCATCTAAGACATCAATTTGTTCTATTTCTATCAGGTTGTTTTTAATTGACATTAATTTTACAGTAGATATTCCGATAGCGTTTGGCCTTTTTGGTGCTTTGGTGGCAAATATACCGTGTGGTTCAGTATCCATAAATGGAACTACTTGCAGCTTGTAACCGTCTACTTTGTGAAACTGATAGATTAAAGTTATATGCGAAAAACCATTTAAGTCTTTCAATCCATCAACGAATGACTCATCAAGTTCAATAACTCCTTTTACCCCTTCGGCTGCTAATGGCTGAATAGGCATATTATTAATTTCCACAAAAGGGGTATGAATCACTCCGATTGGTTTTATTGTTATCTCTTTCATAAAAAGTTGTTTAAAAGTTTAATTCTATATCTTCAATAATATCTCCATTTCGCAGTTTGCTACGTAGATTTAACAACTTGTTGTCAAGCTTTTCAAGTATCACTAGGTTTGCTTTTTCATTCTCAGAGGTTTCTATCAGCTTTACAATACCTCCATTTTGTATAATAATGCGTCGTTGAGCTAGTAAAGCCAATATTGGGTCATGGGTTGCTATTAAGATTATTTTCTCTTTCTTTACTAAAAGTTCGAGAGCTTTTTTTCTATCTATTCCAGCATTTTCAATCTCATCTATCAATACAATCGGAGAAGCACTTAGTATAGCAGTGTCGGCTATCATTAATGCGCGCGATTGTCCTCCTGATAGCGCTGTTACTGGTGTTGATGCTGTAAATGATTCGCCAGCAAGTAGATTGGCTTGATATAGAATTTCATTCATTAATATATGGCTATTGTCTATACCTCGGCTCTCTATATGCATCTTGATAAACTCTTCTACCGATGTGTCGATAACAAAATTCATGTTTTGCGATAGCTGTGCTACTAGTTTGCAGTCGAACGAAAAACGAAGTTCGCTATGAGGTACCTGGCTGTTAATTAAGATTTGCCTTTTGGTAGGGGTGTCTCTTTGTGCCATCCATTCAATATCAGCCAGTAACCTGCTTTTCCCCGATCCTGTTGGCCCAACAATACTTGTTACCGACCCCGTTTCTAGTGTTAGTTCTATATCTTCTAATGATCCATCTTTAAACATACCACCTTTGATAGTGATATTTTTCACATTAACCTTTGAGTTTGCAGTTGTACATTGAGTTATTCCCAATATTAAATCGCAAAAACTTTCTTTGTTCATCCCTATATCTTCCAGTTCTTCACTCGAAAGATTATTCATATAATTATCTAACGTGAGATCTGCATTAACATGCTCATATTTTAAAATATCAACAAGCTCTGGATATTCAACCAATAAGACAGATATTTTTTCTTGAAACAGATTCATAAGCTGATTATAGTTTTATTTTTCGAGAATTACCTACTTGATAATCTTCACCAATACGAGTTTCCCCTAAGCAGTATGAGCAAAGAGCAGCCGGCATTGTAAACCGTAGTGAACCACCTTGCAGGGTAGGAGTTTCTTCTGCTTGATAGAATAAGGTAGTTAGTTCGGCAATACCCTGTCCTGTGATTCCATTTACAAACATTATTTTCGCTTTCGCATTTGATTGTCGCACTTTATATGCAAATACCTCTCGCTCTGCTTGCGATACAATATCTCCTTTAGTTATGACAATGATATCTGCAAATTTTAGCATCGGACCAATTTTCTTGGGTGTGTTGATGCCCATCAGATTGTCAATAACACAAACTGCCAATACTTTTTTAAGATGAGGAGAGCAACGATTGCAAAGACCAGCACTTTCTGAAAATAGATAATCAAGTTCTAGAGACTTACCCCAATTTAAACAATCCTCTATGTTGTTTACAAAATAATGATCAGGACAAAGATTACCCGATAAACCAATCTTCACTGGTATATCTATCTTTTCATAGAGCTTATTGTCGGTTGTAGTAAGGCAGTCGAATTTGACTACGCCAACATGGATGTTTTCACCTTTCATAATTTTCAACACATAGGTTAAAATTGAAGTCTTGCCCGATGATGGTGGTCCCGAAACAGTAATTAGCTTTATCATTTTTCTATAATGTTAATTGTTTATACAGTTAGCTCTATGTTTTGGAGTGGATGCACCAAACTCGATAGCTACTAAAAGCTTAATACTACGCCCCATTCCATAAATCAGAGATTCAAAAGGTTTATAAATCTCATTGGTCAAGTTGGTTACATTTACTGCTAGTTTGCATTTAGAAGATTTAAATGCCTTTTGTATGCCCATCATGCATCCAAGCAGACAGTAGGAGCCAGTGGGATAGCTTGTTTTAGCATATTCAGTTCGTCCGCTAAACCACAATAAATTTATTCCAGCATAAACAGATGATTTTCCTCTCATTCGATAGCGATAGATGATTTCGTGACGCATATTAAAAGGAGCGATTTGATTGAGTGGCTCTTTATCTTTAGAAAACCATCGATGTTCTTTTTTTATTTCATATCCTTTTGTATATACTGCAAATGCACTGTAGTTCAAAAGATCTCTTTCGCAAAAAAAGCCATCTTTATTGTATGCCATCGATGCTTCAAAACCATAAATAAGCGATTTGTCTACATTGTCAAACTTGTAATTTACCCCTTTTCTCGAAGAACCATACCATTGTTTCTGCACAATAAAATCATGTAGAAAATTGGAGAACATAGACACATCAAACACAAAGTTGCCTAACACCCCCTTCATACCTAAATCAAAGTTGAATCCATATTCGGGTTTAAGTTCTGTATTGCCAAACACCGATCCATCTGTAGTAGCCGACTCTACAAACAGCTCCTTAGCGTCGGGCATACGCGATGCGCGTGCCACGTTGAAAGTAAGGGAAACCCCATTCCTAATTTGATACAAAGCCCCTATATTGGCATTCATTATCTCAAAGTGTTTGTTTCTACCATTATTTAAAAGCGTGTCGTGCACCTCTCCTTCGTTCATCTTTGCTAAGTCTCCCCGTATGCCGATAATCAATTTTAGTTTTTCATTCAGTAGCTTTACTTCAGATTCTAAAAAAAGACCACCCATCACTAGCCCAGCCTTTTCGCTTACTCGATTGTTTATTGTATAATTTTTAAAGTAATCGGTCAAGGTAGTTGGCGATTTTATGCTGTATAATACACCATCACTTCCTATATTTAAATTCACACACTTAGTGAGGTTGAATAGAGAATGTAGTCGCCAACCTGTATAGTAATTATCATAGTTTACTATTTCTTGAAATGAAAGTTTGCCCGATCCGATGTCATAATCGCTGCGAACTTCTTTTAATTTATCTTTATCATAAAAGAGAGAAACTTCTATTCTATCCAGCAGTTTACCACAATTCCAATTGGCTGCTACAGATATATGATAGTTATCATCCTTGTCGGCGGTTTGCACTACATACTCAGTGCCATTATATCCTTTTGCTCGTCCCCAAGGTCCACCAATATGCACACTTCCATCTACCGATACTTGCAGTGTGGGCAACAGTTGCACATTATATAATGTATTCACATCGATATTGCGATGGAAACTATTGATAGCCAATTGCTTGTTGCCATATCTAAAATTGGAAGCATTCTGAAACCGTCCTCCAACGCTTAGAGAATGTTGCTGATTGGAATAATTTATATTTCCCAATACAGAATACTCGTTATAGTTGCTTCCATAGGTAGTAAGTATTCTACCATTTAATCCTTGTTGCTCACCCGACGTACGAGAAACCATATTGATAATTCCACCAATAGCTCCTGGTCCATACTTAACCGATGCTGGTCCTTTGATAACTTCTACTCTGCTTAAATTATACACATTCACTGTTTGCCCCGTAAAACCTGCAGATGTGCTTCCCATTCTTCGATTTCCATCTTGCATGATAAGAACCCGTTTGCCCGACAATCCTCTCAATACAATAGGAGAGTGGTACTCAGATTTCTTGTAAACACCCGGTACCGTTTCGAGTATATCAATCAAAGACGAGCTGACTTTTTCTTCTACCTTAGCTGCATAAATGGTGCTCTGTGTATAGGGCAAGTTTATATTGATATGCGACTTGCTACCCTCTATAACTACCATCTCTAACTCTTGATTGGAAGGAGTTAAAGCAACCAATAATTCATTAATATCGCGTGCAAAAGCCATATAATAATCTACATAGCCTATAGAAGAAGCGCAAATTCTAACTGAATCGTTTTCGTGATTTTCGATACTGAAATGTCCTTTCTCGTTGCTTAATGCAAGAAGCCTACCATTTTGGTCGTAAATATGAGTAAAGGGAAGAGGTATGCCTGTATTCTTATCAAATACAAGTCCAGTATATTTATATGCATAAGTATAGCATGATAACCATAAACTGAAAATTATAAACGCATACCTCTTCATCAATCTTTAACTTGAATAATTCTTAT
>CAMTOV010000119.1 GCA_947074235.1 uncultured Bacteroides sp. | reverse complement strand
CGACTTCAGTTTCATCAATATACTCAGTGCGAAGAGCTACATCAATTACAGCTTCGTAATTTGTAAGTGTCACCAAAGGAACTTTTGCATCTTTAAATGCCTTTACAGCCACTGGGAATCCGTATGTATATGCTGCTACCATACCGATAACCTCACAACCATCACGACGAATCGCTTCAACAGCCTTAAGACTGCTTCCACCAGTAGAAATCAAATCTTCAATCACTACTACTTTCATTCCTGGACGTAATTCACCTTCAATTAGGTTTTCCAAACCATG
Source organism: uncultured Bacteroides sp. (assembly GCA_947074235.1). Taxonomy (GTDB): domain Bacteria; phylum Bacteroidota; class Bacteroidia; order Bacteroidales; family Bacteroidaceae; genus Bacteroides. The sequence continues at coordinate 7,412 of CAMTOV010000119.1, read as the reverse complement.
ATCTTTTGGTGTAGCACGAACATACACAAATGGTAAGTTCAATGCATCGGCCACCAATACCCCTTGTGGGATAGCACCAGTTGCAACACCGGCTATAGCGTCTACTTGCCCGAAACGTTCCATTACAAGGCGAGTAATTTCAGTCTTTACAAATGTACGAAGTGATGGATAGGAAAGAGTTTTGCGGTTGTCGCAATAAAAGGGCGACTTCCATCCCGAAGCCCATGTAAATGGATTGGCCGGTTGCAGTTTTATCGCTTTAATCTTTAGCAGTTTCTCTGCAAACAATCTTTCTAAAGTTTTCATATCTATACTTACTTGGTAATTATTCTTTTGCAAAAATAGAGAAAATAGAATGAATCACAAAAGAAGATTCATTTTATTTTTAGTCTGTTAGTCTTCGTATTCGAAGTCTGTGATACAACGCTTAATATCTTCTAGCTCAAATCCCCTACTCATAGCAAAGCGAATGAGCTTTCCATTTAATTCATAAGCATCTTTAGCGCGAATACTTTTTCGCTTTGTTACTAATATATTTCTTAAAACTTCGAGATATTCTTCATTTTCTATTTCATGCATAAATCTGGCAGAAACAGTCGGTGATATTTTTTTCAAAGCTAATGAATAAGAGATTTTCTTTTTTCCCCATTTTGAGAAACGAAACTTATCCTTAACATAAGCTCTACAAAAACGTTCTTCATCGATGTATTTTTCGTTTTCCAATTTATCCAAAACACGTTTCATTTCATCTAAAGGAACGCTCCACTTATATAATTTCTCTTGCATATCAAAGCGACAATACTCTGAAGTTGAGCACATGGCTGCTAATTTATTAAAAGCTTCTTCCTCGGTCATCATAATTTATCTGCATGCTATAACGAAACGGTCGTTGCCATAAAAGTCTTTCAAGATTTTACAATCGGTGTATCCTAGTTGCGAAAGCATAGAAATAGTTTCTTGTCCGTATGCTCTATTTATCTCAAAATAGAGTTTACCGTTTGGTTTTAGTAGTTGTAATCCGTGTAGCGCTATGGTTCTATAGAACAATAAAGGATCTTCATTTGATACAAACAATGCTAAATCTGGCTCCCAGTCCAACACATTGCGCTCCATATCCACTTTTTCGTTTATAGTAATATAAGGTGGATTGCTAACTATTACATCATAGCACAAATCATTGATTTGCAACTCACTCAGTACATTGCACTGCTCAAAAGCAACATTTGCCCCAAGTTGCTCATTATTGATACTTGCTTGTCGAAGTGCATCTTCTGAAATATCCCAAGCTGTGACACACGCCTCTGGAATAGCTAGTGATAAAGAAATTGCAATGCATCCACTTCCTGTACCAACATCAAGTATAACAGGAGATTTAAGTTGATTTTCCTTAACGATAAGTTCAACCAGCTCTTGTGTCTCGGGACGTGGTATCAACACCCCCGAAGCTACTTGAAATTTGTGTCCACAAAAGCTAGCTTCACCTAGAATATATTGTATTGGCTCAAAACGCAACAATCGTTGAAGAATGTCATCCAACTGCTCCTTTTCGGATACTGATAAGTCAATATCCTTTTCCAAATAAATATCCAATGAATTGCGTCCTAACACATCGCACCATAGAAGCATAACAAAACTTCTTACTTCCTCGGCGGAGTAAGCATTCTGTAATGTTTGTTTAATATAGGTAGATATTCTTTCCATCAGAAGTTGATTATTTCACAGTTGCATAACATTCTTCAATCTATGCTAATATTATTTCTTTTCTACTTGAAGCGTACCACGAAGGGATGGATTACCCATTACCTCGTTGTCAGCTTTTCTATTTTCCAAAGTAGCGTTTGTTGTTTTCTCACCACCCGAGCCAACAATCTGTACAAGAGTAGCGTTCATCTCACCGCCAGCGCCTTTATTGGCAAATGATGAAGATAGTCCATTCTCATCTGTTGTTACCTCTTCAAAATCCCAGTAGCCAATCAAAGCTTCGGGTATTTCACGATTGTAGAAGCCCTTCATTGCATCAAGCATTTCTGTCTCATTCAACACTTTATTCCATGCTTGCACATCGTCGATGGTTCCTACAAAACCGCTATGATATACATTTGGGCCACCAATATACACATAAAATGGATGTTCACCGGCATTTCCTTTTGTATTATTTCCACCAAACTCAATTTCGGTTGATGCTACTTTGCGACCATTGATCCATAATTCTTGTTTGCCACCACCTACAGATATAGCTACATGAGTCCAAACATCAGCAGGGATTGTAAAATCATTACCCGCACATCTTGCATTTGGATTTTCGTGTATGTTGCCCGTTTGGTTGTGCTGAGTAAATGATATAACCTCGGCATTCACTCCTTTGTGAACTCCTTCTGGCCAAACATGCACCCAGAAGTTACCCCAGTTATTTTGCGGCCAAGTAGCCTTGAAGTCACGTTTGTTTATCAAGTTTGTACCAAAACGGTCGTGTGCCCACTCATCGGCTTTAAACCAGAATGCCAATGTGTAATTATCTTCCGAACCGATTTGTTCGCTCAATCTAAGCATATTAGGATCTTTCACAGCCAAACCGCGTGATACGTTTTCGGCAGAAGCAGTCAAACTCTTCTTAGATTTAGACTTCTTCTTTCCAGCTTGTTTTGTATCACCGGCAGTTACCAGCGCATATCCTCTCAACACTCTTTGCTTTCCGTTGCTATCGGTAATATACAAGTCATACTGACCGGCTTTAGGTAAAGTAAATGTAGCTGCAACTGTATTGTGAACTGTAGAAACAAGCTCATCTGTCAAAGAACTTTTCAACTCCCACTTTTGCGCAGGTTGTTGCATGAAGTCTTCAAAACTAATTGTAAACGGCTCATTCTCTTTAATCACTTTCTTATCAAGATTCAAAGTTTCAAGAGGATCATTATAAGGAAGCGCCATGTATTCAGTCCAAGTAATGTCAGACTTCTTCACACCATTGGGAGAAACGGCACGAACACCCACTCGGATATCGCGATTCTCAAATCCAGGTACTATAGGAGCACCTATTACATAAGCCGCCCACGATGGAGTAGCTGTTACAAACTGAGCTTCTTGTCCTCTTTGCTGACTGAATACTTCGAAATACCAAGTATCTACTTCATCGTTGTATGTCTTAACATCACCGCTTTCTTCCTTACTTGCGTATCTTATTTTAAAGTCGGCAGCATTGTAACGGCCTCTCAACAAATCAATCTCTTTAATCTCTGGTTGCACAGGATTGAAAGATTGAGCCTTGTCTAGTAGCGACAGCTCACCAACCAACAAAGCATAATCATCAGATGTACCTTCAACAGTAAGACCAATCATTGCCACTTCATCTCCTTTGCTCAATCCAAATTGTGAGATAGGGTAAGTAACCGTATTCCATTCGCCAATAGTTGCATTAGGAAGTGCCATCTCTTTATATTCGGTTAAAGCACCATTCTTGCTAACAAACAATTTAGCTTTCGGATTTGTATCGCCCAACACCTTATAAGTAATTGACATCACTTGAGTTGGCTCAACAGCCAATTTTGTTTTAAACAACTTCACACGAGAGAAGTCGGTAGCACCATGTAGTTTCAATGAAGAACCACCAAACCAAGCATCTTCGAAAGTCAAGTTAGCATTGATTAGTCCAGAGATATTATCTTCAGTTACCACATCGTTGCGATCGGTAATCCAAAAACGCCAAGTAGGCAGGTAGTCTTGCATAGCTACATTGTACCACTTACTATCGAAAGCTGTTTTGCCGTCAACATTATAAAACATACCATTGCCCAAACCAAAGCGAGTAACGAAAGGCACTTGTTGTATAGCAGAACGAGCCGTGATAAATGAAGCCATTCCATGGAATGTTTGCAAATCTTGATTGGCCAAAGTGCACTCTGTGCGTAGTGTAGGCAACAAACCAGGGTTTCTATTACCGCCCGAGAAGACCAATTCTTGTTTCTCCAAGTATGTCTCTTGCACGGCCATATCTGCACTTCCATTATCAGTAGAACTTTGATGAATCAAGTTCTGCGTATGCGCTCCCCAAATGCCAATTGATATCGGGTGATTGTATAGAGCAGGCCAGGAATCGTGGTTCAAACCATCTTTCTGAATATCAAATCCCGCATAATAATCATAGCTATCGCGTCCCATTGCTTTTGCCGTTTCTACCGACACTTGCAATAGTGAGTCTGTCCAGTTATAATTGGCAAACATGATGTCGGAGATGATATTATCTTTATCACCAAAGAGCGCTTTATTGTGTTCAGACAAGCCCATGTCGAACATGATTTTGCCCGATGTACTTGTACCATCATACCATTGTAGTTCAAAATCCCAACCTACCTCTTTTCCTTTCAGATGACAATCATCAAAGAATTCGATAATAAGCTTCATGAAGTTCTCATTGCTTCTGAACTCAGAGTTACATCCCAATCCATCGATACCATAATACTTCATTAACTCTACCAACTTGCGGGTATAGATAAAGTTACCATCCGCATCTTTAGTCATCAACTTCTGAAGTGTTTTAGAGTGTTCATCTTCTGTTATCTCAGATACTGCTTGCCCCCATGGAATACTGATTACACAGCCCACTTTTACACCATTCTTATGCGCCACATCCGCCAAACCGGCAGTTACACGCATCCATGGAGCAGTCCAGTTGCCATGCACATCTACATAAGACCACATATTAAAATTATCGCCTTCAAACACATAGCGTGGCAATGATTTCCAGCGAGTAGTAGGATCGTCCATTGGCACCCACATAAACAGTTTACAATCAGGATTTACCTCTTCATGTATTCTATAATCTCCATCTTGAATACGTGGCAATAGTCGCACGCGCGAAATATAAAACTGTTCATCCATCTCAGACACAGCGCCGGGAGCGCTTCCAACTTCCCAGTTGTCGAGAAGCGTGTGCAAACTAGCACCTACATCTTTAATGTCTAATGGATGAGAAGGTGTGCGCTGACCCCATGAACATAGCACAGCAAAAGTCAACATGACGCACAAAGAGAATAATTTCTTCATAATAAAATAATAAGATATAAGAATAAAAACATAATATACATGATGGTGTCTATGTCATAAGATATAGTCTAGTGTTTTATACAAACAGATTGGAATCATGCATTTCTTTAATATGCTACAAAAATACATCTTTTTCTTGTTATAATTTCCCACTAAAAAGGGGCTCTGAGGCCTGTAATTAATAGAATAATAGAATTTAAGTTAAAAAAAGAATATTACTATTTGTGACTATTATTGTTATATCTTTGTAAATGTAAAAATGTAAGATTTACCATGATGACAAATGATGAAAAGTATATGCACCGCTGCATTCAATTGGCACAAAATGGACTGGGCAATGTTTCACCCAATCCTATGGTTGGAGCAGTCATTGTATGTGATGATAAAATAATAGGCGAAGATTATCACCGAAAATGTGGTGAGGCTCATGCTGAGGTAAACGCCATTCATTCGGTCAAAGACCAATCGTTGTTGAAGCGCTCTACTATTTATGTAAGCCTTGAGCCTTGTTCGCATTATGGCAAGACACCACCATGCGCCGATTTAATTATCGAGAAGCAAATACCTCGTGTTGTGATTGGTTGCCAAGATCCTTTTTCAAAAGTAGCCGGCCAAGGCATTAAGAAGATAAAAGAGGCTCAACGCGAAGTGGTAGTTGGAGTACTCGAAAAGGAATGTTTGCATTTGATGCGTACTTTCATCACTGCGCATACCAAACACCGCCCTTACATTACCTTGAAGTGGGCACAATCGAATGATGGTTTTATAGATAAGAATCGTACCGATGGAAGCGCCGCTAAGTTATCTACTGACCTCACAAGTATGATTGTGCACAAAAGAAGAGCTGAGATTGATGGCATTGTAGTAGGCACCAACACAGCATTACTAGACAATCCATCGCTAACAGTGAGAAACTGGTATGGCAATAATCCTACTCGCATCGTGATAGATAGAAACCTCAGACTTCCTGTCCAACTGAGTTTATTTGATGGTTCAATACCTACAATTCTATTTACCGAAAAAGAGGCTCCCTACCCGATGGATAATACGGTGGAATATATCAAAATCAACTTCGATTACGAGCAAGATTCGTTGTCTAAAATAGCAAACACACTATATACCAAAGGCATTCACTCTATTATGATAGAAGGTGGAAGTGCTTTATTGCAATCATTTATTGATGCGGGCTTGTGGGATGAAGCTTTTGTTGAGATTTCATCGTTGAAACTAGATGATGGAGTTAAAGCACCGATTATAGGCGAATATAGCAACATGGATTGCGAGAAGCATTTTGGTGTAAGCATCATCCATTACAGACATTAAAACACATTACTGATTACCCATGCTCAGCAGCGTTCCAAGGGCTTGGCAAGATGGTGTCAAGCCCTTGGCAGCAAATTGGCAATATTCATTCCTATAAATGAATGAAGCGTGTATAAATAAAAAGAGGCTATCTAAACATTTTCAGTTAGATAGCCTCTTTCTATTATAGTATTTTCCTTAAAAGAGAGTTTATCAATAGTTGTATTTCAAATACTGATCAACCGATTTTGAGCTACTCATCGGTACAAGTGTAAAGCTCCAATCATAATCTTGATTAGCAGGAATGCTATACTTTGGCAACGGACGAGCACCCCAGCTATTGTAGCCAGCTACTCCTTGTTGCTTCATATCTACGCATACCTCTACAAAGTCTCTTGGTTTTACATCGTTGGTGTGAGTCATCTTCATCATCACATTCTTAGCCGCTTCAGGATTTTTGTTTTCAATCTCTCTTGGCGAGCGATTTCTCCATTGGTAATCCTTATCAGACTCTTCACCATCGAAGTCTTCGATGCTATTTCTTTGTGCATTGAAACCGATTGTATTGTTAGCTACTACCAACAAGCCCTTGCCAGCTTTGTTTGTTAACGCCACCCAGCGAGTATCTGTGCGATGTCCGTTTTCTTGTGGACGAACATAGTCAACATACATGTCTTCTACTGTTGTGTTATATCTGCCTATTAGCGTACCAGCACTACGGTCGAGGTAGTTTTCTTCTGGTCCACGACCAAAGTATTCTACGCTATTCATTGACTTTGGTAGACGGAAACGAACACCGATACGTGGTACTTCCAACACATCTTTTTTCTTGTTCTCGCTACCCGGGCTATATGTAGCTAGTTTTGTATCTTCCGAAACTTCGATTTGAGTTTCGTTGCGGTCGGTACTAGCAAACTGAGCCGATACGTTTACTACACCATCAGGATAAATTTTATAATCTACCGTATAAGTATTACCTGCTGGTAGAGCATAGATTGCTTGAAGTAAAGCAGTGTTGCCTTCCATCTTCACGTTTACATCTTTCAAGTTGAAGTTCTTGCTAGACTCTT
>CAMTOV010000118.1 GCA_947074235.1 uncultured Bacteroides sp. | reverse complement strand
TTTTTGAGCTGCTATTATTCAGCAGTCTCAGTTGCAGGAGCTTCAGCAGCTTCTTCAGCAGCAGGAGCTTCTTCTGCAGGTGCTTCAGCAGCAGCCTTAGCAGCTTCTTCAGCAGCTTTCTTTTCAGCCAATGCTTTAGCTTTAGTTTCGTTTACTTTCTTTTCAGCTTCTAGGCGAGCTTTAGCGTCAGCAGCTTTAGCTTCGTCTTGTTTAGCTTTCAATGCAGCAAGACCTGCTTCTTTATTGTTTTTCCAAGCTTCAAATTTAGCTTCAGCTTCAGCTTCGCCAAATGCGCCTTTTGTAACACCACCTAAAAGGTGTTTTTTCATATAAACGCCTTCGTCAGAAAGGATGTTACGAACAGTGTCAGTTGGTTGTGCACCTACTAGTACCCAGTGTAATGCACGTTCGAAATTCAAATCTACTGTAGCAGGATCGGTATTAGGGTTGTAAGTACCAATCTTCTCTGTAAATTTACCATCACGTGGTGCTCTGCTGTCTGCAATTACAATTGAATAGAACGCGTAACCTTTACGGCCGTGTCTTTGCAATCTGATTTTAGTTGCCATTTTAAATAAATGTTTTAATTAATGATTTGAATATGCTACTATCTCGTAATAGCGGGGACAAAAGTAGTGTTTTTGTTTGAAACAGCCAATCATTCAGCTGATTATTTGATAGATGAGGCTTAATCTTTACTTTTTTTGATACTCTAAAGGTGTCATACCAGTCATTTTTTTGAAGAATTTGCAAAAGAACGATGGGTTTGCAAACGATAGCTCCTCGGCTATCTCATAAATCATTAGGTTGCTGTATTTTAATCGTATTTGTGCTTCCAGTATCACCGATTGATTTATCCATTCCATAATGGTTTGCTGGCTCGATTGCTTGATAACCGTATTCAGATAGCGGGGTGTCAAGCAAAGCTTATCTGCATAAAAGGCCACATTACGCTCTGTTTTGCTGTGTTGATTTACCAAATCTATAAACCGATGAAAGATATCAACCTGCCTATTGAGTTTGGTTTCACTCTCATTGATGTGCTTTTTGGTGATGTATTGCACCGTGTATAGCAGTGAGCTTAGCAGATGTTGGATAGCCTCGCGTTGAAAGGTGGCAGCTTGAGTGATATCCCATAGCAACAAGAAGTACTGATTTATCAAATCACACTCTTCTTCATTGAGATGCAGCAAGGTGCATTGCCTGGAGTAGATGTTTATTAAATCTTCTTTCTGCATGATTGACAGAAAGTTCAATTGAACAGCTAGCATCTGAAAATCATATTCTTCGGTTGCCTCTATCAGCTGAATAATTGATTCAGGTGGAATAATAAGCAACGTGTTTTCTTTTAGCTCATATTCCCTAAGGTTAATCATAATTCTACCTTCACCTGACAGACATCTGATGATGCGTCCTTCCTTTATACGGTAAGGTTGTTTTGAGAGTTTAATATTGCTTTTTAGGCTTGAGAAGCTATTGCAATACCAAATTCTTCAAAGATAAATCTGTTATGATGATATTCTACAATATCTGGCTGCATTAGTTCATGTAGAGAGATATCTACCGGTTTGCTCTTCATATTCTTATTGTTGTTATATCCCACAAAGATAATATTTTACCGATATCAAGGCGCTTGTTTAATCATTAATCGAACAATCAGAACATTATACCAAACTATTAGAGAGTGCAATCGTTTCATTAATATCTACTTTTGTATTTAATTATTTTTAGATAAGATCATATTTATCATGATTAATGTTTATATTTAGATAAGTAGTTGAATATCTGATGACTGATGACGGTTGTTTTAGAATAAGCTACTATACAAACAAGGAATATATTAAACCAATAAAATATGAAACGCATCATACTCCTTTTATCGTTTTTGCAATTTGTTTCTCTTTGCGTAGTTGGACAAATTACGCTTGAAGAGTGTCGCCAAAAGACGAAAGAAAACTATCCGCTCATTAGGCAATACGAACTGATAGAAAAGGCCGAAATGTTCAATCTTGAAAATGCTTCGCGCGGGTATATCCCTCAACTATCCATGTCGGCTAAGGCTTCATACCAAAGCGAGGTAACTAAAATTCCGTTTGATATGCCGGGTGTGGATATAAAAGGAATGCCTAAAGGGCAATACCAAGTGATGCTGGAGTTGCAACAGACTATTTGGGATGGGGGAAACATTCATGCTAAGAAGAAACTAACCGAAGCCTCATCTCAAGTAGATAAAGAGCAAGTTAGTGTCAACCTCTATGCGCTCAACGAACGGGTAGACCAACTCTATTTTGGTATCTTGTTACTCAACGAGCAGCTTATTCAAAACTCGCTTTATACCGAAGACTTGCAAAATACGCTAAATCAAATCAATGCTTATATGCAGAATGGGATAGCCAATGCTGCCGATGTAGATGCGGTGAAAGTAGAGTTACTGGGTGCTGCTCAAAAACGAATTGAGCTGGAAGAGAGCCGTCAATCCTATCTACGTATGTTGTCTTTGTTTGTAGGAGAGGAGTTGCCAAGCAATGTCACCTTAGTGAAACCTGCTGCAATACTCAATTCTTCCAATGATATTACTCGCCCCGAATTGCTATGGTATGAGGCTCAAAGCGCACAACTCTATACACAAGAGAAGAACCTACAGAGTGGATATCTGCCTAAGTTCGGATTGTTTGTGCAGGGGGCTTATGGCAATCCTGGACTAGATATGCTGAAAAGTGAATCGTCGCCTTACTATATAGCCGGTGTGCGCATGTCGTGGACGTTTGGTAGCTTATATACCTTGCGCAATGACAAGAAATTGATAGCCAATAATCTTTCACGTGTGTCAATCAATCGCGATGCCTTTCTGTTTAATACACGTCTTGAAGTAGCCCAGCAAGATGGTGCGATAGAGTCTATACGCAAGCAGATGAAAGATGATGATGAGATTATCCGACTTCGCATGAATATTCGTAAGGCGGCTGAGGCTAAAGTGGCCAATGGAGTGCTTACCGTAACCGAGATGGTGCGGGAGATTACTGCCGAGAACAATGCGAAGCAGACCAAAGCGATACACGAAATTCAATTGCTGATGAATATCTGGAAACTAAAATACATTCTAAACGATTAATGCTCACTCTAAAATACGCTCATTATGAAATCAATACATGTTACTGTCTATACTTTTTTACTCATTCTTATCACCTCTTGTCAGAGCGGATTGCCCAAGTATGATGCTACCGGCACGTTCGAAACAACCGAAGTTCTAGTGTCTGCCGAAGCCAATGGCAAGATACTTACTTATGATGTAGAAGAGGGTGACTATCTGAAACAAGGTGCTTGTGTAGGGTTGATAGATACACTACAGCTATACTTAAAGAAAGTGCAACTGGAAGCCAGTATGAAATCGGTAGAAGAGCAGCGCCCCGATATTAAAAAGCAAGTGGCTGCTTTGAAAGAGCAAATAGCTACTGCCGAGCGCGACAAGCAGCGATACGAAAACCTATTTAATGCGGGTGCGGGTAACGAAAAACAGTTGCAAGATGCGGAGTCTCAACTGGTTGTTTTGCGCAATCAACTTACAGCTACTTACTCTTCCTTGTCCAATAGCGATGAAAGCCTATCGTGGCAAGGCTCTTCTGTAGGGTTGCAGATAGCGCAAGTAGACGATCAGTTGAGCAAATGTTACATCTCATCGCCCATCAATGGCACGGTGCTTACCAACTATGCCGAGGCAGGCGAACTGGCTTCGGTAGGCAAACCGCTTTTCAAGGTGGCCGATATGGATAAAATCTATTTGCGAGCATACATCACTTCCGACCAATTGGCCAATGTGGCTATTGGCACTAAGGCAACCGTATATGCCGATTATGGCAATAAAGAAAAAGCCTATCCGGGAGAGGTCATTTGGGTTTCGCAACAGTCGGAGTTTACTCCAAAAACAATCTTAACCAAAGATGAACGTGCCAACTTGGTATATGCCATCAAGATAAAAGTGAAGAACGATGGTGATTTGAAAATCGGTATGTATGGAGGCGTAAAATGGGATTAGCACTCAACGTACGGTCTATAAGTAAGCGTTATGGCAAGGTAGATGCACTCAAGGATGTTTCCTTTTCGGTGCAACCCGGCGAACTGTTCGGACTGATTGGTCCGGATGGTGCAGGCAAGACTACTACCTTCAGGATACTTACTACTTTGATATTGGCCGATAAGGGCATAGCATCTATTGGGCAGATGGATGTGGTGAAAGATTATCGGCAGATACGCAAAGTAGTGGGTTACATGCCCGGTCGTTTTTCGCTCTATCAAGACCTCACGGTTCAAGAAAACCTCAACTTCTTTGCTACACTATTTAAAACCTCTGTCAAGGAGAACTATGATTTGGTCAAAGATATCTACAGTCAGATAGAGCCGTTTAAGAATCGAAGAGCGGGTGCACTGTCGGGCGGTATGAAGCAAAAATTGGCTTTGAGCTGTGCGTTGATACACAAACCCGAAATCCTGTTCCTCGATGAGCCAACTACCGGAGTCGATCCTGTATCGCGCAAGGAGTTTTGGGAAATGCTTCGCCGACTGAAAGAAGAGGGGATAACGATTATTGTATCAACCCCTATTATGAGTGAGGCCAGCCTGTGCGATCGCATTGCTTTTATCAATCACGGCGAGATACAAGGCATAGATACCCCTCAACGCATATTAGAGCGCTTTAGCGATATCCTTTGTCCGGCAGGATTGGTGCGCGAAGAGTTGCATACTACCGATGCGCCTGTCATCGTGGTAAATAAGCTTTGCAAGATGTTTGGCACATTCACGGCGGTCGATCACATCTCTTTCGAAGTAAACAAGGGCGAGATATTCGGCTTCTTAGGCGCCAATGGAGCAGGCAAGACAACAGCCATGCGCATGCTCACCGGGTTGAGTCTGCCCACATCGGGCAAAGCTACCGTAGGCGGGTTTGATATCTCAACCCAATCGGAAGAGATAAAAAAGAATATCGGCTATATGAGTCAACGATTCTCTTTGTACGAAGATTTGAAAGTATGGGAGAACATACGTCTCTTTGGAGGTATATACGGGATGAAAGAGGAAGATATAGCTCGAAAAACAGACGAGTTATTGAAACGATTGGGGCTGGAAGCAGAGAAAGATACACTGGTGAAAAGCCTGCCTCTTGGCTGGAAGCAGCGATTGGCCTTTTCGGTTGCCATCTTTCACGACCCTAAGATTGTGTTTCTCGATGAACCAACGGGTGGGGTAGATCCACTGGCTCGCAAGCAGTTTTGGGAGTTGATTTATCAGACAGCCGATGAGGGGATGACTGTGTTTGTGACCACGCACTATATGGATGAGGCTGAGTATTGCAACCGCATCTCCATCATGGTAGATGGAAAGATAGAGGCGCTCGATACCCCCGAACGATTAAAACAAAAGTATCATGCCACCGATATGGATGATGTGTTTCAACAACTAGCCCGTAAGGCGGTGCGCAAGGACGATTAATATATGAAAGAGTTTTTGGCCTTTGTAAAAAAAGAGTTTTTCCATATTCTGAGAGATAAGCGTACTATCCTTATCCTTTTGGGTATGCCCATTATGCAGATTATGATTTTCGGTTTTGCCATCACTACCGAGGTTACCAATGTGCGCATGGCTGTACTCAACCCTTCGGATGATATGCTGACTCGTCAAATCATAGAGCGTGTTGGGGCGAATGAATATTTTGATGTAGATTATATGGTAAACTCGCCTCAAGAGCTTACCCAGCTATTCAAGGAAGAAAAGATTGATTTAGCGATGGTCTTTGGCAGTCGCTTTGCCGATAAACTCTATACGGGCGATGCCGGTTTGCAACTGGTGGCCGATGCTACCGACCCCAATATGGCTACCATGCGCACCAACTACCTGATGGGTATTGTAAGGGGTGTGCAACAAGAATTCTTATCGCCCGATGCAAGCATGGCTGTGCTGATGCCCAACATCAAACTACTGTTTAACCCGCAGATGAAGAGTACCTACAACTTTGTGCCCGGTGTGATGGGGCTTATCCTTATGTTGATTTGTGCCATGATGACCTCCATCTCTATCGTGCGCGAAAAGGAGATGGGAACCATGGAGGTACTTCTTGTATCGCCTATCCGCCCTATTCTTATCATATTGGCCAAGGCTGTGCCTTACTTTATCCTCTCCATTATCAATCTCACTACCATCTTGTTGCTATCCGTCTTTGTATTGGATGTGCCCGTAGCCGGTAGCCTGTTTTGGTTGGTGGTGGTTTCCTTGCTATTTATCTTTGTATCCTTGGCATTGGGCTTACTCATTTCTTGCATCACCAGCACACAGATAGCCGCTATGCTCGGTTCGGGCTTGGTATTGATGATGCCTACCATGATATTGGCAGGTATGATATTCCCCATAGAGAGCATGCCTGTGCCGTTGCAAATAGTCTCCGATTTATTGCCTGCCCGTTGGTATATACAAGCCGTGCGCCGACTCATGATTCAAGGAGTAAACATCACGGAGGTACTGAAAGAGGTCTATATTCTTGCAGCTATGGCTACGGTGTTGATAGTGGTCAGTCTTAAAACCTTTAAAAACAGATTGGAATGATACTAAAATACTTATTAGAAAAGGAATTTAAGCAACTGCTGCGCAATGCATTTTTGCCTCGTCTCATACTGATTTTTCCCTGTATGATTATGCTGCTTATGCCCTGGGCCATGACGCTGGAGATAAAAAATGTATCCTTGTGCGTGGTCGATAATGATCATACCATCAGTTCGAGGCGCTTGATTGATAAAATCACAGCATCCGACTACTTTAAGTTGGTGAGTACGCCAAGCTCGTATCAGCAAGCTATGGAGGAGGTAGATAAAGGCAATGTAAACATCATCATGGAGATACCGGCCAACTTCGAAAGCGACTATGTGAATGGATCTACACCGCAGATATTGATAGCGGCCAATGCGGTAGATGGCATGAAAGGGAATATCGGCAGCTCATATCTATCAAGCATTGTGAGCAACTTTGCTTCCGAAATAAAGGTTAGTCAAACTGTTACACCTACCATCGGCATAAAAGAGAGTACGCTCAATCTCTTCAATCCCAATCTCAATTATAAGGTGTTTATGATTCCGGCATTGATGGCCATGCTGCTCACTTTGCTTTGTGGATTTTTGCCTACGCTCAATATTGTTGGCGAAAAAGAGATAGGAACCATAGAACAGATAAATGTGAGTCCGGTCAATAAATTCACCTTCATACTGGGCAAGTTATTGCCCTATTGGTTGATAGGCTTTATCGTATTGAGCATCTGTTTTTTGATAGCTTGGCTCTTTTACGATATCACCCCCGTAGGCAATTTGGGAGTCATCTATCTATTCTCATTAATCTTTGTGGTGGCCATGTCCGGCATGGGGTTGGTTATATCCAATAACTCCTCTACCATTCAGCAGGCTATGTTTGTGATGTGGTTTTTTATGCTGCTGCTCATCTTGATGTCCGGCCTGTTTACCCCCATCAGCAGTATGCCCAAGTGGGCACAACTTATCACCTACTGCAATCCTTTGAGATATCAGATGCAGATGATGCGCATGGTATATCTCAAAGGCAGTGGATTCTTTGACTTGCTACCACAACTGTTTGCGCTGCTTGCTTTTGCATTTGTATTCAATAGCTGGGCAGTCATCAGTTATCGCAAGCAGAATTAGTC
>CAMTOV010000117.1 GCA_947074235.1 uncultured Bacteroides sp. | reverse complement strand
CATAACCTTGCCAAGGTTAGGGTCGCGAGTTCGAGTCTCGTTTTCCGCTCTCTTTCAATCCAAATCAGATGCAACGGCATCTAACTTAGTATTTCAAACATGTTGCGGAAATAGCTCAGTTGGTAGAGCATAACCTTGCCAAGGTTAGGGTCGCGAGTTCGAGTCTCGTTTTCCGCTCATAAAGGTCTTCTTCGGAAGACTTTTTTTGTATAATACTAAATGCTCTACACCTATCTGTGTTTGCTTGCAAATTCGAAATCTTTAGGAGGTTGCATTGTTGCTTAAAACATAAAGCCTCAATATTCAAAAAAAGAATATTGAGGCTTTATGTTTGATTTACGTCAGGCTTAGAAAGCCTCTGTCATATTAAAATAGAATAGATTTTGTTTGTTAATCATATTTCTACCAATGTCGAAACGAATATTCATGCGTGGTTGAACTTCAATGCGCAGTCCTATTCCAGCATTAGGAAGCACACCTTCAATCTTTCCGGGGTTTGGTCCCATAAAACCACACCCTCCCCAAGCTGCAAAACCTAGGTGATTGACAATTTTCTTAAACCAATTGCTCTTATCAGTATTAAACATTTGTCGATATTCGGCTATAGCCAAATGAGCAGATTTATCTCTATATTGTCCTGTATAATATCCACGCAAATCAAATGGGGTTCCCATGAGCGAATACTTATTTAAAGGTACATCGCCAAACACGTTTTTAGACTGCACAGTCCATGCAATTACTTTTCGTAGACCAACAGATTTGTATTGGCGATAATCAAAATCTAAACGATAAAAATTATTATCACTGCCAATATATTTGCCATAAACCATACCTTGTGCATTTAGGTATATGCCTTTGTAAGCATTGGCAGGCATATCTCTAGAATCGTACGATAATAAGAACCCGATACCTAGACTAAAGTTTTTGTATCCACTTGCATTACCACCAGCTGCAATATAAGAGGGAAGCTCTTGCATACCTTTAGCAGGCTTTGACATTCTATCATAGTTGATATCTAATTGAGGCCCAACAAAGAAATCGCTTCCTTTAATTCTAAACAAAAACCAAGGGTTGATTTGTATCCCATTATATCTATATTGGCTGGTAGAGTCACTTCTTACCCAGTCTTTGTTGGTGTCATATCCAATACCATAGAAATTTTCTAGAATATTTTTATAACTGAATTGTCCGAAGATTCTAAATTTATCGTTCTTGAAAAATAACTGAGGTTTAACTTGAATACTCACACCTCCTTTAAGCATAATGGCAATAGAGGGGGGGATGATAGAGCGTAGTTGCAATGTATCTTCTGGGTTTATTCTAAATG
This sequence comes from uncultured Bacteroides sp., assembly GCA_947074235.1. GTDB lineage: Bacteria > Bacteroidota > Bacteroidia > Bacteroidales > Bacteroidaceae > Bacteroides. The sequence continues at coordinate 6,436 of CAMTOV010000117.1, read as the reverse complement.
TCAACAGAGATGTTCCTCCAATTAAAACACCTAAATCTGGTGTGTAACTAGGGCCGCCTAGAATGTTGTAGTGTAGGTTTCTTTTAGCCACTTTCAGTTTTCTAAGTTCCTTTTTTGATAACTCTTTCGGCTCTGATATTTTTGTAGAATCCGCTTTATCGAAAACAGTGTTAACCTTAACTTTACCATCTTTAACAATAGTAATACCTTCTTCTTGTGCATTTATACTTATTAAACCAACAAGTAATACTAATGCTGAAATGATATATTTTTTCATAATTTTTATAAATACGGCTACAAAGAAAACTCTTTTATCTGAATAAGTTTTGATTTATTTTTATAATTAATCTAAAACTAATCATTATTGGCTTCATAATAGCAGAATAAATGTTTAAAAAAGTAGTGAAATAGGCATAGTTTGCAGTTTTTGCTCATTATTACTAACCTTTGAAAGATGAAAATTGTTTGCTAAATTATTTGATTAAATTATATCCATGTTTTAACATTAAAACTCTTATATTTTAAGCTATCTGATGACTTGAAGTGAAGAAATTACTTTTACTGAGAAACTAATAAGCCAGTATCTAATTGGTAGTTAGATACTGGCTTATTGATTCTTTGCCACTGCTTAGCGGTAAATTGAGCAGTGGGAAGGTGCAGTTTATTGCAGAGAATAGTATACTCACAATTTTTATTTCATGATGACCTCTACAATATGAATAGGTGAGTTGTTTGTATTTGTAATTGATACATTATTCGTTTTAGCGTTTAATTGGAGTTGGTTTATGGTTTTTTGTTGCAGCAAACTATTATTACTGATTAAATTTCCATCAAAAAACTGTTCGATTATCAAATTTGATTTTTCTTCTGTTACAATGATCAAGGCGTTTTTATCAGAAACTTGAATGTTTATCGCTTGATTAGCATCTAGGCTGTATGAAGTAGCCAGATTTTTATCAAAAATCGGGCTAATATCATCTTTGCTTCCAATGTTTAATGCAGTAGTCAACTCCACCTGCTTTAAGTTAAACTCCATGCGCTTATCTGCTTTAGATTTAAATGCAATGGATGTAACCTTATTATTGATTGAATAAATGCCATTTACATCGACTAAGATTTGCTTATTGTCTTGTTCATCAGTTGCTTCGCATTGCAACCAAGAATAGACTTCTTTATCTCCAAAGTCGGTAGTTATCTCCTCTATATATATAGGATAGGGCAGCTGAATTTTAAAATCAGCATGAGGGTTTATTCTAACAACTTCGAGTAGTGGTGAAATTTTTATTATGTTTCCTTCAATCAAAAGGGGTTGATTTTTCAATTGTCCTATTTTGGAATCAAATTTGGGTTCTAAAATTGGAGTCAAACTGGTTTTTCGCTCTGTCAACTTTACTCCGGCCAATGAACTATAGAAGTAATCAGCCGACAGGGTGGCAAGACTGTCTATAAGTGGTTTCAACACTAATGAGGCAGATTTCACACCGGGTTGATATGGATTGCGATTGTAGCTGTCGTTAATACGATTAATCTCTTTTTCTATTTTTGTGAGTTCCTGAAACTTCTGCCAATAGCCTTCATAATTGGTTTGGTTTAGGCTGTCTAGCATATTAAGTGCACATTGTCCGCTTTTGCCTATTTGTTCAAATTGCAAGAGCCAAGGATTGATTTCTTTTATCAACTGTGGGTTATCGTTTGAGCCTTTAATAATTGATGGTGCTTTTTCAATTAACTCATATTCATTAAGCAGTTCATTGAAATGTTTTTTATCAATTACCGCATTCAACTTATAATCTAGTTTAAAGGAATTTGCTGCTTCTATAATATGTTCAGATTCTTTGCGCCTATATAGATGTCCATTGACACCCAAGTCGCTATTATGACTAGCAAATATTTCAAAGGCATCAGCTGATTTTGGCATTACCTCGCGAATAGCTGCACGCCATGATTGAAGAGAATCATAATTGGCCACATTCCAAGAATAATCTGCCACAGAAAATATAGCCAATTTTGATGCTTGAGCATGCTCCATAGGATTTGTCATAAATCCAGCCATTTCATCCTTAATATTTCTACTATTTCCGTATACTTGTCCTAGCAAAAGATGATTTCTAACATAATCGCTCACAGGAAAGTTCCACCAGATGTATGCTTTACGTTTTAATCGCTTATTTATCCACTCCATGCTTTCTTCGGTCATATCAGAAATCACTCTATTGCCAGTCCACATAATTTCGATTTCGGGATATAGCGAATCTCCCAAAATGTCGAGATAAGTGCCTGGAGCAGGATTCGACCATGATTTATTATATTCTGTTGGGCAAATAATCAATTGTTTTGCATCTGTTTTTTTGCGCATAAAAGCATCATAGATATAATTCAAAAGCTCGGATTGCTTGATTGGATTGGTTCCCTCTCCACTTATATCATCAAAAAATACAGCGTATGAACGCACTCCCAACTCATACATCATTTCAAACTTCATGATTAATGAATCCCTATCGGTTTCGTTCCATTTTATATCTTTACCTGGATGAATAGCCCATACAAAATCTACTTTGTTGGCGTTTGCTGCATCTACAAGTTCTACAATTTGTTTTGCTTGATTAGTAGGATATGGTTTTCTCCAAGAAGGTGAACTGTGATATGGATCATCTTTGGGGCCATATATATAAGTGTTCATTTTATGTTTTCCATAAAAGGCAAGCAAGTCTAAACGATCTGCATGCGACCAAGGTGTGCCATAAAACCCTTCTACCACTCCACGATATTTAACATCTGGATAGTCTGTTACTTCTACTTGAGGGAGCATCTTGTTAACATACATCTGAGCTAATGTCTGCATCGCATAAAATTCTCCTTGGTCGTCATATGCAACGATTGTAACATTATTTTTATTGGTTTTCAAGTAGTATGCGCCTGTGATGTTCTTAATCTTGTTTTTATACTTATTATAGGCTTTATCGCTAGGTTTAATTACTTTTATAATAGGTTTATCTACTGAGATATCATTTGATAAAGTTGTTATAACTTGTGGGCGAGGGTAGATATTGCCAGTTTGAGCATAACCAACTGCGCTCAATGCAAATAAGAAAACAGGTAATAGAAGTTTCTTCATGTTATAAAATTAGAAATCTTGGTTTGTACAAAGTTTATTTTATGTTTGATTGAAAATGCAAAAATATCCTTTACTATAATATGATTTTATTAAGATATGTGTATTAACTATAATATACTTAGTCGTGAAAGTATTATTGTTTTTTAGCAATTACAAGGCGTTGTATCTATAATTCGGCTCGTATTTATTCTTCTTTTACAGTCGTGCACGTTAACGAAATGAATTACGGAAAAATCTCTTTAATTCCTTGATGTTTTCTTACTCTTTTAGGCTATTATTTATTATTTTTGCGGGCAAATTAATGAAATCATTTTTTATATAAACACATGGCAAATGTAATAAAGTTACGTAAAGGCCTTGATATTAACCTGAAAGGTAAAGCTACTCCAGAAATTGTTGCTGTAAAAGAGCCAGGATTCTATTCGTTAGTTCCTGATGATTTTACCGGTGTCACTCCGAAGGTAGTTGTTAAAGAGCAGGAGTATGTTATGGCCGGGGGACCCTTGTTTATCGACAAGAATAATCCTGAAGTGAAATTTGTTTCGCCCGTAAGTGGCGTAGTAACGAGTGTGGAGCGTGGTGCTCGACGCAAGGTACTAAATATCGTTGTAGAAGCGGCTGCAGAACAAGATTTTGAGGATTTTGGTAAGCAAGATGTTTCAAAACTTAGTGGTGAACAAATAAAAGATTTACTATTGCAATCGGGGATGTTTGCATTTATCAAACAACGTCCATATGATGTAATTGCAAATCCAAAGGTAGCTCCGAAGGCTATCTTTATTTCTGCATTCGATAGTAGTCCGCTTGCGCCAGACTTTGAATTGGCACTGAAGGGTGAAGAGTTGAATTTTCAAACAGGATTGGATGCTTTAGCTAAAATGGCTAAAACCTATCTAGGTGTTAGCGCTGCACAAAAATCAACAGCTCTTACACAAGCTAAAAATGTTGAAACTACAGTTTTTGATGGTCCTCATCCTGCTGGGCTTGTTGGAGTACAAATCAATAACGTTGCACCTATAGTAAAAGGCGAAACGGTTTGGACTATCGATCCTCAAGCAGTAATATTTATTGGTCGTTTAATGAACACAGGCCATGTTGATATGACACGTACGGTTGCTATTGCCGGTTCTGAAGTATTGAAACCAGCATACTGCAAACTGAAAGTTGGATCATTATTGACTAATGTGGTGGCCGGAAATGTGACAAAAGATGCTAGCTTAAGATATATCAGCGGAAATGTACTTACTGGAAAACAAATTTCTGCTAATGGATTTCTTGGTGCTTTTGATAGCTTGATTTCTGTTATCCCTGAAGGCGATGATGTGCACGAAATGTTTGGTTGGATAATGCCTCGTTTTGGGTTGTTTAGTACAAATCGCTCCTATTTTAGTTGGTTGATGGGTAAGAAAAAGGAATATGTAATTGACGCACGTATTAAAGGTGGAGAACGTCATATGATTATGTCTGGCGAATATGAAAGAGTATTGCCAATGGATATAATGCCCGAATTCTTAATCAAAGCAATTATTGCAGGTGATATTGATAGAATGGAAGCTCTAGGAATATATGAAGTTGCTCCAGAAGATTTTGCTCTTTGCGAATTTGTTGATTCTTCAAAAGTTGAATTACAACGCATTGTTCGTGCCGGTCTTGATATGCTTCGTGCCGAAATGAGCTAATATTTCAAAAGATAATAAATAGTAAAATAGAAAATATTAAATGAAAGCGTTAAGAAATTATGTCGACAAGATAAAACCGCATTTTCAAGAAGGCGGTAAGCTCCACGCATTTCACTCGGTGTTCGATGGAATTGAAACATTCCTGTATGTTCCTAACACCACTTCAACATCGGGAGTACACATTCACGACGCAATTGACAGTAAGCGTATTATGTCAATTGTGGTTATTTCGCTCGTACCTGCTTTGCTTTTTGGTATGTTTAATGTTGGATATCAACATTTTCATCTAGTAGGTGCTAGCGCCAATTTTTGGGAAATGTTTGGTTATGGCTTTTTAGCTGTATTGCCAAAAATCATTGTATCATACGTTGTTGGCCTTGGCATCGAGTTTGTTGTTGCTCAATGGAAAAAAGAGGAGATTCAAGAGGGATATTTAGTGTCGGGTATCTTAATACCGATGATTGTTCCTGTAGAATGTCCACTTTGGATATTGGCTGTAGCCGTGGCATTCTCTGTAATCTTTGTGAAAGAGGTGTTTGGTGGTACTGGTATGAATATCTTTAATGTAGCATTGGTAACTCGTGCATTCCTTTTCTTTGCATATCCTGCTAAAATGTCGGGTGATGCAGTTTGGATTGGACAATCAAGTATGTTTGGTTTAGGTCAGAATATTGATGGGATGACTGCTGCTACTGCACTGGGAGTTGCATCTACTGCAGCAGAACCAACAGGTTACCCTGCATTCTCATGGGATATGGTAACTGGTTTGATTCCTGGTTCTATTGGTGAAACAAGTGTGATAGCTATTGCAATTGGTGCCGTAATCTTATTATGGACAGGCATTGCAAGCTGGAAAACAATGTTGTCGGTATTTGTTGGTGGTGCATTTATGGGTTGGATATTCAATGTTGCTGGTCCTGATACTGCTATTGCTCATATGCCATGGTATGAACACCTTGTATTGGGTGGTTTCTGCTTTGGTGCTGTGTTTATGGCAACAGATCCTGTAACATCTTCGCGTACCGAAATAGGTAAATACATCTTTGGATTCTTGATTGGTGCTTTAGCTATCATTATTCGTGTATTGAATCCTGGTTATCCAGAAGGTATGATGCTTGCCATCCTATTTATGAACATTTTCGCTCCGCTTATTGACTATTGTGTAATGCAAAGCAATATTAGTCGTCGCGAAAAACGTGCTTTAAAGTCAAATAACTAAAACCGAATGAAACGATGAATACAAATAGTAATTCTTATACCATCATTTATGCTTCGGTAATGGTTGTTATCGTAGCATTTCTTCTGGCGTTTATTTCATCTTCTTTGAAGACAATGCAACAAAAGAATGTTGAATTGGATAAGATGAAACAAATCCTTACTGCATTGAATGTTGACACAAAAGGACAAAATGTAGAAGAATTATATTCACAACATGTAAAATCAGACGAGATTCTTAATGTTGATGGACAAGTAATTGAATCTAATGGCGGATTTGGAATCAACATGGCTTCAGAAATGAGTAAGCCAGCTGCTGAACGCAAATTACCATTATATATATGTGAAGTAAACGGTCAAACAAAATATGTAATTCCATTGAGTGGTGCTGGTCTTTGGGGACCAATCTGGGGTTATGTTGGCTTGG